>JASFPT010000072.1:0-15444 GCA_050115795.1 Desulfobacterales bacterium
CGATGTCCCGTTAGAACCATCTTTTCTTCATGAATATCAGGACACAGATCAATGACCCGATGAATGAAATCCCTGTCACGATATCAAAAGCAAACGACGAATGCTGAAATGGAAGTTCGATGTTCATCCCGTAAATGCTTGCCGTCAGTGTCGGAATCATCAAGATGATGGTTATGGATGTCAGAATTTTCATGACAACATTCAAATTGTTCGAGATCACCGATGCAAACGCATCCATCATTCCGCTCAAGATGTTGCTGTAGATGTTGGCCATTTCGATGGCCTGCCGGTTGTCGATCAGCACATCTTCAAGCCGGTCTTTGTCTTCGGGTGTCAGTTTCAGCAGTTCCGTTTTCATCAGCCGCTCCATCATCAGCTCGTTGGATTTCAGGGAGGTCGTGAAGAAAACGAGACTTTTTTCGATATTCAAAAGACGTATGAGCTCCTCGTTTTTCAGAGACTTCTGCAATTCTCCCTCAATTTCTCCGGTGCGCCGGTTGATCTCCTTCAGGTGTCGGAGGTAGAGAAGGGCGGTTTTCAGGAAGATCTCAAGAACGATGCTGCTCCTTTTGCCGTCGGTGATGCTCTTCGTCCTGCCGCTGCACAGGTCCAAACTTTCTGTGATATCGGAGGTGCTGACGACGACGATGGTATCATTCCTGGTGAGAATGATACCTGCCGGAAATGTCGTAAAAGGGATGTCCGAACCGTTTCCGGAGAATTTCGGCAGTCTCAGCACGATGAGCCGAACGCCGTCTTCTGTTTCGATCCTTGCCCTTTCATCGATATCGAGCGGATCGGTCAAAAAGTCCTGAGGAATGCGCATTTCTTTTGACAGCTTCTCCAGCTCGCCTTTTTCAGGGCCGATGACATTGATCAGGCAATGTCGTTCGATGGTATCGGTCGGAATGAACCGGTTTTCTGCCCACTTTAACATTTTGATCATGGCACTTTCCTTTCAGCATCCCGGGACGGCGTATCACTCGAAATCAGCGATGCGGCTCGCCCGGGCCTGCTGCAACGGCCTGGCTTTTCTCAGCGTGACGAGCCGACTCGGATTCCGGCTGCCGCCCGACATTTCTGGGTCGAAGCGTTCTTGGTTGTCCCCCGGCTCTGCAAAAATCGCTGCCGAACATGCAATCCGGGGAACAACCGGTGTGGTACCTACAGAAAAAAATGGCCCTGCAAGGGGCTCCAGATGGGCCATCGCTTCTTCTATAGGGCAATGGTCCCGGACGCAAGGACTGTATGCCTTTCCAGGGTGCAAGAAAAGAGGATTTTATCCGGAATCGCCCTCTCCTTTTCCGCCCCCCCTCGGATAAATGTCAACAAACTGTCATCTTTAAATTTTTAAAGCCCAACCGCAGCACCCCGAATACCGGGACCGCCCGGGCTCGCAGGAGCCCGAATCGCGAGGTCGGGGCCGGTTTCCGTCGACGGATTCCGGGGGCTTCTCTGTTTTGTTCCCACCCCCCGAAAAAAAAGCGTCCCCCCTGTTTCTCAGGGGGGACGCTTTTGGGTGATCGGGGGTTGTCGTTCGGCTTGTTGGACTTGTTTATGCATTCGTGGGCACGCCGGCCCGCTGCTCCCATTCCTCGATCTTTTCGTCTTTTTCGACCTCCTCCCAGCCGGTGACCATCGCCTTGACGTGGGCGGTGACCTTGTGACCGGTGGTGGTCATGTACAGGTGGACGACCAGGAAGCTCAAGATGGCAAAGGCGCCGGCGGTGTGCACCAGGGCCACGATCTGGAGCGTGAGCCCCGAAAGGCCCCAGTCTCCCCAGGAGTTGTAGCCCCAGTAGAGAAACCCGGTGGCCATCTGAACGGGCAGGAGCGCTGCGGCCAGGCCCAGGTAGGTCAGCCGCTGCAGCGGGTTGTGTTTGGCCTCCTTGCGCTTGGGCACCGGATGGGCCTCGCCGCGGAAGATGCCGTAGGCATAATAGCGCATCACGGCCAGCATCTTTTTCGTGGTCGGAATGTACTGCTTCCACTCGCCGGTGGTAAACAGCCAGAACACGAAGAAGGCAAAGGCGATGAGCCAGGTCAACCCCGCATAGTTGTGCACGGTCACCGCGGTCTGGAAGCCGAACAGCCCCACGCCGGAGTTGACCTCAAATCCGGTGACCAGCAGCAGGAGGATCAGGGCCGCCTGGAGCCAGTGCCAGAACCGCTCGTAGCGGGTGTAGAGGTAGATGAGGGTCATCTTGTTACCGGTCATGACCGTTCTCCTTTCGGCCTTTGCCGTTGGCGCTGCTGGAGAAAATCCTGCCCAGCCCGTGGAGGGAGACCCCCACCAGGGAGCCCAGGACCAGGATCCAGCCGATGGTGTTGATCCAGTGGTTGTAATCCCGGCCGGGCATGTAAAACCCGGTCAGGTTCGCCACCCGGCTCTCGGCGCGGTCGTGGCACTCGGTGCAGGCGACGACGTTTTCCTTCGGCGCCACCATGTGGGTGGTGGGAAACACGTAGGTGGTCTCGACAAAGTCATACTGGCCCGAAAAGGGCACCCCGAGCGCCTGCTGACCCCGGGAGATGGCGTCCTGCAAGTCGAAGGTGGTCCAGAACCCCTTGGGGGTGGACAGCAGCGGCGCAAGCAGCGTCTTGTTGACCTTGTCGTAGGGCTGGTTGCCCCGGTGGACCTTGAACGGAAAGATCCGCGACTGGGGATCGTCCGGGCTTCCCACCGGATGGCTGACGGCCACGGTGCCCGACGGGTCGACGGCGTCTTTGACCGTCACGCTGTCGATGGAGCCGTTGAACCAGAAGTATTCGGGTTCCACGTTCTTGTCCCAGGTCATCGTGCCTTTGATGCTCATGTAGTCGTGTTTGCCGAACCGGTCCTCGGTGGTGTAGGGCTTTCCGTCCTTGAGCTTTCCGGCGGTGGACCAGTCCCAGGACATCTTGGTCGGGTTGACCCGGGCAAAGTTCGGGATGTGACAACTCTGGCAGGCCACCTTGTCCGTGTGGTCGTTGGCCTTTTCCCCGACATCGCTCGACTCGCTGTGGGGGGTGCTGCTGTGGCACGACTCGCAGGTGATCTTGGCGGTCAGGTCGTCTTCGATCAGGCTCTTTCGCTCGGTATAGGCCGGGGCGGTGTACATCCGGCCGGCGACATTGTGCTTTACCGTGGTGTGGCAGCGGGTGCAGGTGAAATCCTGGCCGTCGGTGCCCATGTGAACGTCCAGCGACTTGTTGGGCTTTGCCAGCGACGTATCGAGATCGCCGTGCTTGACGCCGTCTCCGCCGCCGCCGTTGAAGTGGCAGGACCCGCAGTTCTTCCGCTCCGGCAGCCCCACCTTCTGGGCGGCAGAGGCGATGTCTTCCTGGATCATCTCAGCCAGCTCCTGGGCTTCGGCGTCCTCGGTGTCGGAGGAAAAAACCTTGTAATCCTCGAAGGCCTCTTCGAAATTAAAATCGGTGCGGCCGTGGCAGGCCAGGCAATTGATCGCCTCGGTGGTTTTCCCCCAGCCCGGGTGGCACTTGAAGCATCCCTTGTCGGCGCCGTTGTTGGTGGAGATGCAAAAGTTGTTCAGCGAGTAGCCGGCCTTGCCCTTGTCCTCGGCAAACTTCCAGGTCCAGTGGATCGTCTCCTTGAACTGCGCGGCGGCGTCGTTGTGACACGACAGGCAGGCCTCGGTGATCTGTGCCCCGTTTTTGAAGGACTGCTGGAGCGCCTTGTGCTGGGAGTGGTCGACGGTGTTCCAGAGCTGGTACTTGATGGTGGTCTGATGGGCCATGGACCGGCCCGGGGCCACCTCCGCTTCCGCTTCCGTGGATGCGGGCGCGGGGCTGCTCTGGGCCAGCAGCAGCGCCGGCACGAGCAGCAAAAAGCACAGAAGGTTCCGATAATCGGCTTTCATATCCTCTATCTCCGCGGTTCAGCGTACAACAAACGGCGCCGGTCCGCAGCGGCCGGAAAAGGATCTTCCCGGCCGCTCCGGGCCGCTGCTTATCCGCTCGTCGGGGGGTTGATCGAAAAGGAGCCGTCCTTGTTCACGGTCAGCTCGCTCTCCAGATAGTAGACTTCCTTGATTTCCGGACGAAGATCCCGGGTCATGTAGTAGGCTTCGCCGCTCCGGGCACCGGTGCCGCAGACGTAGATGATCGGCTTGTCGGCGGCGAGCTCCGGAAGCTTGTCTTCGAGGGTGTCCACCGGGATGTTCCGGGCCGTTTTCAGGCTGCCGGTGGCAAACTCGTCCGGATCCCGGACGTCGATCAGGTAGACGCTGTCGGGCCGCTGGGTGACGATCTCCTTGAAAGTCTCGATGTCGATGCTGCCTTCTTCTGCTCCGCCCTTTACGGCGGCGACGGCTGCGGCTCCCTCGCCGTAGAGGGCGACCCACTTCGGGTACCCATCGGCAAATACCTTCACATTGGTGTAGCCGAGGTCCATGGCCTTTTTCGCCGACTTGTGGCTCAGCTTGCACTTTGTACCGCCGCAGTAAAAGACGATCGGGAAATCCTTGTCGGCCGGAAGCATCCCCTTGAGGTCATCGAACCGGGTGTCCGGGATGCTCACCGAGCCGGGAATGTGGCCCTTGTCGTATTTGGCCTGCTTGGGGCGCGCGTCGACCAGCAGCATCGGGTCGCCGGCAGCGAGGTTCTGGGCGACATATTCGGCCGCCACTTCCGCATAGTTCCCCGCCACGGCCATCCATCCGGGAAAGCCCTTGGCAAAAACCTTGACGTTGGTGTAGCCCAGGGCCTCGGCCTTCTTGGCCGACTTGTGGCTCAGCTTGCATTTCAGTCCGCCGCAGTAAAAAATCAGCAGGGTGTCCTTGTCGGCGGGCAACTTGGCCACGTGGTCGTCGAACGAGGTGTCCGGAATGCTCACGGCGCCGGGGATGTGCCCCTTGTCGTACTTGGCCTGCTTGGGCCGGGAGTCGATGATCATCACATCCGCTGCCGGCGGCACCTTGACGTGCTGGGCCACAAAATCGGCTTCGACGATATCGTGGAACATCCAGTCGGGGGTGTCGGCCGCAGCGAGACTGCCGGCGCCTGCGGGGATCAGCAGCGCCAGGGCGGCAATCATTACAACCAGGTTGCGGAGTTTCATTGTTTCCTTCCTTTCCGTTTCAATTTTTGCGTCCGGCAAAGCTTTTATAAAATCGCACCGGCGATGTTATTTGCATTTGAGCGGCGTCGGAGAGTCGGCCGCGTGGGCATGAAGATAGGTGTAGATGTCGACCAGGTCGTCCTGGGCCAGCGCCGCAAACTCCTGATCGCATCCGAACTCGGCAAAGTCTTTCGCTTCAAACATCTCGGTCCACTCGGCCTGGGTCTTGGCGTCGGGATTGAGCGCCGGCTTTTCAGAAGCCACTGCACCGCGCTCGTAGCAGGCCTTAAAGACCTTCCGATAGATGTATTTGCCCTTCCGCTTGTTTCCCTGGTCCATGGCCACAGCCGGCGCCACAAAACTGGCGGTCAGCAGGATCGACACGGCTACGATGAAAAGCTTTTTCCAACCGAACATGATGAACTCTCCTTTCCGTTATCTCTGGTCTTTTTGGGGTCGTCCGATGAAATCGGGTGTTTCCGTTTGTTTGACCGTTCCATCGCTGGTGGTCAGGCGCCATATAGAGCAACCCCCATGCCAACAAGGCGGTTTTTTTCAAAAATACTTCAAGTTACTGTAATTAAATGTTTTTCCAATTCGATTCGCCGGAGGGCCGGCGGCGGCCTGTTAACGAAGTGTTAATCTTGCTGAACAACGAGGGTTAACAGAAGGTGCCCCCGCCGACCGCTGCCGAAACGCCGGGCGGGTCAAAACACAACGCACCGATCGCAGCGCCGCAGAAAGTCGGAAAGACCGACCCCGGAAACCGCGGGGGGCCTGCCAACGCCTCCCCCATTTGGATCCGCCGAAAGCTCGGCCAGATCCGACAGCGCAGAACAAAATGGACCGTCGGCCAGGCGAATGCCGGCTCCGGAAAAGTGGACCAGCACCGACTTTCCCCGGTCCCGGGCCGCCCGCGCCAGCCGGAGTATGTATTCCGGGTGGCGGTCGGAGTTGACGAGAATACCGAGCTGAGAATCCATATCCGCCTCTTTAGTTTTGGCGGTGCCGGGCTACCACCAGCAAATCACCCGAGCGTGGGAAAAAATGTCGTCCACGAGCCGGAGCCAGTCCACCGGGAGCTGCGACACGTCGTCCCGGTAAAGACTCGTCACGGTGACCCCGTCTTCTCCGGAGATGCGCTCCACCCATTTTTCCACGGTGGCGTCCGGCTCAGAACGCAGTATGTGAAGGATTTGCGGCATCGATTTTGGGCTGCCAGGGTTACAGCGGGATCACGATATCCGAGTTCCGGAGCATCCGGGCGATCCTGCCGGCCCCTGCATACCGGAAGCCGCCCGGAAGACAGGCCTTTTTACGGTCCGCAAAACAAGGGGGCAGGGAGCCGCCGCTGTCGGCGTTGCTGCCGCCGAGGTTCCGGCAGGCCCGGCCGGAGGCACACTCCGGGCAAAGAAAAACGATCCGGGGCGTCTGGTCGCTGCCGGCCAGCTCCCGGGCCGCTTCGATCCCGGGGCGGATCTGCTCCGGGGCTCGAACGATCAGGGTGACCTGTCTGTTCATCGCCTGCTCTTCACCGAAACCGGTGCTCCTTTGAATCACCCGAAAGGGAGCAACGATCGTGCCATCGAACCGCGTTTTTAATATCCACACGAAATCATTTGATTTAATTTCAATTATGGCGCCATTGCATTTCCCGCTGGAACGGCTTATGTTAACGTTTGTTAACTTCTCAGGTTAACACCCAGGTGTTCAATAGGAGAATCGCATGGACCTGTCGCGCTACTGGAAGACCATCGTCGACACGCTTCAAGACGGGGTGATCGTGGTCGATCCGAAGGGACGGGTGCTGGCCATGAATCCGTCGGCCGAACGGCTCACCGGGTATCGGTCCGAGGAGCTGACCGGAAAGTCCTGCCGGGTGCTCGACTGCACCGGCTGCCGGATCATCGGCAAGGGTCCGGCCGAGCAGTGGTGCGGCCTGTATGCAGAGGGGGACGTCCGCGCCAAAAAGTGCATGATCACCAACAAGGAGAATCGCACCGTCAACATCATCAAAAACGCCTCGGTCCTCCGGGACGAAAGCGGGAAGGTGATCGGAGCGGTGGAGACCCTCACCGACATGTCTGAAATCGTCCGGCAGCAGGAAGAAATCCACTCCCTGCGCCGCACCTTGCACCTGGAGGAGGGCTACCACGGCATTCTGGGCAAATCCGCCGTCATGCAGGACCTGTTCGAGCTGATCGACAATGTCGCCCCGACCGATTCTCCGGTCATGATCCAGGGCGAAAGCGGCACGGGAAAGGAACTGGTGGCCCGGGCGATACACGATGCCAGTCCCAGAAGCGGGAAGCCTTTTGTCAAGGTCAACTGCGCCTCGCTCAATGAGAATCTGCTGGAAAGCGAGCTGTTCGGGCACACCCGCGGCGCCTACACCGGCGCGGACCGCGATCGAATCGGGCGTTTCGAGGCGGCCCACGGCGGCACCATTTTTCTGGACGAGATCGGAGACGTGCCGCTGTCCACCCAGGTCAAACTGCTCCGGGTGCTGGAGGAGCGGGAGATCGAACGGGTCGGCGACCACCGACCAATCAAGGTGGACGTGCGCATCGTTTCGGCCACCCACAAGCTGCTCGATGTTCTCACGGGCGAGGGCACCTTCCGGGAGGATCTCTATTTTCGGATCAATGTCTTTCCGATCCAGATTCCGCCGCTTCGCGACAGATCCGAAGACATCCCGGCGATCGTCCAGCACTTTATCCGCGAAAACAACAAGAAAACCGGCAAAAAGATCCTGGGGCTGACCCCGGAGGCCATGGAGCGTCTCATCGCCCATCCCTGGCCCGGAAACGTCCGGGAGCTTCGAAACGTCATCGAATACGCGTTCGTCCTCTGCAACAGCGGCGGGATCGCCGTGGGGCACCTGCCCCCGAAGATCGCCGCCGACCGCCCGGCCGCCTGCCCGGACCCCACAGACGCCACGGACGCCGCCAAAGACCGTGCCGAGCGAGAGGCGCTTCTTCGCGCGCTGGACCAAAGCGGCGGCAACCGCACGGAGACCGCCCGCCGCCTCGGGGTCAGCCGGGTAACGGTATGGAAGCGGATGAAAAAATACGGCCTGTAACCCCCCGCCGCATCGCATCTTTCCGATAAAAACAATTGACAGCGCCCTGCTTGGATGGCATTTTTAGTGTCACTCAACCTTGTTTCAAAAAGCCCGGGTCGGCCCGGCTTTTTCCGCATCCTCACCGCCGCTGAATCACCACCAGCTTGCATCCGTTTCTGCTCTGGCAATTGATCAACATCCGCTCTGGTTCTGCTTTCCAATCTGCCGGAACGCTGCCCTTTTTTCGCATCATCGACAACGGCTCGGCCGGACCGGGCGAGGGCGCCCCGCTTCGGTCCGGCTCGGCCGGATCCGGGACGACAGCTGGAAAACACCGCCTGCAATGGAGAAAGGGGGGATTGCCATGACAGCGGAAAGGATTTTGATTCCCTATAATTTTACGCAGTTCGACGAAAAAGCCCTCACCTTTGCGGTTCGCACCTTGGGCCATCTTCCATCGTCTGAAATCACGCTGTTCAACGCCTACACGCCGGTGCCCGATCTCGATTCAGGGGAGCAAACGGTCATGGGGAAACTCAAAGGGAACCTGAGCTATTTGAAGCAGAAAATCTCCGAGCAGGAAAATGCCCTGCAGTCCGTGGTGGATCGCCTGCGCAAGCAAGGATGGCCGCAGGACAGGGTCCGGCCCCTGTTCCGGCCCAAGAGGAAGGATGTGGCCGGAGAGATCCTCGACCTGGTCCAGCAGGACGGCTTCGCTTTTGTGGTGCTCAGCCGCAGGCCCGGTCGAGTGACCCGATTTTTCGCCGGCAGCGTTTCGAGCCGAGTTCTGACATCGGCGAAAAACGTGACGGTGTGCGTGGTGACATGAAACGGCCTTCACCCGTCATCGGTGGGATCCATTCCGCTGTTTCACCGGCACCGGGGTGCCGATTGACATGCCGACAGGAGGCGATCCGATGCAAACCGCAAATACGATAGACATCGAGGTCTTCAAGACGATCACCCGGGCCATTGCCCATTCCGACGACCCGGAGGTGATGGCCGACCGGTTGACCCAGCTTCTGGTGGCAGCCACCGGGGTCAAGGGCTGCACCATTTTCGCGTTGAACCCCCAGAGCGACGAACTGGAGGTGATGGCCAGCTTCGGGCTCAGTGCGGAATATCTCAACAAGGGCCCGGTTCTTTCCGAAAAGAGCATCCAAGGCGTCCGCATGGGGGAGCCGATCGTGGTTCACGACATCAGTGAATCGGATCTGCTCCAGTATCCGGAAAACGCCCGGGCGGAAGGAATTCGCGCCATCGTATCGGTTCCGATACGGCTCTATGGAAGGGTGATCGGCGCCCTTCGACTCTACCACGCACAGCCCTGGGACATCTCCGATACGGATTTGGATTTTCTGCTGCTGCTGGGCGAGCATGTTGGGCTTGCGCTGACCTATGTCAGGCTCGTCACCGCCCTGAACGCGGTCCGGGAAGTGGTGGGCGAGATTCACGGTGTCTGGCTGGCACCGGGACGGCGATAGAAAAGGCTCGAGGTCTCAGATGCAGCCTCGGCCTTCAGGTGGCCGGGCCGCAGATCGAAGCGATCCCCCCCCTTTGAAAAAGGGGGCGGGGGGATTTCCCAGTTCTTCGACTTTCCACTGCCCTTTGCAGCATTCGTATGGAAAGCCGCAATAAAAACCGGCGGCTGCCCCGCAAGGGGCGGCCGCCGATTCGATGGCAATGGAAACTTGATGAACGAACGGCTGCGATTCTATTTTCCGAAGATCTTCTCCGGGCGGGTCGCATCCCCGGTGGCGTTGGGGTAGCCCGGGTAGATGTAAGCCTTTGCGTTTTTCGATTCCAGATCTTCGGCCTCCTCCATGAATTCGTTGAAACGTTTCTTGCATTCGTAAAAACCGTGCCACCAGGAATAATCCGGTGCCATCATCATGGCCCCCATCCGGGCGCGGCGCCCTTCGTGGTGCCAAAGCTCGTAGTACTGCACTTCCAGGTGCTCGTCGAAGAACTTGGTCTTGTCGAGCAACCCCTTTTCATAGAGTTCGTCGAGCTTGGCCTTGGCCGGTTTGAAATAGACCTCGTTGTATTCGGTCACCGCCTTGTCAAATCCATCGTAGAAATTTTCGATCCATTCATCGCCGTGGCACTGGCTGCATACGTCTTTCATCTTGTTGCGCTCGGTCTGCCAGTCGGTATCGGCCGGAAACGGCTTGAACTCGGAGGGACGGATCGTCAAGGGCGCCTGCGTTTCCCATGAAAGGCGCTCGGTCACGTCGTGGGAGGTGAGCACCTTGCCGGAGCCGGACATATGGCAACCGGCGCAGGTGGGCGCCCGGTAGTCGACCCCGGCGGTCCAGGTGCCGCCGGCCGCATCGAAATTGTACTCGTCCTTGTATGCGTGGTAGAGGGTGCCGTGCTTGGACTCCTCGTAGATCTCGATCTGGGGGTGGTCCGGGCCCAGGTGGCACTGGTCGCAGGCTTCGGGCATCCGGGCCTCTCCCACCCGGAACCGGTGGCGGGTATGGCAGGAGGTGCACGATCCCTTGCTGCCGTCCAGGTTGAGCCGACCGACGCCGACATTCGGCCACGTCGCCGGGTCGATGCGGCCCTCGGCGTCGATGGCGATCACGGTGCCGTGGCAGGTAAAGCAACCGGTCTTTCTCTCGTTGTCCGAATTCATCCCCTTGTTGAGCCACGGGTCGATCTTCCAGATGATTTCAAGGGTGTTGGCGTGTTTGGATCGGCTGTATTGGGTCGCCTCATCGGGGTGGCAACGGGAGCAGTCCTTCGGGGTCACGATCGCGGCGATCGGCACCTTGTATTTCGACTCCCCGTATGGCAGGTCCGAACGGCCGTAGTACTTCTCGTGGCCCTTGGAGATGTCCTGGTCCCCGGGCTGGACCAGGTGACAGTCGAGGCAGGTGATGTTGGCGTTGGCGTGGCGGCTCTTGGACCAGTCGGTAAAGATACCGGGGGTGGTCTGCCGGTGGCATTCGATGCAGGCGACGGCTTCCGGCGGAACGCTCCGCTCGATCCGGTATTCCTTGACCTTCGGAAAGTTGGTCTGCTGGGCATCGACGGTCACCGGACCGATACACAGCGCCGCAACCAGGGCCGTCAGCCCGATGATCGGCAGCAGGTTCTGTCTATCCATACGGTATGCTCCTTTCCCCTTGCAGCGGATGTGTCTCGGTTCAGAGATCTTCCAGTCTTAATCCTTTTGCCTGGTACGGCAGATTCCCGTACTGACGGAACATCACCGTGACCTTGTCGACGTGCACCAGATCGTAGTGGCAGTCGACGCATTTTTTTTCATATCCGGCCCGGGGGTAGATCACCGATCGGTGGGCCCGCATGGCCCCCCGGTTATAGGGCATGTGAAGCAGGTTGCGGTGGCACTTCTGACACTGGTCGTTGTCGAAGGAGGCGTAGGCCGCCTTGCGGTTCTTTTCCCGGTCGTAGTCTTCCATGGTGAAGTGCTTCACCACGTCCTTGGCGCCGTGGTAGGTCTTGGCAAAGAAAAAGTCGAAGGTGTCCTGGGGGGCGGGCAGGTGGCAGTCCATGCAGTCCGCCACCACACCGGAGGCGTTGTTGACGTGCGTCGATGCCCGCCACGCGCGCACCGCCGGCTTGATCTCGTGGCAGGTGGCGCAGAATCCCGGCGTGGAAGTGCGCACCATGGTAAAGTAGGTCATGGAAAAAAGCGGAAAGGCAATGATCACGCCCACGGCGACCAAAACGGCTGCCTTCAGGTACTTGTTCATGGGGCAGGCCTCGGGCTGAAGATGAAGACGGGTTAAGAACAGCGCTGCAGAGCGACAGAGAAAAAGAAAAGGACGACGATGTGGGAAAAGAATATACGTTGTGTATACAGGGCACCTTGACGTAAGTCAAGGTAACAGAACCGAGGATTTTTTAGGATAGGTGTTTTTCCCTCAGCCGCCGGGAAAGCTCCCGGATCATGGCAAAGGCGCGCTCCACGGTCTTTTCCCGGTCCGGGTTGACCAGGCAGCAGGTGGCCGGCGACAGCAGGCTGCGGGACAGCAGCAGGTCACGGTCCACCCCTCTTTTTCCCAGCACCTGCCAGACCTCTTCCAGGCGCGCCTGCACCGAAACCAGGCTTTCCTTTTCGAAGGGTTCGAAATTGGTGGGCACGATCCCCCAGACGACGGTCCCTCCCCGGTCGAGAAACCGACCGACGGCCTTTGCATAGGAGGAAAAGACCTCGGCGTTGGTATACACATCCAACGATAGCACCTCGATGTCGAGGTTCAGTAGAAAATCCCAGTCCGGATTGCCGCAAAGGTGAACCCCCCGAGGCCGGTCGATCAGGGAAAAAAATTGCTCCATGTCCGCCTTTGCGCGAACGTCCCCGTAGCCGGACATGCCGCTGAACAAAAACTGTAGGCCCGGTTCGTCCACGAACATGAAGGCGTTTGCGTTTTTTTTCTTGAGGCGGGCAAGTTGGACGTCTACCCGGCGGGCCATGATTTCGAGCATGAAGGGCCTGACCGTGTCGTCGAACAGGATCGGCCGGTCGTTTTCATCGGCGATGTTGAAGCCGAAGCTGATCGGCCCCTCGAGCTGGCCGCGGATTGCGGGCCGGTCGGAGAGATCGAGGGCCAGAAAGCGGTGATAGACCGCCGAGTAGGCTTCGCTGACGTCGAAATAGGCCGGGTCGTCGTACCGGGCCATGGCCTCTTCGAGCTCTTCGGCGAACTTGTCCATGGAAAACCGCAGCGTCCGGTTTTCCAGGTCGAGGAGGATGCCCGGAAAATGTTCGGCCGCCTGAACGTACATGTCCTCGGTGTAGCGGTAGAGGGGCAGCTGGGGCCAGAACGGGATGTCCAGGGACAGGGCCGCTTCCAGGGCGCGGTCCACGTCGGTGTGCGGCATGACGGCCATGGCCGTGGTCAACAGGTTGCCGGGTATCGTCATTTTGACACCATTCCGATCCTGCTTTAGTATGGCATAGTTGAAGGTCGAAGAAAACCGGTAACGGTTTGATATCGGTTTGCAAAACAGGGAGCGTGAACCGCAATGGAAGAATCCGCCCGAAAAGAGTTCGATGCCTGTAAACTGGATGCCGAGACGACATCTTCCCACCGCAGCAAGCTGGCTGCTGTGGCAGAGCAGATCATCAGGCACTGCGACGAACAGGAGTGTTTCACCCACATCGACTATGAGCCGATTCCCTCGGAAGGATACGTGGCCGAGATGATCGCCGGCTTCCGGGAAATTCTGTTTCCCGGCTTCTACAGCCGGGAAAAGCTCGACCCGGTCAACCTGAAGTATACCGTGGGCCAGAAGGTTTCGATCCTCTACGACCTGCTGGCCGAACAGGTCACCCACAGCATGCGCCATGAATGCTTCCGACACGATTTGCCCTGCTCCGAATGCACCGATCAGGGCCACACCATCGCGCTGAAGGTCCTTCAAAGCATCCCGGAACTGCGGCGGATCTTATCCACCGATGTGCGCGCCGCCTACGAGGGCGATCCGGCGGCCAAGAGCTACGACGAGATCATCTTCAGTTACCCAGGGATTCAAGCCATCACCGTCTACCGGGTGGCCCACCGGCTGTTCGAGCTGGACGTCCCGCTGCTGCCGCGGATCATGACCGAGGCGGCCCACAGCGCCACCGGAATCGACATCCACCCTGGGGCCACCATCGGCGAGCGATTCGTGATCGATCACGGAACCGGGGTGGTGATCGGCGAAACCACCGAAATCGGGGAAAACGTTCGGATCTACCAGGGGGTTACCCTCGGCGCGCTTTCCCTGCCCAAGGACGCCGGAGAAAAGTTCCGGGGAAAGAAGCGGCATCCCACCATCGAAGACGATGTGATCATCTATTCCGGGGCGACCATCCTCGGAGGCGACACCGTGATCGGGGCCCGATCGGTCATAGGCGGCAATGTGTGGCTCACCGAATCGGTTCCGCCCGACACCAAGGTGCTGATCAAAACGCCCCAACTGATCTACAAATAAATTTGCCGGCGTTAATTTAGGAAAGGCGGCGTTGCCGCCTGAAAACGGCAGATCGGTTTCCTCGCTATTTGGAGCCGCACACAGCCTGCAAGGAGCAGTCGGATGCGAATCTTTTCAGACATTGTCGAGGCCATCGGAAACACGCCGCTCGTGCGGATCAATGCGGCGGCCGAAGGGGCCAGAGCCGAAGTGCTGGCAAAACTGGAATTCTACAACCCCCTTGGGAGCGTCAAGGACCGGATCGGCGCGGCCATGATCCGGGCGGCGGAAGCCGAAGGCAAGATCGGGCCCCACACCCGCATCGTCGAGCCCACCTCCGGCAACACCGGCATCGGCCTTGCCTTTGTCTGTGCTGCAAGGGGGTACTGCCTCACGCTGACCATGCCCGATACGATGAGCCAGGAGCGCAGGAAGCTGCTGCGCCATCTCGGGGCCCAACTGATCCTCACCCCCGGCGAGAAGGGGATGAAAGGGGCCATCGCCGAAGCCGAGCGGATCGTGTCCGAAGACAAGGACGCCTTTATGCCCAATCAGTTCGCCAACCCGGCCAACCCGAAAATTCACCGGGAGACCACCGCCGTAGAAATCTGGAACGACACCGACGGCACGGTGGACATCTTCGTGGCCGGGGTGGGGACCGGCGGCACCCTGACGGGTGTGGGCCAGGTGCTCAAGGAAAGAAAGCCGGCGGTGCGCGTCGTGGCCGTGGAGCCGGTCGATTCGCCGGTTCTTTCCGGCGGCGAGCCGGGCAAGCACAAGATCCAGGGCATCGGCGCCGGATTCGTGCCGGATGTACTCGATCGGTCGGTCATCGACGAGGTGGTTAAGGTCTCAAACGACGACGCCTTTGAAACCGCACGCCGCCTGGCGGACCGGGAGGGGATTCTGTGCGGCATCTCTTCGGGTGCGGCGGTATGGGCGGCCTTGTCCGTGGCCCGTCGACCCGAGTCGGAGGGAAAGCGGATCGTCACGGTGCTGCCCAGCACCGGGGAGCGCTACATCAGCACGGATCTTTTTTTGAAGGAATAAGGCTGCGGCGCGGCAGTTTTTGAAAACAGATACAGTTCGGAAGTGCTCCAGGAATAATAATTGAAAATCTGTCTTGGGGGCAGGGAAAAAGCCGAAGTGCGCAGTCAGCCTATCAGCTCGGCATCCCCAAGATGTTGTGGCTCGTCGGAATTTAGTAAGAACGGAAGATAGGGGAGTGTAGTCCGCGAGGCAGGTTTCGATGCATTATGGTGGTATTGTAACGTCTGAGCTGTGCGGCGCGGTCCTATGCGTCCGCACCAGCGATTTGTTATCCGAACTGCGTTTATCTTGACACGGGCGCCATTAATGTGTATTGATACACACCATGAACAGCCGGACG
>JASFPT010000073.1:0-15294 GCA_050115795.1 Desulfobacterales bacterium
GTATCCGACTCGGGGCCCGTGAACCCCAGCGCCAGGAGCACCAGGTCCACCGGCCAGGACTTTTCCGAGCCCGGCCTTTCGATCATCCTCGTCCGGCCATTCCCGTCATCGACGAATTCGACCGCTGAGGTCGCAGATCATCCCGACGCCGCAGGCATCGTGTTCGAATGCGGGATACTAGAGCCCCCGCGGCTGGCGATCCGGTCTTTGTATATTCCCCGAAATACCCACTGGAACGAGGATGGCAATCGGCTGGCCTCCGATGTACTGTTCGATTATTTGATTCGGAATAATTTTCTGCCGGCGCCGCGGAAGGACCCGACTTGATTTCATTCAGCCGGCAGCGGTTTTTCGAGAAAAGGCGAAGGGCAGCTCGGGCTGGCGGTAGCGGAGGTAGGCCGGGCACTTTTTCTTGTAGCGACAGACCTCACATACCGTCAGGTGCTTGCGGGGCTGGCCTTTGTAGCGGGGGCAAATGAGGTAGACGGTTTTTCCCTGAGACATGGCCCCTTATACGGCAGAAAATCCAGCTTTTCAAGGCGGCGGCAGAGGTAACGAACCGTCTTCCCGGCGTTGACTTTCCCCGGTCGAGGGAATAAGGTTCCCAATTCATTGCGCGGCACCGCCAGCCGGTGCGGGTCAAACAAATTTACCGCCAAGGCGCCAAGTGCGCCAAGGACTGCGCTTTGTCTTAAATCTTTAAACCGCCCCCTTTGCGGCCTTGGCGTCTTAGCGGTTTAATTTTTAATTCCGGTTGGCGCCGGTGCAATCGTTTTCGACAGGGAAAAAGGAACGGACAATGGGTTGGATGGGAAAAGTCGTCGGCGGCACCATCGGATTTGCGCTGGGCGGTCCGTTGGGAGCGGTGGCCGGTGCGGTCTTCGGCCACGCGTTCGACAAGAACGCGCAAATGGAAGGTGGCGGACGCCTTCCGTATCTTTCCAGCCACGAAGAGGCGAATATGACCTTTTTCGTGGCGACTTTTTCGATGCTCGCCAAGCTGGCCCGGGTCGACGGCTATGTGTCCCGCGCCGAGATCGACACCGTCGAGCGGTTCATGAGAGAGGACCTGCACCTGACCCCGCAGAGCCGGAACGCGGCTGTGGGCATTTTCCAGACCGCACTCGATTCTCCGCAGTCCTTCGAAGATTACGCCACCCAGTTCTATCAGCAGTTCCGGATGCAGCCGCAAATTCTGGAGTTCATGCTCGACATCCTGTTTCGGCTCTCGGTGGCCGACGGCCAGCTCACCGCGGAAAGCGAAGCGCTGCTTCGATCTGCAGCCCGGATCTTCGGCATCGGAGAAGAACGCTACCGGCGCATTCGAAGCGTTTACGCCTCGGACATCGAGCGCTACTACGCCGTGCTCGGCGTTGAAAAAAGCGACCCGCCGGAGCAGGTCAAAAAGGCATACCGTCGGCTCGTGCAGGAGTACCACCCGGACAAGATCGCCGCCAAGGGGCTGCCCGAGGAGTTCACGCGCTTTGCCCAGGAAAAGTTCCGGGAGATCCAGGAGGCCTACGAGAAAATCAAGGAAGACAAGGGGATCAAATAGGCCGTGACAATTGCCGCACTGCTGATGAAGCTGCTGAGCTGATAGGCCGCCTCAAAATTAGAAAGCAAATAAAAGAAGGCAACGGGCGGGGGAATATTTTTTTGTTTTGCTCATCGGCTTAACAGCTTATCAGCTCAACAGCTAAACAGCTTAATAGCTATCAATCGGGCGCAAGCCCGAAACGCTACAGTCTTTCCCACGTGGCGCCGCCGTCTTTGCTTCCCTTGACGCTCAGGGCGCCGGATACGGCCACTGAAATCCCGAGGTATTTTCCCTTCCGGTTCCGGAAATAGAACGACCCGGCCCCCCTCGGCATCCCACGGCTGTTGAAAAGCAGCCGGCCTGCGGAAAACGTGATCTTGTAGATCTCAACGGTCTCCGGAACCGTTCGTTTGCAAATGAGCCTCTCTCCGGGTTCCCGGATGCCGTTTCCCGCCACGGACCCCGGTCCGGAGCCGTCGTCGACGAATGCCTGGCAACGGTCATCCCCGGCCATGCACACCGACACCTCCGTGTTCTCCTTGATCGAAAACAGCCTCGCCGCCTGCATGACCGTGTAAACGTCCTGGACGGCGCTTCGCAGGTGAAGGTCCGGCAACATGCGCTTCCACGCGGAAACCCCGCCGGCTCCCAGGATCGAGCAGACCCCCAGGCAGACGAGAAGCTCGATTTTTGTGAATCCGTTGGTTGACCGGATCATGGCGGCCTCCTTTCAAAAACGAATGAACCCTTCGACTGCGCTCAGGACATGCCGCAAAGACGCGAAGGGCGCAAAGGAATGTGTTTTTGTTTATTAAGAAAGAACAGCTCTCTTGGCGAACTTCGCGCCTTGGCGGTGAAATCGGTTTGTCCCTCTGCAAATTTTGGACCGAAGGGGCCTCTATCGGGGAAGACGATGTATGCAGTTTTTTGCAGACGTGGGATCGTTTGCTAACTCACCAATATCCTGGCGTTAAATATAATCGCTGGGAAGCTGGCGATCGGCAGGGTACTCCTAGTGATATGGGGTGGATACCAGGGAAGGCCGATAGGGTGACTGGTTTATGGTGTGCCGGTGCACCGAAAATTGTGCAACGCTGGGGCGTGAAAAGAGCAAACCGCCCAGGCGCAAAGAACTGCGTTCGGTTTTTACAGAAAAAACTGCCCTGTTTGCGTACGTTGCGTCTTCACGGCATGTCCTGAGCGCAGTCGAAGGGTTCAATTGTTTTTATTCGAAAATTTTCTCGCCCTCTGCATCGGCGCTTTTTGCGTCGTTTTCCAGGTCCCGGGTGGCCGCTGCCTTTCGGGCCGCGGCATGCTCCCGGTACCACTCGGCGGCGATGATCGTCGACATCACCTCGTTGGTGCCGGTCCAAATCGAAGAGAGCCGAAGATCCCGAAAAATTCGTTCCACCGGATAGATGTCAGTGTAGCCGATGCCCCCCATCACCTGCATGGCGTTGTGGGCGACCTTCTGGCACGACTCGGTGACGAATTTTTTGGTTTCCGAAACCATCCGGCGCACCCGCCGTCGATCGATGCCGGCGTCGACCGCTCGGCAGGCGGCATAGACCATGGCCCGTGCGGCGTCGAGCAGCATCGCGGCTTCGGCCACCTGGAAGCTCACTCCCTGGAACCGGTTGATGACCTGTCCAAAGGCCTTCCGGCGGCTGGTATAGCCAGTGGCCACTTCCAGGGCGGGGCGGGCCGCCCCGATGGTCATGGCCGCGGTGCCGAGGCGCTCTGGAACCATCATCGTGTTGAACACCTCATAGGCGCCGTCGACCTTGCCGACCACGTTTTCAGGGGGCACCTCGACCCCGTCGAACACGAGACGACCCGCACCGCCACCCCGGCACCCCATCAGGCCGTAGAGGTACTGGGTCTTTACTCCCGGGCCCCGGTCCACGATGAAACAGGTCAGGGACTTGTGGGGCTCGGCGTCGGGATTGGTGCGGGCGTAAACCAGGAAGAAATCGGCTCCCTCGGCACCGACGATGAACCGCTTCTGGCCGCTGAGAACATAGCGGTCCTTTTCCCAGCGGGCCTTGGTGGTCGTGCCGAAAAAGTCGGATCCGCCCCGGGGTTCTGTCAGGCATTCGGCGGCGAACCGCTTCCCGGCAAGCAACGGTTTTACATATGTTTCCAGCTGTTTATCAGATCCATGTTGAACGATCGCATCACATACGAGCTCTGCGCCGACACCGAATACGCAGGCAAAGATGTAGCCGAGGGTGCCCACCTCCTCCATGACCGTTGCGGTGGCGACCCAGTCCAGGTCCCTTCCCCCCCATTGCTGCGGGTAGCGGCACCCCATGAGGTGCCGGCGACCGGCTTCCTGGAGAAATTCCTTGGGAAACTGAACGCGGTCCCGGTCCATGTCGAGGATCAGGCTGCGGGGAACGGATTTGACGAAATCCCGCACCTCATCGCGCAGCTTCAATGCCTCTTCAGACAGCAGGTATTCAAACATCGATAAATCCCCTGTTTCTAGAAAACGATTGAACCCTTCGACTGCGCTCAGGACATGCCGCAAAGACGCGAATCCCGCCACGGACTGCATTTTTGTTTTTAAAGAAGAAACTGCCCGCTTGGCGCCCTTGGCGTCCCAGCGGTTTAATTGGTGTTAATTCTTGGCTTTCTGAATGCGCTTGAGGCGGGAGGTCAACTTCTTGCGGACGGCCAGCAGGTCCTGTTCCAGCAGCTTGAGTTCCTCGATCCTGTCTTGGATCTCGTTCAGTTTGCGGTCCCCGTAGGTCAGGCTTTTTTCGATCTGTTCGGCTTCGCACATGTCGATGTCGGTCATCCCGATCATCTCCGATATTTCGTCCAGGCTATAGCCGAACCGCTTTCCTCTCATGATCAGCTTTAGCCTGGCCCGGTCGCGCCGGTTGTAGATTCTGTGCTTTCCCTTGGTCCGTCGGGGGTTGATCAGACCTTTTTCCTCGTAAAAACGGATCGTGCGCTGGCTCACGTCAAACTCGTCAGCCAACTCCGAAATGGTGTACATCTGTTGCCGGCCCGCGGGTTTTGCCATCGACGCCTCCTTGAACCTAACCTTTACGTTAAGGTGACAAGTAGTCGATTTTGCAAAAAAGGTCAAATGAAGAAACAATGTGCGGCAGGACGATCGAGCCGCGTCCGTCTTCGCCGGACAAGAAGGCGCGAAGTAGGCCGGGGACTGTGCATCTCTCGTTTCAAGGAAAAAACGGCCTTCCTGGCGAACCTGGCGTCTTGGCGGCATGTCCTGAGCGCAGTCGAAGGGTTCAATCGGCTACGGCCTCCGGCACGGCGATTTCGCCGAGGACCCGCAGTTCGTCGATCCGGCGCTGGATTCGGCACGAAACGATGCGGTTTTTGAGCGAGTCGGGCCCTTCGAGGAGAACCGTCGCGTAGTTGGGCGTTGTGGCCTTCAAATGCCCGCTTCCCGGATCCCGCTTCGATTCGACCAAAGCCGACAGGCGCCGGCCCACCATCGCGTCCAGAAAACGAATCCGTTTTCGGCGAGCGGTTTCTCGGAGTTGGCGGCATCGCTCCTGGATTTCTCCGTGTGAAATCCGGCCGCTGAAGTGAAATGCCGGCGTGCCGGGACGCGCGGAGAACGGAAACACGTGAAGGTAGGTGAGGGGTGTGCGCTCGATCAGGCTGTGGGTTCGATGAAAGGATGCCGTGGTTTCCCCCGGAAAGCCGACGAGCACATCGGCACCGATGGCCGCGTCGGGGACCTGTCGTCGAAGGTGGAAGATGAGGTCTTCGAAGGCTTCCGCCGAATACGGGCGGCCCATTTTCCGGAGGATCTCGTTGTCACCGCTTTGAAGCGGTACGTGAAAGTGCGGGCATATGCGATCGGAGGATGCGGCCAGTTCGATGATACCGGTATCGAGCTCCCCGGGCTCGATGGAGGAAAGCCGGATGCGGGGGATGGACGTTTCCCGCTCGATCCGCTGCAGGATCGATTTCAGGGAGGATTGCGGCGAAAAATCCATTCCGTAAGCGCCGAGATGGATCCCGGACAGAACCACCTCGCAGAATCCCGCTTTTTCCAGGAGGCGGACGTGGGAAACCACGTCCGCCTCGGGCATGCTGCGGCTGCGGCCGCGGGCATGCGGGACGATACAATACGTGCAGAAGGCGTTGCATCCGTCCTGAATTTTCAGGACCGGGCGGGTCCGATTCGTGGAAAACGGCACCCGGACCGGATCGAAGCTGCGGTGGAGGGCGATATCCGAGACCGATGCATCGCTGTCTTGTGCGATCATCTCGGGAATCCGGCACTTTTCCGCGTTTCCGCATACGGCACCGACCCCCTTGATGTTTTGGAAATCTTCCGGCGCTGTCTGGGCATAGCAGCCGGTCACCACGATCTTTGCACCGGGATGTTCCCGGACAGCGCGCCGGACCGCCTGCCGGGACTGCATGGCGGCCTTTCCGGTCACCGCGCAGGTGTTGACGACCACCAGGTCCCGGGGCGATTCCGTTCCCGGATCGATCCAGCCGTTTTCTGTGAGATGCTGGGCCAGAGAGTCGGATTCGCACTGGTTGACCCGGCATCCGAGGGTGATGATGGAGAAGTGTCTATCTGAGATTTTGGCATTCATATCAATAAATTGAAAAATAAAAGCTTATCTCGGCCATTCATCATCAGCGCAATGCAGCTACGCAGCTGTTAAGCTGATAAGCTCTTGAGCAAGAAATGAATGATGTGAAAGGTCAGCCTGGAAAAGCGTCAAATCGCTCAACAGCTCAACAGCTTATCAGCTTAAATGCTCATCAGCGGCGTTAGTCGCCGCTGATAAATCCGCCTCCAAGCACCACTTCACCGTCATAGAAGACTGCTCCCTGTCCGGGGGTGACGGCGGACTGGGGCTTATCGAATCGGACCACGGCGGCGCTTTCACCGACGGGCGTCACCGTTGACGCCGCCGCCCGGTGTCGATAGCGGACCCGGGTTTGAGCGCGGAAGGGGCCCTGCGGCACCGCGCCGGGCCACCGCACCGCTTCGACCCGGCAATGATCGGTGATCAGGTCCTTTTTGTGGCCGACCACCAGGCGGTTGCAGTCCGGCTCCAATCGGATCACGTAATAGGGCTCGGATGCCGGAATGTTAATTCCCCGCCTCTGGCCCACCGTAAAGCCGAACAGGCCCCGGTGAGTTCCGATCTGGTTTCCGGCGAGATCGACGATCGGCCCGGGCTGCGGATCGAACCCCGGCTGCCGGATCAAAAACTGCTTGTAGTCTCCTTCTTTGATAAAGCAGGCGTCTTGGCTTTCTGTTCCGGCCGGCTCAAGACCTTTTTCCCTGGCCAGTGCGACGACGTCTTTTTTCCGCCGCGCGCCCAGGGGAAAGACCGCACCGGCCAACTGCTGCTGCGAGAGGAAGGCGAGGAAATAAGACTGATCTTTCGTCCTGTCCTTTCCCCGAAGCAGCCGTCCGTGTTCGTCGATTCGAGCGTAATGACCCGTTGCGAACTTTTCTGCACCCAGTTTCCGGGCTTTTGTAAAAACGGTGCCGAACTTGACGACCGGGTTGCACACCAGGCAGGGATTCGGTGTCTCGCCGCCGCGGTAGGTCCGGGTGAAGTATTCCACCACCTGGCGCTGAAATTCGGCCCGGATGTCGATCACGGCCAGTTCGATGCCGACCCGGTCGGCCAGCGGCCTCATTCGGGCGGCGGCTGCCTCGATCGGGTCCGGGCACGGGGCAGCATCGTGTCGAGATTCGTAGCCGGTGACAAAATGAACGCCAAACACCTCCCAGCCCTGGACTTTGAGCAGAAAGGCAGAAACCAGCGAATCGACGCCACCGCTCATGGCGACGGCTATTTTGGGGGGCTTCTGGTACATTTTCTTGCTTACTTTAGCGGCACGACACTGAGGTCGTGCCCTACAAATTCGCAGGTACCATTTATAAATCAATGAAACCGCGAAAGAAAGACCGGCTACACCGGGCCGTACCCAGTGCCCTGCCTTCAGCGAGCCGCGCTTGTATTTTGCCGGGGGAGTTTCAGATTCGCGGAGCGAATTTGCCACAAACGCGCAGTGCGCGTCTATCACTCGAAAAAGGCATTTCGCGTGGGTCGGACCTCCATGGCCCGGGTCGGACAGGTCGGTACGCACATCTCGCAGACGCTGCACTTCTTTTGGTCGAAAACGACCTTCATCTCCGGTCTTTCCACCACAAGCGCACCGGTCGGGCATACCGCCGTGCAGGCGCCGCAGTGGGTGCATCGGTCTTGGATGCGTCGTACCTCCTGCTCTGCGTTCTGGACCCGAATTCCGTGGGCCTTCAGATATTTGACCCCTTCCCGAAAATCTTTCCGGGTTCCGGAAAGCTCCAGAACCATGATTCCTTCCTTGCGGGGTAAAACGGCGGCATTGAGAATGTTGAAGGTCAGATCGAAGTCTTTTGCCAGGTAGCAGACGATCGGTTTTTCCACCTCGGTTTTGGGAAACCGAAGAATCAATATTTTCGAGTACATGGCCATCTCCGTGCATAAAATCGCTGACGCGATTTTATAAAGGTTTCGCATTCGCGAAACAAGCGACACAAAACGTATGCAGGAGCCACCGGTCCTGTTCCATCCCCAGGTGGCGCCGGCTCACGACGCAGGGCAAAGAGCCTAAAATTTTCCTTTCGGATTGTCAACGCATAGCTGGCGCCTCCGCGGCATGTCCTGAGCGCAGTCGAAGGGTTCGCTCGTTTTGTCCCGTTGTGCCCGAAATCTCCATGGGGCCACTTCCCGGAAAAACCCAAGCAACTGTAATCGTTGAATTCCTGATAGATTCCGATTATAGTGGGCGCATGAATCCCTACGCGTACAGGACCACGGGCCTAGCCATCAAGACCCTCTCTTCTTTGTTGAGGGCCCGGGTGCGGCTTCACGGCGGAGAAACGCTTCCGGGCGGCAGCCTCATCTTCGTGATCAACCACTTCACCCGCATCGAAACGCTCTTGATGCCCTATCACATCCACCAGCTGATCCGGATGCCGGTCTGGTCTCTGGCCGACTACAATCTGTTCAAGGGAGCCCTGGGGGGCTTCCTCGATCGGGTCGGCGCGGTTTCGACCAGAAACCCGGACAGAGACCGCCTGATCGTAAAAAGCCTGCTCACCGGCGAGGCGGCCTGGATCATCTTTCCCGAGGGCCGGATGGTCAAAAACCGGAAGATCGTGGAAAAGGGCCGGTTCATGGTCTCCTTTGCCGGCGGAAAGCACCCTCCACACACCGGGGCCGCGGCCCTGGCCCTTCGGACCGAATTCTACCGGCAGCGCCTGGCGGAAATGCAGCGGAAAAACCCTGATGAGGCGGCGCGCCTGCTGGAGCGGTTCCGGATCCCCTCGCTTGACCCGATCCTCAAGGGGAAAACCTTCATCGTTCCGGTCAACATCACCTATTTCCCGATGCGGACCCGGGAGAATCTGCTTAGCGGTCTTGCCGCACGGTTCGTGGAAAACCTGCCGGAGCGATTTGCAGAGGAGTTGATGACCGAAGGGACGATGCTGCTTTCCGGCGTCGATGTGGACGTCCGATTCGGAGCTCCCATCGCCGTTGCCGACTATCTTCGGGCGCCGCTGATCAAAGCCGACATCGTCTCCGATCGCCCCATCGATTTCGACGATCCGATTCCGTCCCTCAAAGCCATGCGAAGGGCCGCCCTGGTCATCATGCAGCGGTACATGGCGGCCATCTATGCCATGACCACCGTCAACTTCGATCACCTCTTTGCGGCGATGCTCCGGGAAAGGCCGGTGGACCGGATTTCCGAAGACGACCTGAAGCGCAGGGTCCTGTATGTGATCGCAGGAGGCCTGAAAAATACGGGCGCTCATGTTCACAGCAGCCTGGAGTTGTGTCCCTGCCACCTGATGACGGACGACCGGTACGGTCGGTATCGGGATTTCATCGATCTGGCGATCGAAAAGGGCGTTGCCCGGCGGGAGGGAAAAACACTGGTCACGGATCGCAGCCGGTTCGACTCGGTCTTTGACCTGCACCGGGTGCGGATCGACAATCCGGTGGCGGTCATGGCCAACGAAATCGAACCGCTCGGGTGGTTGCTCAAGCGGATCCGCCGGGTCGCATGGATGCCGGCCTTCTGGGTGCGGCGCCAGCTTTCCCAGCGGCTGCTGACCAATGCGGACGAAGAATACGAAGCCGAGTACCAAAGCCACTACCGGAAAGCGGAAAGCAAACCGATCCGGATCGGGGCGCCGGAGCTGTTTGCCGGATCCTCCAGAAAGCCGGGAATCCTGCTGATCCACGGTTACATGGCGGCGCCGGCCGAGGTGCGGGAACTCGCCGTCTTTCTGGCCAGACGCGGGCACTGGGTCTATCTGCCGCGCCTGCGCGGCCACGGAACCTCGCCGGAAGACCTGGCCCGGCGCACGCATATGGACTGGGTCGAATCGGTGGAGAAGGGATTCGTAGCGCTCAGCGGCATCTGCCGCCGTGTCGTTGTCGGCGGGTTTTCCACCGGTGCCGGGCTGGCCCTGGACCTGTCCACCCGGGTGCCGTCAATCAAAGCGGTCTTTGCGGTGGCCCCACCCCTACGCCTTCAGCACATGTCCACCCGCTTCGTTCCGGCCGTGGATGCCTGGAACCGCATCATGCAGAGGGTCCGGATCGAAGGGGCGAAAATGGAGTTTGTCGAAAACCGGCCGGAAAACCCCCACATCAACTACCTGCGCAACCCGGTGTCCGGCGTACGGGAGATTGAACGGCTGATGGAGGCGCTGGAACCGCGGTTGGCTGACTTGAAAATCCCGGCTCTGGTGGCCCAGGCCGGCGACGATCCGGTGGTCGACCCGAAGGGGTCCCGGCGGATATTCGATCTGCTCGGCTCCGAAGACAAGCGGTACATGCTCTTTCATTTCGATCGCCACGGTATTCTGCTCGGGCCCAGGTCCCATACCGTGCACCGGGCCATCGCCGATTTCATCCAGAGCATCGACGGGGATGAGCCCCCATGACCGCTTTTCGCCCGATTTTTCAGCGCGGCGTTCGGATCAGTGGGCGAAATGCGCCGCTGGAATGGGTGATGGCCACCCACCAGAACCCCCGAGCCCTGATCTTCGCACCGCCGCTGATCGGCGGTCTGGCCGCCCAGCAGATCCGGCTCTATCGAAGGCTGATTCAAAGCGGCTACGACCTGTTCAGTTTCAGCTATTCCGGCCATGGCCTTTCATGGGGGCGCTTTTCTTTTGCCGCATCGATTCGCGATACCCGCCATGCCCTGCTTCATGCCGCTTGCCAAGCCCGGCGTCGGAAGATCCCCGTTTTTGGGCTGGCCACCTCCTATTCGGCGATTCCTCTGCTTTGCGCGGGACGGACAGACCCGTCTCCCTTTTCCAAGCTGGTGTTGATCAACCCCCTGACCCGGCTGTGCCCCCTTTCCGTTCTCCGCGCCTTTTGGTCCTTTTGCCGCAGACAGCCCCGACCGTTCTCTTCGGAAAAAAGAAGGTACATCTACGTGAAAAGCTATCTCGATTCCCTGTTTCCGGGAATCGGTAAGGGGCTGAATCGTTTCGGCACCCTGCAGCGCAGTCGGGCCCGTACGGCGCGCATCCTGACCGAGGTGCTGCTTCAAGACCCTCTATCCGGCGTGGTCCTGGCCCATACCCCCGCTCTTTGCCTGTACGGGCGGCAAGACGACATCCTTCGGATCTTTCACCCGGACATGGGCCAAGACTATGAACCGGTCATACGGAGCATATGCCCCCGCACCCGTTTTCAGGTCTATCCGGGAGGCCACTTTCTTCGATCCCTGAAGGCGCGTGCGGTTGTCGAAGGATCGATTCTGTCCTTTCTGCGCCGGGGAGATTGTCTGCCATGATGGCAAGCACGGCAGAAGGCCGCTTTCGGGTCGCTCTCGTTTCAGCGCCCTGGCCGCTTTTCAACCGCCCCTCGATCCAGCTCGGTTCGTTGAAAGCCTTTCTTCACTCTCGGTTTGCCGGCAGGGGCATCACAGTCGAGGCGCACCATTTCTACCTCGAAGCGGCCAGGAAGATCGGATACCGTCGCTATCACGGCATTTCGCAGCGGATGTGGTCGGCCGAGGCGGTGTTTGCCGCGCTTCTTTATCCGGAGCTGCGTCCGGCGGCGGCGCGGCTTTTTGAAAAAGAGACGATCGGCGGAGGCGGAGATGCGGCTCTTGCAAAGGACTTTGAAGCGATTGTCGAATCTTCCCAATCCGCAGCCGAGCAATATGTGCGGAAAGCGGAATGGAATCGGTACGATCTGGTGGGGTTTTCCCTGTGCCTGTGCCAGATGACCTCCTCGCTGTACCTCCTCCGCCGGATCAAACAGCGCTGTCCGGTATTGCCGGTGGTCGTCGGCGGGGGGCTTTTCGAACCGGATTCGATGGCGGCCTTTTTCCGTCTTTTTCCGGAGATCGATGCCGTGGTGCTGGGGGAAGGAGAGCGGCCTCTGCAGAAGATCGTAGCCCACCTCGCGGGGGGTGGATCCATCGACGATCTCCCCAAAACCGGCGGTGTCGTCACCCGGGCTGCGGCCGAAGCCGGGGAGAAGATCTCTTTTTCCCAGGTTCCGGATCTCGACGGGCTGCCGATGCCCGACTTCGACGACTACTTCCGGCTTCTGGAGTCCTTCGGCAAGGGAAATACCTTCTTTCCGACACTGCCGGTGGAAATTTCCCGCGGCTGCTGGTGGCGAACCCGAAAAGCGAAGGAAAGCCGAAGGGGCTGCGCCTTTTGCAATCTCAATCTCCAGTGGGCCGGCTACCGTTCCAAGAGCCCGAAGCGTGCGGCGGCTGAAATCGATGTCCTCACTTCCCGCTATCAGACCCTTTCGGTCGCCCTGACCGACAACCTGCTGCCCCGCCAGGGTACGGAAAAAATTGCAGACCGCATCGAATCGCTCCAAAAAGACTTGGCGCTGTTTGCCGAGCTTCGACCGACCACCTCACCAAAACTGCTTCGAAAGCTTGGCGCCGCCGGGTTCCGGGAAGTGCAGATCGGCATCGAGGCCTTGAGCAGCCGGCTTCTGAGAAAGCTGAACAAGGGCACTTCGGCCATCCAGAACCTGGAGACGATGAAGCATTGCGAGGCGCTGGGAATCGCGCAGACATCGAACCTGATCCTCTGCTTTCCCGGCAGCGATCGCGAAGATGTTCGCCAGACGCTTCGGGCCCTTGACTTTGCGGCACCCTACCGGCCGCTGAAAGTGGTCTATTTCTGGCTTGGCGTCGGCAGCGGGGTCTACCGGAACCCCCGGCAGTTCGGCCTTCAGGCGGTTTGGAACCATCCCCGGTACCGGGCGCTTTTCCCTGCGGATGTGACCGGCTCTATCCGGCTTCTGGTCCAGGGGTACAGGGGAGACCGCACCTTTCAGAGGCGCCTGTGGAAGCCGGTCAAGGAAAGGGTTTGCCGGTGGAAAACCGAATACGCCGATTTGCATCGCAGCGGGGCGGGGCCGATCCTCGGCTACCGGGACGGCAGAGAATTTCTGGTCATCCGCCAGCGCAGGGTCCGGGAAGATCCGGTGCATCACCGGCTGACCGGAACCTCCCGTCTGATCTATCTGTATTGCAGCCGGCACCGCTCCCTGAAAACCATCCTGCGTCGATTCCCGGAGTTTTCAGAGGACAAGATCCGCTCTTTTTTACACATGATGGTCGGAAAACGGCTCATGTTCGAAGAAAACGACCGCTACCTGAGCCTGGCGATTCCGGAAAACCCGCCACGGCCCTGAAGGGATGCCGCGGCCAAAAAATAGAACCGCACGCTTGAACAGACAGATGTCCGATGTCGGATATCAGAGATCAGAAACAAACGGAATATTGTTGATGTAAGCCCGAAACATCTCTGTCCGACATTTGACATTTTGTCTGAAACTTTGGTCCAAGCTGGTGGTTTTTCGTAGGGCCGGGCACCGCACCGGCCCGCAAAGAGAGAAACCGAATCAGGCCGACTTCGAAATATTCGGTCTTATGGGCGGGTAGGGTGCCCCGCCCTCCGCGGACCGAGGCTCCGGGGAGAAGTTTTCAGGTCCGATAAATCTGGCTCACATGAAATCCCCCTCAATCCCCTTTTTCAAAGGAGGATTTTGTGGTTCGGGTCTGCGGGTGGCCGAGCAGCAAGTTGACCACTACAGCCCGAAGCGCTCCCCCCTTTGAAAAAGGGGGGACGATGGGGACTTTTCAGGCGGAAGACAACCATAAGTATTCCCGTGAAGGTGGAGTTTCATGCAAGGTCTCCGGCTCACGCATCGCCTTCAAACAAAAGTTCTTCTTTTCGCTATTATAAATCCGGGCCGTCAGGGCCGAATTTATTGGCAGATGTCCCGGAGGCGCTGATCGTAGAGCATGCCGACCCCGTAGTCGCTGCGGCGGACGAATTTTTCGGCCGACGGCCCCACGATCTGCATCTCCGGGAATTTTTTCTGCACATCGAGGGCGATGGCCATCTCCTTGGTGCATCCGGTGCTGAAGGTGGCGTCCTTGCCGACCCATTCCGGGGGCACCTTGCTCTCGATGAGGGAAAATGCCCTGGCAATGTCTTCGTAGGTTTGAAAGCGCCAGATGTCGATGTACCCGCTTCGCTGCACGATTTCCCACATGTACATCAGATCGTCTGCGTCCATTCCCTTCTCGAAGTACTCCGACGGGTTGATGATGAAAGTGCGAGCGTATTCTTTTTGGAGATGGGCGATAAAGACGGACATGATCCGCTTGGCCGTCTGGAGCCTTCCAGGGATCGAACCGATCACCCCGCTGTAGAACATGACCGTCATCCCGTTTTCCTTGGCGGTCCGCATTTCGTCGATGATGGCCTGGGCCTTGTGCTCCAGCTCTCGGTAGGTGTACTTGATCACGGCCGGGTGGCGTGGTTTGTGGAGAATCTCCACCGAGCCGTTTGCACCCGAAGAAATGTTGAAGATGTCTTGGGTGAACTGAAAGTGGCTTTCGAAAAACCGTCGACGCTGATCCGGGCCCCGCGACACGACGCCGTCCACCTCTTTGAAGAGCCGGGCGAAAGTGGTGCAGACCAACAGCAGGTTCACATTTTCCCGGGTGCCGTCCGAAATGGCAATGACATTGTGCTCGCTTCGAAGGACGTCGGCCAGTGCGTTTTTGCCGAGTTTCTTCTCCCGGAGAAAGTGGGCCGATTCGAGCTCGGCGCCGAGGGCCTCGTCGCTGTGGGCGTCGTCGAAGTCGACCTTGGTGAAGACCGGCCCGTCTTTGAAGGCGATTACGATCTTGTGGCCCAACCGGGCCAGAAGACGGATGATCACCAGATCGACCATGATCTCTCCGGCTTCGTCGGCCAGCCACAAGATTTTCTTCGGCTCGAGTCCGGTGCTTTCGGCCGAAAGCTTGCCCTGAATGCCCAAAAAGGCGAAAAGGCGATCCGCCCCCTTGCCGGTGATCGGCCGGGAAAAAAACCGCAGGTAGTCTTCTTCGGAGAAATGAACCGATTCGTCGTCCTGCCAGAGGGAGGCTTCCACGGAGAGCGCAAGAAGACGGCCCAGTTCGATGAAGCGGATCCGTTCGCGGGTGCCGATCAGGGTTCTGCGTCCGTCTTCCAGATCCGAATCATCCAACCGGTTCAATGCGCTTTTGCACGCACGGGATTTCAGGGCGTTGGCGGCGCGCAGGTTTCGCATCCCTTTTTCGCAGAGGTAGGGGTCGGCAATCTGGGTGCGGTGCAGGAAAATGTTCACCAGACGCTTTTCCAGACGAGACGGGATCATGATTTCGTCCCGGGTCTCGTGGTTGTACTTGGTCCGGATCAGGGATTC
>JASFPT010000074.1:0-15250 GCA_050115795.1 Desulfobacterales bacterium
CCGGAAGGCAGGAAGCAGACAGCTTCGGATCGAAAACGATTTCCGGGCGGCGCAGCCACCCGCCATAGACGCGCGCCGTAAATTTACTTGAGCAGCTCCAGAATCCGGCTCGTGTCGGTTTCCAGGGTGAACCAGGCCTGGCGAAGGGCGGCGCGGGCCAGCGCCAGGCGGCCCAGGGCGGTGGTCAGGTCCCGCTGGGCCTCGTTGAGGCGCACCAGCGATGCCTGGCCGGCGTTGTATTCCTTCTCGACCAGATCCCGGGTGCGTTGCACGAGTTTGGCATTGTCGCGCTGCAGGGCCACCTGGCGCTGGGCGCTGACCACCCGGGCCGCCGAGGTGCGCACTTCGGAGCTTGCGCTCAGCACCTGGTTTTCCAGGTTTTTTTCGCTTTCCCGTTTTCGGGCGAGTGCCTCCCGGTGCCGGGCGCTGTCCGCGCCGCCGGAAAAGAGATTGTACCTGAGGTTGAGACCGACCGAGTTGCCGAAGTCGTCTCCCTCAAACTGCAGATCCTCTTCCCTGGCCCCGTCCAGGGTGCCGGTCAGATTCACGGTGGGATAGAAGCGGGCCTGGGCCCGGCGGATGTCGGCTTCGGCCTGCTTCAGGGCCAGGTCGGCCGCAATCAGGTCCGGCCGGTGACGATGCGCGTATTCCACCAGCGCCTCGGGCGCCGGCGGCATCATCTCCTCTTCGGTCTCCTCGGCCAGCGGCGCCAGGGGCACATGCGCCGGAAAGGCGGCCCCGGGCAGTCCGAGCAGGGCCGCCAGAGCGATGCGATTGGTCTCGTAGGCGACCTCGGCCTGAATCCGGCTGGTCTTTGCGGAATTGACCCGCACCTGGAAGTTGAGTTCGTCGGAAAGGGATCCGGTCCCCAGCCGCCTGCGCGCCTTTGCTTCCTCCAGCTGCCGCAGGTTGAAGGCCTCGTCGGCCGTTGAGATGGCGATATCCTCGTTGGAAAGCTGGGCCTGGAAATAGGCGTTGGCCACCGCAGAAAGAAGCAGCCGCTGGGCGTCGCTTCGGGCGGCTTCGCTTCGTTGCGCCCCGTATCGGGCGGAAAGATTGGCGAATTTGCGTTCGAACCCGTCAAAGACCACCCAGTTGGCGGTAAGCCCGGTCCGGTACCGTTGCTGGGGATCATCCACCGTCGCTGCCGGGTCGAAAAACCGCGCCTGGGCCAGGGCATCTTCGTAGTCGTTGCGGGAAAGATCGACCCGGGCCCCGGCGGCTTCGGCATCCAATGTGGGCCAATAGCGGGCACGGGCCTGGGCGAGCTGCTCCCGCGCCTGGGCCACCCGAGCCGCAGCCGCGGCCAGGGACGGATTTTTCTCGAGGGCGATTTTAGCCGCGGTGCGAAGATCGAGCTGGTCCAGATGCCGGATGTCGATCTCACCAGCCAGGACTAGACCGGGCAAAGTTCCCATAATGGTCAAAAATAAAAAAATGAGCCGTCGAAACATTTCCACCTCTCCCCTTCCAGCCTGAAATCCGAAGCCCGAAATTCGAAATGATTTATCCTGCTTCCGTCTCTGCCAGTGGGTCCTCTCCGGGTCCCACCACCTTCGCATGCTCCACATAGCGGGCCCGGGCCGGTTCCACCGCCACCCGCTTGGGCCAGTTTCCGTGCCGGAGCCGGAAGAGGAGCAGGCGCAGGTCGCTTACGATCACCAACAGGCTCGGGATCAGAACCAGGGTAAGCAGGGTGGCAAAGGCCACCCCCGCTGCGATCGACAGCGCCATGGGAATCAGGAACTTGGCCTGGAGGTCGGTTTCCAGGATCAGCGGGGCAAGGCCCCCCACGGTGGAGATGGTGGTCAGTGAGATGGCGCGGAAGCGCCGGGCCCCGCCCTCGATGATGGCCTCGTAGAACGGCATCCCCTCGGCGATGTTCTCGTTGACCCGCTCGATGAGCACAATCGCATCGTTGACGACGACTCCGGTCAGGGCGACCATGCCGAAGATGCTCATGATCGAAAGCTCGTAGCCCAAAAGAAGGTGCCCGATTACGGCCCCGACCATGCCGAAGGGGATCGTGACCAGGATCACGAACGGCTGGACGTAGGACCGGAACATGGTGGCGATGATGATAAAGATGCCGAGCACCGCAAGCGGATAGCCGACGTAGAGGCTGGAAAAAGACTCGCGCATCTTTTTTTGCTCGCCCTGCAGGGCCACCCGGAGTCCGGGGTACTGGTGCTCCAGACGCGGGAAGAAGTTTGAACTGAGTTCGGCGAAGAGTTCTCTGGCATTGGCCTTGTTGGTGTCAACGCCGGCGCTGACGGCAACGCGCCGCAGGCCGTCGGTGCGGGTGATGGTGGAATACCCGGGAGAATAGGAGATCCGGGCCACCGTCTCCAGCGGCACCTCGTAGCCCTCCGGCGTGCGGATCCGGACCTGTTCCAGATCGGCAAGCCGTGATCGCTCCTCTGCCGTGTAGCGCACCTTGACACGGACGTCGTCGCGTCCCCGCTGAAGGCGCAGGGCCTCGTCTCCGTAGTAGCCGGCGTAGACCTGCCGGGCCAGGTCGTCCACCGTAAGACCCAGCGTCCGGGCCTCGGGTTTGAGCTCCAGGCGCAGTTCGTTTTTCCCCGGTGCATAGTCGGAACGGATCTGGGTCACGCCGTCAAACTTCCGCAACCGTTCCATCAGATCGTTCGAAGCAGAAAGGATGTCGCCCATGTTGTATCCCTGCAGCCACACCTCGATGGGCGCCCCGGGAGGACCGGTGCTGAGCCCGGCGAAGGTGAGCGACTTGACGCCGGGAATCGCCCCGATCTCTTCCTCCCACTGGACCATCAGGTCTTTGGTATGCACGCCGCGCCGCTCGGAGGGGAGCAAAATCGCCTGCACCGAACCCAGATTCGGCCCCTGCCGGGGGATGTCTTCCAGGGTCTGGCCCACGAGGGCGAGCCGGTCTTCGATCATCGGCTCACCGGTGCGCGTCGGGGTCCGGTCGGCCAGGCGGAGCAGGGCATCGTCGATCTGTCGAACCGCCTGCCCGGTCACCTCCGGCGGCGTGCCGTCGGGGAATTCGACGGTGGCGGTCATCACGAAGCCGTCGATCTCCGGAAAGACCTCGAACTTGAGAATCCCCCCCCGGATCACCCCGATGGCCAGCAGCAGGACGCTGACGGCGGTGCACAGCGAGATGTAGCGGTAATTGAGGGCCCTGCTCAGAAAGGGCTTGTAGATCCGGGCGACGAACCACTCCATGCCCCGGCTGGTGGCCCGGTGGACCGATTCGAGCCGGCGGGCGACCGGATTCAATCGTCCGTTTTTCACGTTCGGATCGGGCAGATGGCTCAGGTGCGCCGGCAGAAGGATCATACACTCCACCAGGGAGACCGACAGGCAGGCGATGACCACCGTCGGCAGGATCTGTATAAATTTTCCCATGATGCCGCCGACATAGAGCAGCGGAATGAAGGCCACGATGGTGGTGAGCACGGCTGCGATCACCGGCATGCCCACCTCGCTCACCCCCTCCACGGCGGCCTTCAGGGGCGGTTCGCCGGCCTTGCGATGGGTATAGATCGCCTCCCCCACCACGATGGCGTCGTCGACCACGATGCCGAGCACCATGATCAGGCTGAACAAAGAGATCATGTTGATGGTGCCGCCGAGGCCCCAGAGGATCGCAAGGGCCCCGGCGACCGAAACCGGAATCCCCATTCCGCCCCAGAAGGAGAGCCGGGCATTTAGAAACGCCCACAGGGCCAGAAATACGATCATCATGCCGATGATGCCGTTTTTCACCAGAAGATCGATCCGCGCCCGGAGCATGTCGGTGTTGTCGTAGAGCACCTGGATGCTCGTGCCCGGGGGGTTCTGCGCCTGCTTTGTTTTCAAAAAGTCGTAGACCGCCCCGGCAATGGCCAGGGCGTCTTCTTCCTTGGTCTTGGACACGATCAGCATCACCGACGGCTCGCCGTTGATGAGCGCGTCGATCGGGTCTTCCTCGAACCCGTCGGAGATCCGGGCGATCTTGTCCAGGGTGATGAGCTGGCCGTCTGCGCCGGCCAGGACCACCACGCCGGCCAGCTCCTTTCCGGTGTATTTGCGTCCAACGGTCCGGATCCGGATCTCTTCGCCCTGGCTCCGGATCGTGCCGCCGGCCAGGTTGAGGCTGCTCCTTCGCACCGCCGAAGCCACCTCGGAAAAGGACAGCCCGTATTTGCGGAGCGCCTCTTCCGACACCTCGATGGCAATTTCATAGTTGCGGGCGCCGAAGATCTCCACCTGGGAGATTTCCGGCAGCTGCTGGAGCTCGTCCTTGACCCGCTCGGACCACTCCTTGATCCGCCGCTCGGACATGTCTCCGGAAAGATACAGGAGGGTGACCGGGTCTCTGATCGTCATTTCGGTGATCACCGGTTTTTCCGCATCCAGCGGAAAGGTGGAAATCGCGTTGATCTGGGTGCGGACCTCATCAATGACCTTGTCGACGTCGTAGTCCTCCTTGACCTCGATAATGGCCGACCCCGCGTTTTCGCTCGACCGGGTGGTCACCAGTTTGATCCCTTCGACCCCTTCCAGGGCCTCTTCGATCTTCTGGCTGATCCCCTCTTCCACCTCCTCGGGGTCGGCACCGGGATAGGCCACCGATATGGTGATCATGTCCAGGGAAAACTCGGGGAAATTCTCCCGGATCATGGAAACCGTCGCAAGATATCCGGCCACGAAGATCAGCAGCAGGACGATATTGGCAAAGACGGTATTTTTCGCAAACGCCGTCAGCAGATTCTTCATGAGGAAGCTCCCCGGCTCTGCCGGCCTTCGATTTCGAGCAGCGAGTTTTCCAGGGGATCCACAAGCCGGGTGGTCACCACCAGGGCGCCCTCCCCGATCCCTTCGCTCACGTAGGCATAATCGCCCTGGGTCCGGACCACATCGACGGACGCCGTCTTGAGTCTTCCATCAACGGCCAGGTACACGGTGTTTTCGAAGCTGACGGCCTGCCGTGGGAGACGGAATACTCCCGGCAGGCGCTGACCCGGAATTTCAACGGCGCAGAACATCCCCTCCACCAGCGGAAGCCCTTCGGGCCTGCTTTTGACCGCGGCCTCCGCCTCGATCCGGACGGCCACGGTCAGGGTGCGGGTTTTCTGGTCGAACTGCACGACCCGGTGCAGCCGGCCCTGCCAGCTGTGCCCTTCCTTGTCCTCGGTCCAAAGAATCCGGCACAAAACCGGGGTCAGCCCGGAAAACCAGGCGCCGCCCTCAGATTCGACGGCACCGTCGAAGCGCAGCCAGCGGCGGGCATCCTTGCTGTCGAGAGGGATCTGGATCTCCAGAACCGAGTCGTCGGCCAGGGTCAGGGCCGGTTGTCCGGCGACGGCAAACTGCCCCTTTTCCAGGTTCACCGCCTTGATCCGACCGGTAAAGGGCGCGGTCACGCGGCAGCGGGCCAGGTTGGCCTGGGCAAGGGAGCGCCGCGCCATGGCGGATGCGCGCTGGCTTTTCGCTTCCTGAATACGGATGGGGTAAAGGGTGACCGCCTGGGCCAACTGGGCAGCCTGGTCGTCGGCCGCATTGAAGGCGCGTTCGGCCTGCTCCACGCCGGATCGGGTCCCCACGCTGTCGTCTTCGAAAAGGCGTCGGAGGCGGTCGAACTCGGCCCGGGCCAGTTCACGACTCCGTTCCAGGGTCTTGAGCCGGGCCGCGTCGATCGTCTGCTGCTGCTCAAGGCGCTGAACCGAAAGCTCGAGCTGACGTACTGAAGCTTCCGCCTCATTGAAGGCCGCCCGGTAGTCGCGCTCGTCGACGGCGAACAACAGGGCACCGGATTCGACGATCTCACCTACGTGGAGGCGGGGGTGTACCGCCGTGACCCGGCCGGAGACTTCCGGCGAGATCACCACGTCGCTGATGACCCGGGCCTCTCCGTAGCCGGTGATCATCACCTGGTGGTCCGTTCGCCGGGCCTCGATCACCTCGACCTTGATCGGCCGCTCGCTGAGCTCCACCTCGGCCGGCGGTTTTTTCAGGCTCGCCAGCGCAAACATCCCCCCCAACCCGGCTGCAACCACCAGCAGACAGATCCCGATGCGCAACAACACCTTCGGATGGGTGGCCAGGTTCTTTCCGTTGTTTACCGCACTCATCGTCTTCCCCTCTTGTCCCTTGTATTTGGCAATCACCGTGGATCGGCTCAGGATGAAATGGCTTGCAGTCGTTTTTCGGTTTCCACGTCTGCTTCGATCGCCGTTTTGATCGCCGCCAGCACCTCGCACCATTTCCGGGAGGTTTCCGGACCGAGGCGCTCCACCAGGCGGATAAAAAGCCCTAGAACCGACTCCTCCACATGCCGGATCTCTTCCACCACGGCCGGGGCAACGGAGATCACGACCTTCCGGCGGTCCTCGGGGCTCGGCTCACGCCTCAGGATCCCCTTTTCCACCAGTCGCTCGACCATGTTCGACGCAGATGGCGGCGACACCCCAAGCAGATGGGAAAGTTCGGTGATCGAGACCGGCCCGTGGCGCTGGACCGCCAAAATGGCATTGAACTGGTGCAAAGACAGGTCCTGGAAGGCCTCGGCCCCAGAGGGGTGCGACAGATGCTCGGTCTGGATCCGGATAATCCGCTCGTAAACCATTTTTCCGGTGGTGGCGATGTACCGCGCCCGCTCGATTTTTTCCTGTTCTTCCATCGCTCTGATCCTTAGAATCCCAAAAATTTAGATAATAAAATATTTAGCATAGCTAAATATAAGGATTGCTTTCTATCTTCCGGCAAGCCCCCTGTCAAGAAAAATCGGATACCGCCTTCATTTTTTTGGGGTTCTTTGGAATGAGAAGGGTGCGCCTGTTGTCCATGCGAATGGAAACAACCCTTCTTCCCCCCTTTTCGGGGGTCCTGCCGGTCGCCGGCGGCACCGGCCGGGCCATGGAGGGATCCGCCGGGCAGATCGAGCAGGTGAACAGCTCGGCCGGCGTTGGCGTCCGTAGCCCGGCAACTTCTCCGGCGCCTGTCCGCCCGGGCAAAAGCGCTCCGGACAACGGCCCGGCAATACCGTCACCGGCTTGACCGGATGAAGATGCCGGGCCCGTACACCATCCGCCTGGAAACCGTGGAAAGGGCCAACCGGGGTCTATTTGCGCCGGACCAGCACACCGACATCGAGGCGGATCTGGCGGCCATTGCCGCAGCGAGAGCCGCCCCCTTTTTTGCCCCGAAATCTGACGCTTGGCCGCCTGCACAGGCCTTCGGTCGATAGACCGTTCCCGCCGCGATCTGCCGCCGTTTTCGGCCATCGGCCGGCCGTCCTGCCGTTTACAAAGCGCCGGGTGCATGGTAAAAAATAGAGTTATTCATTTTTTCGAATCGTTCAGGAGAATCCGCACATGGAACCGCAGCGCGAGCAGATCGAATTCGACGCACTGATTGTTGGCGGGGGGCCCGCCGGACTGGCCGCCGCCATCCGCCTCATGCAGATGGCTAAAGAGCGGAGCCGCCCCATCGAAGTCGCCCTCATCGACAAGGGGGCCGAAATCGGGGCCCACGCCCTGAGCGGGGCGGTGGTCGATCCAAAAGCGTTTCAGGAGCTTCTGCCCGACTACAAGGAGCGGGGGTTTCCGATCGAAACGACCGTCCGCGGAGACCTGTTCGGGTTCATGACCCAGAACCGGTTCATCCGCATGCCCATGGTCCCCCGGCACATGCACAACACCGGCAGGCCCATCGTCAGCCTCTCCAAGGTGACCCGGTGGATGGCCGAAATCGCAGAACAGATGGAGGTCAACATTTTCCCGGGCTTTGCCGGCAAAGAGGTCCTTTTTTCCGAAGACGGCAAACGGATCATCGGCGTTCGCACCGGCGACAAGGGGATCGACCCCGACGGAAAACCGAAGGCGAATTTCGAGCCCGGCATTGACCTGATGGCCAAGGTGGTCATCCTGGCCGAAGGGGCCCGGGGCAGCCTGTTGAAGGAAATCGACGCCCGCCTCGGGCTTTCCGCCGGGAAGATGCCCCAGGTCTATGAAACCGGCATCAAGGAGGTCATTCAGCTGCCCGAAGACCATTTTTTCACCCGCAGCGCCGCAAACGACATCCATACCCTCGGCTACCCCCTGGACCTGCACACTCCCGGGGGCGGTTTCATCTACGAAATGGGAAAGAACCGGGTCTCGATCGGGCTCCTGGTGGGCCTTTGCTATGAAAACCCGCTGCTGGACCCCTACGACGTGTTCGTCCGCTTCAAACGGCACCCCTTCGTGGCCGACCTGATCAAGGACGGAAAGGTCCTCGAGCAAGGGGCCCGAACGGTGTCCACCGGCGGCTATTACACGATGCCGCGGCTGTTTTCCGACGGGGCCCTGTTTGCCGGAGCGGCGGCCGGATTTCACAATTCCCCGGCGCTCAAAGGGGTCCATGCGGCGGTCAAATCCGGCATGCTCGCCGCCGAAACCGCTTTCGACGCCCTGGAAAAAGAAGATGCCTCCGCCGCCGTGCTTTCCGGCTACGCAGACCGGTTCGAAAAGAGCTGGCTCAAAAAGGAGTTGTACGAGGGAAGAAATTTCGCCCAGGCCCTGGCCAAAAAGGCGCCCCTTAAATTCATCCATCTGGGCGTCCAGTACGTCACCGGCGGAAAAGGCATCGTCGACCCGATGCACACGGTCGAAGATGCCCAGACCTTCGCCCCTGCCGGCTTCGGAGGCACTGCCCTGACAGCCCCGATCGACCCGTCGATTTACGACGGCAAGTTGTACGTGGACAAGCTGACCGGGGTCTACCTGTCCCGAACGATCCATCGGGAGGACCAGCCGCCCCATTTGATCGTTCACGACCGGGATCTTTGCGTCCGCAGTTGCTGGCCCCGATACCGCAGTCCCTGCACCCGCTTCTGTCCGGGCAAGGTCTATGAAATGGAAGAAGACGGTGCCGGGGGTCGCAAGCTGAAGGTCAATTTTTCCAATTGTCTGCACTGCAAGACCTGCGACGTGAAGGACCCCTTCGGCAACATCACCTGGACCTGCCCGGAGGGCGGCGAAGGCCCCGGATACACACTGCTGTGACAATATTGCACCGCGATTGGATAATCGGATAAGCGGCTTCGCCGCTTCAAGAATGGGAGATCACCATCCCAATAATTAGGAGGAGAAAGATGGAAGACATCGTTCAGCTCATCATGGACAGGGATCCGGGGGAAAACGAATTTCACCAGGCGGTGCGGGAGGTCTTCGAATCGGTTCGTCCGGTTCTGGAAGCCAACCCGGCCTACCGAAAAGCAAAGATTCTGGAACGGCTGGCCGAGCCCGAACGGGTGATCATGTTCCGGGTGCCCTGGCTCGATGACCAAGGCGACCCCCAGATCAACCGGGGATTCCGAATCGAAATGAACAGCGCCATCGGCCCTTACAAGGGGGGCCTTCGTTTCCATCCGTCTGTGAACTTGAGCATCCTGAAATTTCTCGCATTCGAGCAGGTATTTAAAAACGCCCTGACCACCCTTCCCATGGGCGGCGGCAAGGGCGGATCGGATTTCGACCCGAAGGGAAAATCCGACAACGAGGTGATGCGCTTCTGCCAGAGCTTCATGTGCGAACTGTATCGGCACATCGGGCCCAACACGGACGTGCCGGCCGGCGACATCGGCGTCGGCGCCCGGGAGATCGGCTTTTTGTTCGGCATGTACAAACGGCTGAAAAACGAGTTTACCGGTGTGCTCACCGGAAAGAGCCTCAACTGGGGCGGCAGCTTGATCCGACCCGAGGCCACCGGCTACGGCTCGGTCTACTTTGCTGCAAACATGCTCAAGACCCGCGACAAGACCCTCGAAGGGCGGATCTGCCTGGTCTCCGGGTCGGGCAACGTGGCCCAGTACACGGTGGAAAAGCTTCTGGAGATGGGCGCAAAGCCGGTCACCCTTTCCGACTCTTCGGGGTACATCTATGACGAGGCGGGCATCGACAGGGAAAAACTCGACTACGTCATGCGGCTCAAGAACATCCGGCGGGGGCGCATGGCAGAATATGTCGAGAAATACCCGGATGCCGTCTACACGGCGGTGGACCCGGCGCTGGACTACAACCCCCTGTGGAATCACAAGGCCGACTGCGCCTTTCCCAGTGCCACCCAGAACGAGATCAACGGCAAGGACGCCCAGCACCTGGTCGACAACGGCGTCTTTCTGGTCTGCGAGGGAGCCAACATGCCCACCATGCCGGAAGGAGTGGACCTCTTTTTGGACAAGGGCCTGCTCTATGGGCCCGGAAAGGCGGCCAACGCAGGCGGGGTATCGGTCTCCGGCCTGGAGATGACCCAGAACAGCATGCGGCTTCACTGGACCCGAAAAGAGGTCGACGAGCGGCTGCAGATCATCATGCGACGGATCCACGAAACCAGCGTGGCGGCATCCGAGCGCTACAGCCTGCCGGGCAATTACGTGGCCGGGGCCAACATCGCCGGCTTTACCAAAGTCGTAGAGGCGATGCTCGACCAGGGGCTGGTTTAGGCGCAATTGCCGGTATGCCAAAGGGCCGTTGATGGGCGGCGGTTGATGGCGAAAACTTCCCTGGAGGAGATAAAATTCGAAATCCGAAGCACGAAATCCGAAACGGTTCGACAAGCTCACCGCCCGGAGCGATGTCGAAGGGCAAATTCCAATGACCAAAAATCAACACCCTGGCCATGGGAAGCTTCCATTGAAGTGGTTTGAGCCGGGAACAATTATTTCTTTGTTTGGGTCATTGAATCATTCGAATTTCGAATTCTTGCCCGCCTTGGGCGGGTGAACTTCGGATTTCGATATTCGAATTTCGTGCTTTGCGGCCAGTCTCTCCAGTTCCGCATCATAGCCTTCGACTACATTCTCCCAGGCGAACCGGGCCATGGACGCCGCCAGGGCTCTTCTCAGGGTCTCTTTGCCCCCGAACCCGGTGAGCAGGCGGACCAGCTTCTTTACCAGATCGCCGGGTCCGTCGTAGAGGCAATCCGCGTGGGCCGGCTCGGGCAGGATCTCCGGGTAGGCGAGGCGGTTGGGCAGCAGCGGCAGGCAGCCGCAGCGGACCGCCTCGACCACCGAAATCCCGAAGTTCTCCTGGACGGCGGTGCTCACCACCACCTCCCCTTTTCGAAGCCACTCCAGGTAGCGGTCCCGGTCCGGTTCGTAGCCACAGCACACGATCCGGCTCGCGAACCGCTCCTGCGCCGAGAGAAACGCCTTGGGCACCGCCTGGAAATTCTCCCCCAGCAGGGCCAGGCGAAAATCGACCCCCCTTTCTTCCACGGCAGCAAGGGCTTCGAAACATTCCTCGGGATTCTTGTCAAACTCCCAGCGGTGGTTCCAGACCACCAGCGGCGGTGCGGCGGCAGCGCCCGGCCGGCAGAAGACCGCCTCGGCTGGCGGCAACCGGCAGCCGGGATAGAGAACCGCGGCCTTTTCCCGGATCCGCTCGATGCACCACACCGGGCGATATTCAGGCATCATCTTCAAAAAACCGGGAAGCTGGTCAAAGAAGGCGTCGAAATGGAAGCGCGAATTGAACAGGACCCGGTCGGCGGCAAGAGCGGTGGTGATGTCGGTAAAGCCGAACTGAAAATCCATCGCTTCTCCCGGGGCCAGGGGATAGGTGAGCTGGTTTTCGTGGAAATAGACCAGCACCGGGGGCAGGCCGGGCCCGGCCAGGGCCTTTAGATCGGCCAGGCTCATCAGGTCGGTGACGATCAGCCCGTCATAGCCGGAAAAGTCGGGCACCTTCTTCAAAAAATGAAGGGCCGCCCCGCGCATCCGCCACTTCCAGAACCGGGCCGGGAGGGTGACCAGCTCGATCCGGTGTCCGGACCGGGAAACCAGGCCGTCGGCAAACGCCCTGTGGGAACCGCCGTAGAAGGATTCAAGGAATAAGAATCTCATTTCTTCACCACTCGGCTGAAAAGCTCTTGAAATTCCGTGTCGCCTCCCATCCCCACCCGCGTAAGGGCAAAGTCATAGCGAACCGGATCTTCGGGGCAAAACCGCCGGAAACCGTCGGTGATCTCCAGTGCCGTCTTCAAATCGCCCGCCTTGCGGTCGGTGAACCCCAACCGTCTGCCGACCCGGTGCATGTGCACGTCCAGGGGCACGATCAGTTCCGCCGCGGAGACCCGGTCCCAGCCACCGGGGTCCACCGCATCGCTGCGAACCAGCCAACGAAGAAACAGATGCAGCCGTTTGCAGGCGCTTTTGCGAGCCGGTGCGGGCAGCAGGTGTCCGGGATCGCTTCCTGCAGCGGCCCGTATTTCTTCAGCCAGGCCCGTCAATGCGGGCAGCACCGTATCGTCTCCGGCCCTCCGGTGTTTGCAGAAACAGCCCTGCAGGGTGCCGTGGCGCACCAGGACCTGGCGGATTCCGGCCAGCAGCGCGCAAACGCCGGCGCCGGTGGCGAAACGGTGGACAAATCCGCAGAGGGCGGAGGAAAACGACTCCGGCGAAGTGGAAAGCAGCGCTTCGGCCGGGGTCGGCCCCAGGGCTTCCAGCACCGCCCCTGCGCTTTTGAGAATCTGTGCAACCCGCCCGTAGGCCAACGCGGCGGCGACCATTCCGGCCACCTCGCGATCCCGCAGGTTGTCGTAGGCATACAAAAACTCCAGCGGATCCGGGTGCACGTTGGATCGCCGGTTGTACTTCCGGTAGATCCGCTCCAGGTTCTTCTTTGTCGATGAATGGGGCATCCGTCTCACCGGGTTAACATCTCTTGGACCGACGCCTTCCCGGCGCCATTCGTCATTCCAGGCATTTTAGGCATTCCAGTCCTTTAAGGCAATTGAGGCATTTGCTTTCAGGGGCCTTTTCCGGTCCCGGAAGGGACATCCAGCACCGTCTCCACCCGGTAGCCTTTGCCGTCGCTCGTGACGGTCACTGCCCCGTGGCGGTAGGTCGAATAAAGCTGCAGATGGCGAACCCGGTAGCGCCTCTGCACGATCGGATGGGGAAAGTACTGCCGCAATCGCCGGCCCGCCGAGACGATCACCACTTCGGGGCAGACACAATCCAGGAAGGCGGGGGTGCTCGATGTTCGGCTGCCGTGGTGCGGGGCGGCCAGGACGGTGCTCGTCAGCTCCGGGCACCGGAGTCGGGTCATCTCCTGTTCGGCTGCGGCCATGGCATCGCCCGGAAAAAGGAAAGAAACTCCCCCGAAGCCCGCCTTGACGGTGATCGAGTTGTTGTTCGGATCCCGCCAGGGTCCTTCATCTGCCCGGTTCAGGAAGCCGATCGGGGGATGGAGAATCTCCAGGTCCACACCGTTGAGCCGACGGTTGCGGCCGATTCGATCAAAGGCCGGCGCCGGGATCTCCCGCTCCCGGATTGACGCGGTCAACTGCCGGTACCCCTCGGTGTCGACGGCCTGGCCGTTGGTCCAGATCTCGTGCACCCGGAAGTTTTCGAGGATGAAGATCAGGCCGTTGAGGTGGTCGCTGTTGGGATGGGTCAGGATCACGGTGTCCAGGGTACGGATTTTATTCCGCCATAAAAAGGGGGCCACCACTGCCGCGCCCACGTCAAAGATCCGGTTGTCGGAAAATCCTCCGCCGTCGATGAGGATGCACTTCCCCCGGGGCAGTTCGATCAGCGAGGCGGCCCCCTGGCCCACATCCATAAAGTGGACCCGAAGCTCCGGGTGCCAGAGCCGGTGCTGGACCCAGTGGCAGACATCGGCCCCGGCCAACAGAAGCGCCGCGGCGACGGCCGTACAGGCCCACTTTCTCCGGCGCAGGTTCAACACGGAAAAAAGCAGCACGTAGTAGATACCGACCTCCAGAAGTGAAGGCGTCACAACGCGCAAGGCTGCATGCGGCAGGTCGGCGAACAGACCGATGCCGGCAACGGCGGCCTCCAGCACCCGGGCGGCGGCATCAAAACCGACCCCGGCAAGGGCCGGACTGATCCCAAACAGGAGTACCGAAAGGAGCCCGACCGGCAGAACGAAAAAACCGATCAGGGGGATCGCCATGCAGTTTGCGGCAAGGCCCACCAGGGAAACCCGGTTGAAGTAAAAGGCTGTCAGCGGAAGGGTGCCCAAAATGGCCAGCAGCGAAACATAGACAAAAAGGGCCGTCCGCTGGAGCAGCCGGTGCAGGCCGCCTTCAAAGAAAAAAGGTCTCCGGTCGGCCTCGAGCCCGTAAAGGATGGCCCCTGCCGCCGCGAAGGAAAGCTGGAAGGAGACCGAAAACAGGGCTCCGGGATCCCAGATCAGTATGGCCAGGGCCGCCAGGGCCAGGGAGTTGATGGGATCGGTCTGCCGCCCGAGGACCAGAGCGGCCATAAATGCGCAGACCATGACCACGGCCCGATGGGTGGAGGGGCTCATGCCGGCCAGAAGGCCGTATCCGATCACTGCGGCCAGGGAAAAAATCGCGGCCCCCTTCCGGGTCCAGGCGCGGCGGAGAAATATCGGGATCAACGACAGCAGCCGACGGATCAGAAAAAAGGCCGCGCCGGCAACGATTCCCACGTGAAGCCCGGAGATGGCAAGGATATGCCCCACCCCCGCCCGGTTGAACGCTTCACGGACCGGCGGCTCGATCCCCTGCCGGTCTCCCAGCAAAAGGGCCTTCAAGACTCCGGCGGCGGGCATTTCGATCCGCCGCTCGATGAAAGCGCTCAAGGCATTGCGAAAGGCATCGACCGGGCCGGGCCCCCTTTTGCCGATCACCGACAACTCTTTGCCGGAAAGGTAGGCCGATGCGCGAATCCCCTGCAGCGACATGTAACGCCGGTAATTGAAACCGCCCGGGTTTTCAAAATTTCGAAATCCCCGGACATGGGCCTCAAAACGCACCCGGTCGCCGGCGTCAATCAGCGGGCCCTGGCCTGCGGCCGTGACCCGAAGAAGACCGGTTGCCTTTCGGGCGGGCCCCGCCGCAGGGCCGGCGCTTTCCACCTCCAGCACAAACCGCTGCCTTCCGTGGGCAGCGATCGGCCGCCTGCAAACCGTTCCGACGATCCGGCATCGTCCCCGGTCGATGCAGCCCGCCACATGCCCGGGCGGCGGCGCGACAAGAAGCGGCTGAAGGGCGAGGTAGCCCAATCCGGCCGACAGCAGCAGGGGGCTGATCCGGGCCGGACGCCCCTTTACCAGGGCGGTCAAAGCAGCGCCCGCGGCAATGGCGCAGACTGCAAATCCGGGGATATAGCCGAAGGGAAAAACCCCGCCTGCGGCGATTCCGGCCATGGCGGCCCATGTGATCGGAATCAGGGGACGGGTCCAGATCCTGCGGCCGTGTGACGGCGCATCCCTTTCCCCCGCCTTTTGGATGCGGGGTTCCGGCGTGC
>JASFPT010000075.1:0-15180 GCA_050115795.1 Desulfobacterales bacterium
CTTGGCGATCGAAAGCGCGCAGGTCATGCCTGCGATGCCCCCGCCGACCACCAGCGCGGCCTTGTTCACCGGCAGGTCGAACTCCTGCAGCGGCCTCAGACGGGCGGCGCGCGCCACCGACATCCGGATGATGTCCTTGGCCTTCCGGGTGGCCTCGTCCTTTTGCTTCGTATGCACCCAGGAGTTGTGCTCCCGGATATTGGCCATGTCCAGGTAGTACTGGTTGATCCCCGCCTCCCGGAGCGTGTCCCGGAACAGCGGCTCCAGCGTCCGGGGCGAGCAGGCGGCGATCACCACCCGGTTGAGCCCCTTTTCCTTGGCCATTTCCGTGATTTCGTTGGCGGAGTTGGTGGCACAGGAGAAAAGCTGCTCCTGGGCGTAGACGACGTGGGGCAGGGTCAACGCGTAATCGACCGCAGAGGGAACATTGACGACGCTTCCGATGTTGGCCCCGCAGTGACAGATGAAAACCCCGATCCGCGGTTCTTCTGCCGATACGTCTTTTTCAGGGGGGTAGACCCGTTCCTCGGCGAGCTTTCCCCGTCGGTAATCCAGCATTTCCCCGCATTGGGCGCCGGCGCCGCTGGCGGTGAAAACCGATTCGGGGATGTCGGTGGGCCCCTGGAACGCGCCGCTGACGAAAATACCGCGCCGGCTGGTTTCCATTGGATTGGCCGAAACCGGTTTGCAGAATCCGTGCGCACTGAGTTCAATGCCGAACTTGTCCGCCAGCTGCTTGACGGCCACGGGCGGATTCAGGCCGACGGACAGCACCACCAGGTCGAATTCCTCCTCGATGACCCCTTCGTCGGCCGTGGCGTACCGGACCCTGACATTTTTGCTTTCCGGATCCTCTCCGGCGATCGTTGCATAGCTTCGGATGAACTGGACGCCGGGAAGCTTCTCCGCCCGCTGAAAGTACCGCTCGAAATCCTTGCCGAAGCTTCGGATGTCGTTGTGAAAGATCGTGCACACAGCCTCGGCGTCATGGTCCTTGGTCAGGATCACCTGCTTTTGCGTGTAGGTGCAGCACACCCCGGAGCAGTAGCTGTTATCCCCGGGGGTGACCCGCCGGGAGCCGACGCACTGAATCCAGGCGATCCGGTGGGGGTGCTTCTTGTCCGAGGCGCGCAAAATTTCCCCGCCGTAGGGCCCGGTGGCCGCCAGCAGCCGTTCGTAGTCCATGCTGGTGACCACGTTTTCCAGTCTCCCGTAGCCGTATTCCTCCTTTGTCCGGGGATCGAACGGTTCGATGCCGGCCGAAAGGATGATGGACCCGACACCGACCTGCACTTTTTCCGCCGTCTGGTGAAAATCGATGGCATCGGCCTGGCACACGCCGCGGCAGATGTCGCATTTTTTCTCCTTCAGATAGAGGCAGGCGTCCTCATCGACATAGGCCACGAGCGGAATGGCCTGGGAAAAGTAAACGTGGATCGCCTTGTTGTCCGATATTTCCTGGTTGTATTGATCCGGGTATTCCACCGGGCAGTAATCCACACAGGTCGTGCAGCCCGTGCACTTGTCTTCGATGATGTACCGGGGCTTCTTGACCAGGGTTACCGTAAAATCCCCTGCCTCACCCTCCACCCCTTCGACCTCGGTGAGAGTGAGAACCTCGATGTTTGGATGCCGGCCGACCTCGACCAGTTTCGGGGAAAGAATTCACATGGAGCAGTCGTTGGTCGGGAAGGTCTTGTCGAGCTGGGCCATGTGACCGCCGATGCTCGGCCCCTTTTCCACCAGGTAGACCTTGAATCCGGCGGTGGCCAGATCGAGGGAGGCTTGAATGCCGCTGATCCCACCGCCGACAACCATCACATCTCCAAAATTGCGATCGTTTTCCACTGCTTCGGTTCCTTCTCAGGTTTTGGGGTTCGCCTCAGAGCGCTTCCCGGACGATCTCGGTGATGTCCTGGACATCCAGGACATCTTCGTACTCCAGGTTCAGCCGGCTTTCCTCGAAGTTGGTGATGCAGTATGGGCAGGCGGTCGCCAGCACCTGCGCACCGACATCGTGGGCCTGCAGCAGCCGGAGATCGGAAAACCGCTCGTTTTTCGGGGTGTCCATCCAGATCCTGCCCCCCCCGCCGCCGCAGCACAGGCTGTCTTTGCCAAAGTCGGGCATCTCGACCAGTTCAAGGCCGGGGATCTTGCCCAGCACTTTCCGCGGCTCGTCGTATATCTCGTTGTGCCGCCCCAGGTAGCAGGGATCGTGGTAGGTCACCTTCTTTGCCACCGCGTTGGCAAACTGGAGCCTTCCTTCGTCGATCAGCTCCAGCAGGTACTGGGCGACGTGAACCACCTCGAAGTTCACCATGAACTCGGGGTATTCGTTCTTGAACGTGTGGTAGCAATGGGGGGAGGACACGAGGATTTTTCGAACCCCGTTGTCGATGAAGGTTTTGATGTTCTCCTTGGCCAGGCGTTTGAAGACTTCCTCGCTTCCGGTTTTGCGGATGCTCTCGCCGCAGCAGTTTTCCTGGGAGCCCAGAATGCCGAAATCGACCCCGGCCTTGTTGAGGATTTCCGTCGTGGCCACGGCGACCTTTTTCATCCGCGGGTCGTAGCTGAGATAGCAGCCGACAAAATACAGGACGTCGGTCCCCTCCGTGAACTTTTTCACGGCGTGGTCCTTGGCCCAGTCCGCCCGCTTCTTGCGCTCCCCCTGGATGGGGTTGCCCTCTGAAATGATGCTGGCCCTTGCGGTCCGGGCGGACTTGACCGAAGCGGGAAATATCTCGTAGTTGGAGGCCACCCTTCTCAGGGACACCCCGACCTCGATCTGCTTCACGCCCCGCGGGCAGCGCTGGGGACATCTTCCGCAGGTCGTGCAGCGCCAGATGTCCTCACCGTCGATCTCGGTCAGGCCGAAGGTGGCCTGCCGGATGATCTTGCGGATGCTGAACTGCCGGACCCGGTTCCAGGGACAAACCGTATCGCACAGCCCGCACTGAAAGCAGAGCCGGAAGGCCTCCCCTCCGGCCTCCAGGATCTCATCGATGACTTCCTTGAATGGGGCGACGGTTTCCACTTCCGATATTTATCCTCTTCTGGGTAGTGTTTCGGGGAACGCGAAGCGGTCATCAAACCGCGGCGGCGATTTTATTCTTTCTTCGACAAGCGGGCGACGACATCCTTGATCTTCTGCAGCCCGTATTTATTGGCCAGCGCCTCCAGGCCGACTTCCAGCTCCTCCTGCTCCTCGACCTCTTCGACTTCCTCTTCTCTTTCCTCATAGGTCAGCGCGTCGACCGTGCACCACTGAACGCACAGGGGTTCGTCTTCCCCCTCGCACATATCGCATTTCAAGGGGAGGCCTGAATCGGGCTCCTTGAACTCGTCCCGGGACGGGCACGATGCCCGGCAAAAGGAGCACTCGTCGTATTCCTTGCCGTCGATCGTGTATTTGTCCCTGCCGGCGCACTCGGCGACCGCATGCTCGCCGGCACACACCGGGATATAGACGTCCCGCAGCGGGTCGCGGATCACACGGATCCGGGACCTGGCCGGGTTGTTGGAGCTGTATTTCGGCGTCGCGTGAAAGGCGGAACAGATGACCTCGCACGCCCGGCAGCCGTTGCATTTGTCGACATCGATCTTGATCGTCTTGACGATCTTCTTCTTATTCTCACCCTTCACGGCGATCACTCCCTTTGTCTTTGATACCGCTTCCAGTGTTACATCCCGCAAATAATTTCCAAAAGTTTTTGAGGAGTACCGAAAGGTTCCCAATTTGTCATTCCCGCGAAGGCGGGAATCCAGAGGTATTTGGCCTGGACTCCCGCCTTCGCGGGAGTGACTGCAATTTCTAAGTTACTTGCGGGACGCGACACTAGGCCTGTTCAGTCTCCGCGGAGGCCTCCTCGGCCGGGGCTTCCTCTCCCTCGGTCAGAATCCCCCTCTCGATGAATTCGTCGGCAACGTAATCCAGGCCCAGTTCGTGCAGGGACGCTTTGGTGGGGATCCCTTCCTCGTTCCACCCCTTGTATTTGTAGTAGGTGTCGATAAGCTCCTTTTCGAGCTCGGGAAACCGCTTTTTCCAGTGGTTCTCGGGCGGCGTGTCGTCTTTTCGTCTCATCCCCCGTCGGATGTTGATGGCCCGCACCAGGGTCCGGTAGCGCTTGGCGGCCCGGGTCAATTTCTCTTCGTCCATGTCGATACCGGCCCCGGCCGAGATGAATTTCGGGTAGTTGTGGATGTGGTAGGGAGGCTTGAGGGGAAACGACGACAGCCCGGCGCACATCCCGAGGGCGTCGTCGATGTAATGCATCCGCTCCTGCCAGTCGACGATGTCGCAGCACATTTCCGGGGTCGGGTAGTAGGGAATGGAGTTTTCCCCGCGAAGCTCCCAGTCCAGAAAGTACTGCTTGAACTTTTCGTCCGGCACCTGGATCCAGTCCTCGACGAACTCCTCGCGCTGCTCCCGGGTGGGAAACGGCGCCTGGGGAAACTGCCCTTCGATCTGGGTGATGTTGATCTTTTCGCCGGTGCTGTACATGAGAAAATAGATCGGGTTGAGCATGGACAATTTGAGCGGCAGCTGCTCGTGCTTCTTGATCGTGTTGTGGGCGAATTTGTCCGCACCCTTGCCGATCTTTTTCGCCGCCCAGTAGGTTCCGTCGGCCAGGACGTCGCCGATCCCCTCCCGCCGGACGATCTTGTCGAGCAGGTAGTAGAACCGGTCCTCGGTTTCGGCCGGCAGGTCCGGCAGGTCATCGTCGGTCAGGATGCCTTCTTCGTAGAGTTCAAGGGCAAAGGCCATCACCTGGGGGGCGGAAAACCCGTCCACGCCGTACTCGGTGGCTTTCTGGGCGATTTTCAGCCCGAAGTTGAGGTCCGAAAAGGCCGCCATGGTGTAGGTCAGCTTCGTGAAGCACTTCATCATGTAGGTCGGCATTCCCGGCGGGGTGATGGTCGCGCCGCACTCCATGGGGCAGTTGTAGCAGCTGATCAGGCGCGTCCGGGCCTTTTCCATCGTCTCGGTCCACTCTTTTGCGATCTCCTCGGTCCAGAACCCTTTCCGGCGCACCCGGGAATTGCCCCACATGAAGTTTTCGGTGTGCCACTTCTCGTCGTGGACCTTCATCTCCTGGGGCGAGCCGAGCCCGGCCAGGATGGGCATGACCCCCTTGATCGGATTTTCCTCGCGCCACTTGATGTAGTCGTGCACCTCCTTGCACAGCGCCATGAAGTCCGCCGGCCGGGCCATGTTGACGTCCCGGGTGCCGCGAACGGCGATCGCCTTGACCCCCTTGTCTCCCATAACGGCCCCGAGCCCCCCCCGGCTGGCGCTGGACCGGCCCTGCTCGATGGAGGCGTAAAAGACCCGGCTTTCGCCGGCCAGCCCGATGGCCGCCACCTGGGCCTTCGGCTCGCCCAACTCCTTGCGGATCAGGTCCTGGGTCTCGACGGCGCCCTTCCCCTTCAGGTGCGCGGCGTCCCGGATCTCGACCTTGTCGTTGTGGATCCACAGGTAGACCAGGTCCGGGGATTTGCCCCGCAGAATCACCTTGTCGTAGCCGGCATATTTCAGTTCCGGGGCCCAGAATCCGCCCATCATGGAAAAGGCCATCAGCTCGGTCTGCGGGGAGATGGTCGAAACGATGGTCCGGTTGCAGCCGGTCGCCGGTGTGCCGCACAAAAGGCCGGCGGAGAAGATCAACAGATTCTCCGGGTCGAACGGTTTGACTTCCGGCGGGACCCGGTCCCACAGTATCTTGGCGTTCGTACCGAGTCCCCCAAGGTAGAGCTCGGTCTCTTTCGGGTCGGTTTCGACCCGCTCGATATTTCCCCGGGTAAGGTCGATTTCCAGGTTATATCCGGTCTCTGCGTACCTCATTGCATTCCCCTTCTAAAATGATCGTCATTCCGTGGCATGCGGTTGATACTGCACTGGACAGAGAGGGCCTTTGCCGGTGAAACAGGACCCGGCCCTGGCGGCGGACCGGCTTTCGTGTGGGAGGTGGTACCCCGGGCGCATTCAGGCCCTTTCCTACTGATTTCATTGCGAATGATATAAAATCCACCTGGAATCAACGAGTCGGGCAATCCGCGAATGGATCGATCGTTTCAATTGGTTTTCCCACAGGTTGAAGCCGGAGCCCCTCTGCCGAAAATCGAGCGCCGTCGACACAATGTGACTATTATTTAGCTACATCGTATCTAACGTGTCAAGGGAAAACCGGCTCTTGGGCCGATCGCCCGGCGTCGGCGGGAAAACGACGACCCGCGAGATGGAAGGCCCATCTAGCGGCAGCGGCATAGCGCGTCAAATCGGGGCCTCGCATTGGAAAACGGGAGGGCGGGAGGCTGGCGGCGGGGCTAGATGTCGAGCTCGAGATTGACCATGTCCCCCTTCTGGAACCCCATACTGTTGAAAAACTTCAGCAGCACCCAGTCCCGCCGGGTGACAAACGTAATGATGGTATCCACACCGACTTTTTTCAGGTTGTCGGTCATCTCCGCAAAGAGCCTCTTGGCAATGCCTTTTCGCTGGTGGTCCGGATCCACCCCGATGGTATCGATCCATCCGATATGTTCCGGCACGCCGAATTCCCAGCGGCTTGCCCCGCCGATGATGAACCCGACCACCCGGCCGTCGGACTCGGCAACCAGGGAGGATACCTGCGAGCGCTTATCCAGCGACTCCAGTTTCAATTCCCAGTACTCGGACCTCTGTTTTCCCAGCACCTTGGTGTCGATTTCAACGATGCGGTCCAGATCCGTGGGGGCCATGGCTCGAATCACCGGTGAAGTGGAAGGTCGATCGCCCATGGGGCCCTCCTTTGTTTTGCCAACGGTTCAGGGTATCCATGCCGATTGCCGGCAAAAACTACCACACCCGGCCGGCGATGTCCAAAAAACCCGGACGGACCGGGCCGTGACAGGCATTCCGCCGATTCAAGTCGGCGGGATGCCGAACCGCAACCATTTGAAATCCTTCTGCGTCTTTTCGGTCACCGCCGAACCGATCCGCCCCATGAAGAGATTCTCCGGCTTCAGGCTGATGTTGGGTTCGTTGGTCTGAAATTCCTGAAATCCGAAGGGTTCGAAGAGACGGATCAGCATCTGACGGTATTCGAATCCGGTCATGCCGGTGCCGTCCAGGTCCCACGTCCAGGAGTAGCCGACCATGTAGGCGATCCGTTCCTCGATCTGCGGAAAATCGAGCAGCGCCGTCAAGATGCCGCGGGCGATTTTGGTCGACCGCCAGCTCCGGCAGACCTCCACGGCCTTGACTTCCATCATGACGCCCGGGCCCAGTCCGGCCCAGCGTTCGGAGGCGGCCGGAAAGGCGAGCACCCCGAAGCCGATGATGTGATTCTGTTCGGCGACGGCCACCGTCACGTTGGCCCCGGGCTGGGCGGAAATGGCTTCCAGGCTCTCCTTGCGCGTGTAAAGGGACTTGTACTGGGCGTGGCGGCCGAACTCCCGGTCAAAGCCCATGGCACGCAGCTGGCTGGGCCGGCAAAACGAAAGGATCTTCAGCTCCCCTTTGCCGGAGGGCCAGGCGATCTCTTTTTGGTATTTCCGGTCGATGGCGCCGTCCTTCGTTCAAGGTTCAAACTCAACTTTCGGGGTTCCTTATTTTGCGAAAGGGATAATTTTACGGCGCTGTGCGAACTCGCTCCAAAAAAACCCTGCGATCAGCCCAGGCTGAAGCCTTACCATCGCAGTGTGCGCAGTTGGACGGCACCAGCGGTCAAGCACGACCCGGACGGCGCTGATCCAGGGGCTTCTGAGGAGCTCAGAAAGCGCACGACGCCGGCAAATCACCCCTTTCGCCAACTTGATACTGGAAGTCCGAAAGATGGTAAAAAAATCGCCAAAATGGATTTGAAAAAAGCGCCTTGCCCGACCACGCTCAATGAGCTTCGCAGCACCCCGCGGTGGCATGATACGCCCGGTTAAAGCTGCATCCCGCATTTTTTTGGTGAAGCGAAATTTTTAGATTTTTAATGCCATCGCGGAAGTGATGGCATTAAAAATCTCCCCAATCCTTGTGAAGCCGCTTCATCATGATCAGCATGTCGTGGCGGTTGCCCTGGGGGTCTTTGACATAGTCCTTGAGGCAGGCCTTTTCAAAGAAGTCGAGCTTGCGGGCCGCGTCGATGGCCGAATCCTCGATGCCGACCACAAAATCCGACCGCAGGTCCCGCAGCCCCTTGTCCATGGCCAGATGGATCAGGTCGAGCAGCATCCAGGTGCCGAGCCGCTTGCGGCGAAATGAGGGCAGCACCATGATCCGCAGCCGCCCCACGTGCTTGGTGGAGCCATGCCCCCGCATGTGAAGGCTGGCATGGGCGACGATCTTCTCCCCGACGATGGCGACAATGGAATGAACCGTGGCGGTGTCGATGCCGGCGAACCACTTCCGGATCACCGCAGGATCGAGGACGTCGTAGCGCATGTACCATCGATCGGCCTCCGGGATCTCCTCGTAAAACATTCGAAGCCGGTGTTCGTCCTCCGCCTCCAGAGGCCGGATGACGGCTTCCTGGCCGTCTTTCAGGACGACTTCCTTGGGGTATCGCACGAGGGCGGCCTCCTTGCTGGCTGGGGGAAAAGATGAATTCCAGCCGTAGAGAACGTCCAACGTCGAACATCCAACGTCCAATTCCGAATAAAAGCAACTGCCGTTGGGTCTTTCATTCGACGTTCGACGTTCAGCGTTGGACGTTCGACGTTCGTCCTTTTCTTCGTTCGACGTTCGTCTGTTATTCCTTGGGCTTTCCCATCACCTCTTCGAACATCTCCATGTCCCAGATGCGGCAGTCGGCGATATTTTGCCGGAACTTGATAAAATCGATGGTGTTTTCTCCGGTGATCTTCTTGGTGTTGAACGCACCGAAGCCGAGGAAGGCCTCGCCGGACATGTTGGCCGCCAGCCAGTGACGATTGGCATGCTTCATCATATCCCAGAAAAACTTCTTTTTCTGACGGATGCCGTCCACCGACTTGATCAGACAGCCCGGGAACAGATTGGCGAAGGTCCAGATAATCTTGTCCACCTCCTGGTCCAGGAGTTCGAAATCCGCGTTGGGCTGGTGCTCCTTGACAAAGGCCTTGGCCTCCTTGAGTTCGGGACCGCTCTTGAACTCCCCAAAGACGATCTCGCCGTCTTCGACATATTTGTCGGTCACCACCATCGGATTGCGCACCCATTTGCCGTCGACCTTGAGCACCGGGACGCACTTGGAAATGATTCCCTTGATCTTGGCCTTGTAGGCGGTCCACATCTCGCAGGAGACGCAGTTCCACATGGCGTCCTCGATGCCGACATACCAGGGCAGAAAGTCCGAAGAGCCGCCGTCGGGCGCCGAGCCGTGGCGGGGGCCGGCCTGCCCGAAAATGGCCAGGTCCGAGGCGATGGTCAGGTCGCAGGCCATTCCGATCTCCTGGCCGCCGGCCACCCGCATGCCGTTGACCCGGCAGATGGTCGGCTTTTTACAGGTCAGGATCGAATCGACCATGTGCATGAACAGTTCCATGTATTGGCCGTATTCATCCGGCCGGCGGGAATAATACTCGCTGTACTCCTTGGTATTGCCGCCGGTGCAGAAGGCGTAGGGACCCGTGGCGGTGAAGACCGCCGCCACCACGCTCCGGTCCGTGGAGGCGTTTTCGAAGCCGGCGATGACCCCCTTGACCATGTCGGTGGTGTAGGAGTTGAACTGCTTCGGGTTGTTCATCCGAATCACTGCCGTGTAGAGCCCTTCGACCTGGTTTCCGTCGGGGTCTTTCAAGGGCCGTTTTTCGAAAACCACATTGGGGGCCTCTTCGTCGGACCCCCAATAGGGGCTGGTGTGCAGGCGGTGGTCCTTGGGTTCGTTGTCTCTCGGCATCCAATCCAGGGCCATGGCTCTCTCCTCCCGTTTCTTTCGTTAAGATGACGCTTGATTTAGGAGATCTGTGAAAAAATCCGAAATCCGAAGCACGAATATCGAAACAAATTCAAATGTTGTCGCAACCGGCTCCGGCGCCAAAAAATCACTTTGGCTGCCACTGGTCGGGACAATGGATTTCCCTGGGCATTAGAAGTCCGGCACCAAAACGATCCGCTGATCCGGGCTCTGGCTGTGGGCTTCTTCGAAGGCTTCCACGATGGTGCTCATGGGCCGGGTCTGCACGAAGGGGCTGATATCGATCTTGCCGGAAAGAACCATCGAAAGCACCTGCGGATAATACTCCGGCAGGCAGCCCCAGGTGCCGATCAACTCCGCGTCGAAGGCCATCAGGCGGCTGATGGAATACTCCACCTTCTGCATGCCGAACCCGACGACAATGAGCTTTCCGGTGAAACTGAGCAGGGCCAGGGCGGTTTCCTGGCCGGGCCGGGTGCCGCTGATCTCGAAGATCTTCCAGCCGAAGCCGGGAAGCCCGAGTCTCTTGCGGATCGCCTTGAACTCTCCGGCCACGTCCTTGGTCGACTTGCCCATGGAATTGATCGCGAAATCCGCGCCGTAGTTGAGCATCTTGTCGAGACGCTCCTGGTTGATGTCGATGGCGATCACGCACCCGGCCCCCAGGGCCTTGGCAATCTGGACCATGTACTGGCCGACTCCGCCGACGCCGATGACGATCACGTTGTCGCCCACGTCGAGCTGCGCCCGCTTGGCGGCCTGAAACGGCGTCGTGCCGGCGTCGGCCACCACCGACAGATGTTCCAGCGGCATGTCGCCGCGGTTTTTCACCTCGCAAAGATCGATGCTCGGCACCGGAATGTGGCTGGAAAACCCGCCGTAGATGCCGATGCTGTTGCCCGGCATCTTCTGGTTCAGGCATCGGTTCCCCCGCCGGGTCTTGCACAAAAGGCACTTTCGGCAGGGCATCACCGCCGGGATCAGGACCTCTTTTCCGAGCCAGGCCTCGTCGCCCGCCACCACTTTTCCGGAAATTTCGTGGCCGAGGGTCAGCGGCGGCTTGGAAACGGTGGGCACGCCGTCGTAAAAATAGCCCAGGTCGGTGTGGCAGACCCCGCAGCCGGCCACCTCGACCAGCACGTCACCGGGACCCAGGTCGGGCACCGGAATTTCGGTCCGTTCGATTCTGCCCTCGACGGTTTCTCCGGTCTCCCTGTTTTTCGCGTGGGGTTGGACCATCTGCCAAGTCTGGATCTTGTCCGGTACGGCTGCCATGGCTGCCTCCTTGCCGAAAAAAAAGTTAAAAATTAGCTATGATGTAATTACAATTGAAATTCCTTGTCAACACCAAAAATTCCCTTGACTCTTTTCCAGCGTAGCTAATATATAGCTAATTTATAATCGTTTTTTTTCCTTCCGCTCCAACGTTTGCCGCATGCCCGCAACTTACGATTTTAACTCGAAAAACGGTGTGTTTCGCCTGCCCTGAGCCAGTCCGGGGGAAGCAACGCCGGCGGAATCGGGGTCGAAGGGAGCAGCGTCGAAGGGCATGCCCTGCGCAGCGCAGACGGAAGCAGGGTCGAAGGGCCTGCGGCGAACCCGATTTCACAGGAGAATGCAGATGCTTTTGGAAAACAAGAATGCGATCGTCACCGGCGGCTCCCAGGGCATCGGAACCGCCACCTCCCTGGAACTGGCCAAAGAAGGGGCCAACGTCTGCCTGACGTACCGCAAACACGAAGCCGAGGCCCAGGCCGTCGCCGATCAGATCCGGGAGATGGGCCGAAAGGCGCTGGCCGTCCAGTGCGACATCGCCGTCTTTTCCGAGGCGGAAAAGGTGGTGCGCGCCGCTGTGGAAGCGTTCGGCCGCCTCGACATCCTGGTCAACAACGCCGGCATGAACTGGGACGGGGTCTGCTGGAAAATGAGCGAAGAGCAGTGGGACCGGGTTCTGGAAGTGAACCTGAAGGGGTATTTCAACTTCGTCCGGCACGCCGCCCCCCTGTTCAAGGAGCAAAAATCGGGAAAGATCATCAATGTCACCTCCATCAACGGCCTACGGGGCAAATTCGGCCAGTCAAACTACTCGGCCTCCAAGGCGGGCATCATCGGCTTTACCAAGGCCCTGGCCAAGGAGCTGGGGGCCTTCAACGTCAACGTCAATGCCGTCGCCCCGGGCCTGATCGAAACGCCGATGCTCAAGGAGTCCGAGGCACGGGACAAGATCGTCGGCATGGCCATGGCCGAGATCGTCCTGAAGCGGGTCGGCGAACCGGAGGACCTGGCCAATGCGATCGCCTTTCTCGCCTCGGAAAAGGCCCGGCACATCACCGGAGAGGTGATCAAGGTGGACGGCGGGCAGTATATTTAGGTCTGTCGGCGTTTTGAGGTTTTATTTGGGCTTCTGTGCAAAAAAGTTGATTGCTGAAATGGTTTGCTGGTCAAACGGGAAAGACATGATCGAAAATTCCAAGTTCGGGCCTGAAGCCCTGCAGCGAGGCGGTGGAAGTTTTTCCCAATCAACCATTCAACCAATCGACCAATCAACCGAATTCACGCCGGAGCCACGACCTAACCATTTTGAAGCAACGATCGAGAGGAAGACATGGGCAAGGTAGCGATTATCGGAGTCGGACAGAGCGCGTTTGTGCGCAGCTACCCCGGGTCGATACGGGAGCTGGCCTTCGAGGGCTTCAGTGCCGCCATGAAAGACGCCCGCATCGGCGTGGAGGAAATCGGCGCCTCGGTGGTCTGCAGCGCCCCTGAATACGACAAGCAGCGCTCCCCGGCCGGGGTGTTCGCAGAATATTTCGGCCTCAACCCCCAACCGACCTTTTACGTGGAGACCCTGTGCTCGTCGAGCAGCACCGGCCTTCGGCTGGCCTACTCCCTGGTCAAGTCCGGGCTCCACGACGTGGTGGCGGTGGTCGGCTTTCAGAAGATGAGCGAAATCTCCTCTTCCGAGTCCCAGGAGCGGATGGGCCGCGGCGCCGACATTCAGTGGGAAAGCCCCTTCGGCACGATGATGCCGGCCTACTACGCGATGTACGCCCAGGCGCACATGGCACGATACGGAACCACCTTCGAGGATCTGGCCGCCATCCGGGTCAAGTCCTCCACCTACGGCCAGATCAACGACATGGCCGTCTTCCGCAAGGCGGTGACGATGGAAAGCTTCACCGACCCGGACAGCCGCATGGCCGGCCCGGTGGCCTCCCCCCTGCGGGTAGGCGACTGCTGCGCCAACGCGGACGGAAGCTCCTGCATCCTGGTGGCCAGCGAAGAGCGGGCCAGGGCGCTGTGCGACAAGCCGGTGTGGATCCTGGGCGTGGGGGCAGCCAGTGCCAGCGTCAACCTGGCCGGCAGAGATCTGTTTACCGGTCTTGCGGTGGCGCAAAGGGCCGCGGCCGATGCCTACGAGATGGCGGGCGTGGGCCCCGGGGACATCGACGTGGCGGAGGTCCACGACTGTTTTACCATCGCCGAGCTGATGGCCTACGAAAACCTGGGTTTTGCAGAGCCCGGAAAAGGCGCGGCGCTGATTCGGGAAAAGGAGACCTACAAGGAGGGTCGAATCCCGGTCAACGTCGACGGCGGGCTGCTTTCCAAGGGGCATCCGATCGGCGCCACGGGCGGCTCCCAGATCCGCACCATCGTGCTCCAGCTTCGGGGAGAGGCCGGCGACATCCAGGTTCCGGATCCTAAAATCGGTCTTGTCCACAACATCGGCGGCGTCGGTCTTTACGGCAACGTGACCATCCTCGGGAGGTAGATCCATGGGCAGCAAAAAAGAAATCGACGACCGGTTCAAGAAGTTCGGCACCGTGAGTTTCACCGGTATTTCCAAGGTCAACGACTTTATCGGACACCTGGAGCAGGGAAAGGTCATGGGCACCCGCTGCACCCAATGCGGACAGGTCTTTTTCCCGCCCCGGGCCGACTGTTTCAAATGCCTGCCCGGCACCATCGAATGGTTCGAGGTCGAAGGCAGCGGGAAGCTGCTCACCTACAGCCGCCTTCAGTTCGGCCCGGTCGGCTTCGAGAACGACCTTCCCTACTGCATCGCGCTGGTCGACTACGGTGACTACAAGGTCTTCGGCCGAATTGCAGACGGCCTTTCGGAAAGCGACATCCGCATCGGCATGCCGATGAAGGCCCGGGCCAACGAACTGCCCAACGGGCAGTTGAACTATGTGTTCGAGCCGGCATAGCCGGTTCGAACGCGAGTGCGCCAGTTTACCGGTTTGGCCAGTTCAGCCAGTTGAGGACCAAAGAAATCGTGGCGCCAACCGGCGAAACGGGCAACTGGCCTAACTGGCAAACTTGCGGAGGGAGGACAAATGACGGAATTTGAATACCTGAAGTTGGAGAAAGCCGACGGGGTTGCTCGGATCACCTTTGCCCGGCCCAAGCACAACGTGTTCAACATCGACATGATGAAAGAATTTGTCGGCGTCTTGCAGACGCTGGCCGCCGACAACGAACTCAAGTGCGTGGCTCTTTTCGGCGAAGGGGCAAGTTGGTGCGCCGGTGTCGATGTGGGGGATCACAAGCCCGATATGGCCGGAAAGATGATCGACACCTTCAACCGTTCCCTTTCCCTGATCGAGAACTTGGAGGTGCCGACCGTGGCGGCAGTCCACGGCGCCTGCCTCGGCGGCGGCATGGAATATGCCATCGCCTGCGACATGGTCATCGCCGGCAAGAAGGCGAAGTTCGGCCAGCCCGAAGTCAAGCTCGGCTTTCTGCCGCCGTATGCGGCCATCCGACTGCCCCTGCTGGTCGGACCGGCCAAGGCCATCGAGGTGTGCACCACCGGGCGGATCTACTCCGCCGAAGAGGCGCAGGCAATGGGGTTTGTCAGCCAGGCGGTCGAAGAAGACCGGTTTTCGGCGGCCGTGGAAAGCCTGATTTCCGAAATCGCCACATCCAGCCCCCTGATTCTCCGACTCAACAAACGCGCCGTCAAGGATCACTTGGGCCTGGCCCCGGCTGAAGCGGTCAAGAAAGTCAGCCGTCTGTTTCTCGAGGAACTGATGAAGACCGAAGACACGCTGGAAGGAATCGCCAGCTTCTACGAAAAGCGAAAGCCGGTCTGGCAAAATCGATAGCGAAGCCAAAGGACGGCTTCGCTATCGATGAATCGCGCTTCGCGCGAAAAACGAAAAGCCGTTTTCCGGTTTCGAAACTTCGTTGGATGCCGAGCTTTTTGTAGGGCACGACCTCCGTGTCGTGCCGTCGTGAGCGGCACGGAGGCCATTCGAGTTTGCTCATGACAAGCCGTTCACTACAGGACAGCGGCGTTGCGAAGCAT
>JASFPT010000076.1:0-15027 GCA_050115795.1 Desulfobacterales bacterium
AGAGGTCCTCCCGGAATGTTCCCTTCCGGACCAGTTGCTGCAAGTCCCGGTTGGTCGCCGTGATCACACGCGCATTGGTCGTGCAGGCCTTCGTGGATCCGAGCGGCTCGTAGACCCGCTCCTCCAGCACGCGAAGCAGACGGCTTTGAACCGTCGGTGAGACATCGCCGATCTCGTCAAGGAAGATGGTGCCGTCCTGGGCCAGGGCAAAGCGGCCGGGCTTGTCCTTTTTGGCATCCGTAAAGGCGCCCGCCTTGTAGCCGAACAGCTCCGATTCGCATAGCGTGTCGGGCAGGGCCCCGCAGTTGATCGCCACAAAGGGGCCCTTTTTTCTGGGGCTGTTGTGATGAATGGCGCGGGCGATCAGCTCTTTTCCGGTGCCGCTGGCCCCTTCGATCAGCACGCTGCTGCTGCTTTCGGCGATCTGGGGAAGAATGGCGAAAAGATCGAGCATCTTGGCATTCTTGCTGACGATGTCTTCAAAGGAGTGCTGTTTTCGGAGCTCCTTTCGGAGTTTGTCGACCGCCGTCAGATCCCGGAACGTCTCCACCCCCCCGATGATCCGGCCCCCGATGTCTTTCAAAAGAGCGGTGGTCACGCTGATGGGAATCGACTTTTTGTCCGCCCGCAGGATGTAGACCGAGGCGTTGATCACCGGTCGGCCGGTTTCGATGGTCTGGCGCAGCAGGCAGTTTTCCTCGCAAACGTTTGCCCGCAGGACGTCGAAGCAGGGCCGCCCGATAGCGTCGTTGCACGAAATTCCCGTGATCTCTTCGGCGGCCCGGTTAAAGGAGGTGATCGACATCTCCATGTCGACGGTAAAAACGCCGTCTGCGATGCTGTCGAGGATGATCCGATGGTGCGCTTGAATCTGTTTTTCGGGCAAGCTCATGACGTGCCCCTTCGATGCCGGTTCACCCGCTCGTGCCGCGTTCAGGGCCTTTGAGGCCGAAGCCCCTTGGGCGACCCCTCCCTTTCATTCATTCTACCCGCCCCCAAGCGGGGGTGTCAATTGCTCCGGGCCGCCGTCCGACCGGGCCGATCGGAGCCTCCGTCGACAGGGTATCGAATTGGGGAACAATTTACACCCTTTTTATTGGAAAAGAAGGCGTTTTGTTCCAGGCTGATTCGTCTTCGATCCGGTGCCGCCCCCTCCTTTAAACGTTCATTCCGTGTATATTCGGTAGGTTGTCGACGCCTGTCCCACCCGACAAAATGTTGGTCCGAATTTTGCTGCTAAACCCATCAAAGCACTCGTTTTCGATTCTCTACGATCGATTTTCTGGGAACCGCGAAAAGCAAGCCGCGGGCACCGCTGCACATCTTCCTTCCGGAGCTTGCACACCACCTGCGCTCCATCTGTCCGGCGATCTTTGCAACGGTTTTTATACCGCAAGCCATGGGGTCTGATGAAGCCGTGATCCGCGTCGCCATCCCCATCTTCAAGGAGAGAGTTTCACCGGTGCTCGATTCCTGCACCCGGGTCGTCCTTGTGGATATCGTCAACGACCACGAAGTCGACCGAAAGGAGCTCTACCTCGACGCCCTTTCCTTGACCGAGCGGGTGAGGATTTTGTGCAAATCGAAGGTCGCCGCCGTGGTCTGCGGAGGGATCAGCGAACTGCTGGAAACGATGCTGACCAGCGCCGGAATCGATCTGATCGGCGACATCACCGGGGAGGTCGACCAGGTCCTGGCCGCTTATCTGGCCAAGGGATTGGACGACCCGCGCTTTCATATGCCGGGGCTTCAATCAGTTCCACACCCGAAAGGCATCCATGGGAAGGAGAACGACCATGAGCGCCGTTAAACATGCAATTGGGGGCGGTCTCTTGTCTGCGGTTTGCCTGCTTTTCCTGATGGCAACGCCGGGGAAGCTTTCCGCCCAGCAGGAAAACCACTGCTTCACCTGCCACACCAACCCAAGGAAACTGATCGAAATCACAAGAGAAATCGCCATGGCCGACCAGGAAAAACCCGGGGCGTCGGTCGAAACCGAGGGCGAGGGGTGAGGCGGGGAAGTGGCGCCGTTGGCGCCGCACGAAAAGATCTTTGTCGACAGCGAGTTTGCCGAGGACGAAAACCACGGCACCATGGGATGCGAGGAATGCCACGGCGGCAACCCGAACGAGCCGGACTGGCAAAAGGCCCACATCGGCATGGTCAAGGATCCCTCCTATCCGGATCCCAGCTTCACCTGCGGCCTGTGCCACGAGGATGTCACCGAACATTACCAGACCAGCCTCCACATCAGTCTTTCGCCGTTTAAGAGAATCATCGATACCCGCGCCAGCGACGACAAGGCGGTCTATACGAAGGTCAACGACGCCCGGGAGGGCCACTGCACCTCCTGCCACAGCAGCTGCGGCCAGTGCCATGTCAGCCGCCCGGAGGCGGTGGAAGGCGGATTGCTCGAAAGTCACCTGTTCCAGCGAAAGCCGCCCATGCAGACCGTTTGCACGGCCTGCCACGGCAGCCGGATCGAAAAGGAATACATGGGAAAGAACAAGGGGATCCCGCCCGACGTTCACAAAACCAAATACTTCAAGTGCGACAAGTGCCACACGGCCGATGAAATGCACGGCGATGGAAACGAGTATGCACACCGCTACGAGGTGCAAAACGCCCCGACCTGCGTGGGCTGCCATGAGGATATCTACACCGACGCGGCCGAAAATTCGCAACAGCACTTGCAGCACAAGGACCGGGTCAGCTGCCAGGTCTGTCACTCGATGCCTTACAAGAACTGCACTGCCTGCCACTTCGGCAAAGACAAGCAGGGGTACAAGTTTTTCAAGACCCAGGCCCCGACCATGGCGTTCAAAATCGGGCTCAACCCCCTGCCATCGGAACGGCACCCGGAAAAATTCGTCACGCTTCGCCACGTACCGGTGGATCCGGATTCGTTCAAGCATTACGTCGAAAACGGCCTGGCCAACTTCGACCGGGTTTCCACCTGGAAAATGGCGACCCCGCACAATATCCAGCGAAAGACCCCGCAGAACGAGTCTTGCAACGCCTGCCACGGCAACGGGGATCTTTTTCTGCGGGAACCGGACGTCGAGCCGAAATACGCTGCCGCCAACCAGTCCGTTATCGTTCCGGCGGACCGGATTCCCGGCACGGTATCCGAATAGATCCGGGTGCCGGCAGTTGGGGGAGACCCGGAACGGGGGAGAAAACAGGGCGCTTTGCCAACCACTGAGCCATCGCTACAGAAAGGGGGTATGAAATGAAACGATTTTATACATGGGCACTGGTCCTCGGCATCGCCTTTGGCCTGCTCGCCGGCGGCTGCGCCGGCACGGCGCCGCAAAAAGACATGACGGCCAAGGATTTGGTCAACGAGGCCAAGCAAAACATCTGCGAGATCACCGTGGCTGAAGCCAAAGAGATCCTGGACCAGGGGGGATACGTCTTCATTGATTGCCGGGAACCCAAAGAATACAAAATGGGCCACATCCCCGGCTCCATCAATGTCCCCAGGGGGCTGATGGAATTTCAGATCGACAAGAAGGTCCCCGACAAAAACCAGAATATGGTCGTCTACTGCAAGAGCGGCGGCCGCGGCTGTCTGACCACCTGCACGCTGTGCCGCATGGGATACAAGAACGTGAAAAACGTGGACGGGGGGTGGCTGGCCTGGGAAAAGGCCGGATATCCGATCGAATAGGGGTTTTTGCGGAAACAACGCAACCGGACCGCCGCCGGGCGGCGTGCGGCGCCTCCTTCGAGGGTGAAAAGGCCGGTGCGGTTGTTCAGCCGGCGATCTTCTTTCGCATGCAAACCGCCGAATCGGGGCATAGCCGGGAAAATTCGGCGGTGGCGCGAATCGGTTCCGGGGCCCGGCTGCGATCCCATGTTTCGTATCCCCGCCCGGTGAAAAACCCCTCGGCGGTCATCGTCAGCAGGTGGAGGGTCGATACGCCCCGGGATCGTGCCGCCTTTTCCGCGGCCTCCACCAGCTTTCTTCCGATCCCCTTGCCCCGGTGGGCTTCGGCCACGGCAAGAGACCGGAACAGGGCGTCGGTCCCGTATATCTCAAGCCCCACGACGCCGGCCAGTTCACCGCCCTTGCGGGCGACCAGAAAGTCTCGCAGCATCTTGTCGGTGATATCTTCGGTATGCAGGCCGCAGTCGCGAATCAACGCCACCACCGCATCCCGGTCCTCGGGCCGCACGCCGGACAAGGTAACGCCCAAAATTTGGTCCAGATCCATCGTCTGTTGTCATCCTTTCGTCTCGGTCGGCGAATTCTTCGCCACATCAGGGGCTTTGTCTTCGGGTTCCTTCTTTCCATAGAGCCAGATCAGCAGCCCGATGAAAACGAACACCACAATGTTGAGCAGAGAGTCGACCACCGTGTTCATGGCCCCGTCCTTTCCTTTTCCCGCCGCAACCCCTTGAGCAGACAGACCATGAGCAGCAGCACAATGAAGACAAACGGCCCTGCGCTCATGGCGATGATTTCCCGCACCGCAGCCACGCTGTCGGAAAGGATCATCGCAAGCCCCAGCAGCCCCAGGATCACTCCCCAGATCAACTTTACCCGGACCGGCGGACTTTCGTCTCCACCGGTGGAAAACATGGCCAGCACGTAGGCGGCGCTGACGACGCTGGTGACGATGAACAAAAAGGCCGCCACGATCACCGCCGCGGTGGTGAGAATCGGAAACGGCATCGTGTCGAGCAGCAGGAAGGTGCTCTGGTTGATGTGGGACGAGACCACCTCCGGATCGAGGCGCGTGGCTGCCCCCTGGTAAAATGCCAGCCCGCCGAAAATACCGAACCAGAGGATCGAAAACCCCGTGGGCGCCAGCAGCACCCCCAGAAGGAATTCACGAATGGTTCTTCCCCTGGAAATCCGGGCGATGAAAACCCCGACAAACGGCGCCCATGCCAGCCACCAAACCATGTAGTTCAGCGTCCAACCGCGGAACCATTTGGCCACCGGCTCGCCGAAGAACGCATAGGTCTGAAACCCGTGTGGAATCACTCCGGCTGCATAGTCTCCAATGGAGGCCACGATGTTGTTCATCAAAAAGGCGGTCGGCCCGGCGATCAGCAAAAACACCATCAGGGCGATGGTGATGATCAGGGCGATGTTGGAAAGCAGGGCCATGCCGCGGCCCAGATCAACGGTCAGGGGGAAAAGATAGGCCACCACCAGCACGGCAAAAATTCCCAGGGGCAGCACCGTTCCAGGTGCCTTCAGCCCGAGCAGGGCGACGACCCCGTCTTGAACCTGAAACACGCCCATGGCCACAGAGCCGGCCAGGCCGATGGCAATGGCATAGATGGCCAGCAGATCGACCAGCCATCCGACGGCCCTCGTCCAGCGCTTTTCCCCGAACACCGCCCGGATCGGCGCGCTGATCATCTGGGGGCTGCCGTGCCGAAAACCGAAATAGGCGATCACAAGCCCGGTGATGCCGTAGATCCCCCACGCATGAAGTCCCCAGTGAAAATCGGTGAGGGTCATGGCCGCCGAAGCAGCCTTTCTTGGATCCAGCTCCCGGCTCAAGAAAAGAAAGTGGGTAACCGGTTCGGCGGCGGCGTAAAACAGGAGCCCGACACCCATCCCGGCGGCAAACATCATGGTCAGCCAACTGGTCGTGGAAAACTCGGGCGTTTCGTCTTCGGCGCCCAGCCTGATTCGACCGTAGGAGGAAAGGGCAAGCCAGAACGCCATCAGCAGCATGGCGCTGGCCGTGAGCATGACAAACCAGCCACGGCTCTGCAGAACGGTCTTGACCTGCCCGGCGGCAAAGGCCGCCAGGCCGGCGGTGTCGAAAATACCCCACGCTGCGACCAGCACGGTCATGGAAAGGGCACAGAGCATCAGGGGGTTTCGAAACACTATTTGAGCTTCCATTGGGGTGCGCGCTTTTCAAAAAACGCACTGACCCCTTCCTTGGCGTCTTCGGTGGTGCACAGCCGGGCGAAGGCCTCGTTCATGAACGCAAAGGCCCGGTCATAGTCCATGTTTTCCGCCGCATAGTAGCCCTGTTTGGCGATCTGGACGGCGATCGGGCTTTTGGCGGCCAGGGCAGCGGCCCAGCTCCGGGCTTCGGTCGCCAGCTGGTCGTCGGCAACGACGCGGTTGACCAGTCCGAAAGACAGCGCCCGGTTCGCATCGATCAATTCCCCGAACAGCAACAGCTCCAGAGAGCGTTTGCGACCGATCGCCTTGGATACGGGCAGCACCGGACCAACACAGTTCAGTCCGACGTTGATGGCCGTCAATCCCAGCCGCGCGCTCTCGGCGGCGATCGTCAGGTCCGCGGCGACGGCAAGCCCGGCCCCGTTTGCCGCGGCCACGCCGTGGAGCTGGGCGATGACTGGTTTGGCCATCTGGGCGATGCGCAAAAGCGGCCGCTCCATGGTTTCGATCCAGCTGCGGTATTCCATGGCCGTTTTGCCGGCCAGCTCCTTGACGTCGATTCCGGCGCAAAACGCCTTGCCCGCCCCCTTGAGCAGGACGACCCTCACCCGGTCGTCGGCGTCCAGGTCGATCAGCGCGGCATCAAGCTCGCGGGCCAGGGGGGTGTTGAAGGTGTTGAGCTGATCGGGACGGTTCAGGGTCAGCTCGGCAACGAAATCCTCTCCGACATCCAGAATCAAGTTGTCGTAGGCCATGGTGTCTCCTTTCTTTGCTTCTCTGCAAATTTGTCATTCCGGACGAACGAAGTCAGATCCGGATTCCAGCGCCGCCGCTGGCCGGCGAATTCGAAATCCCAGATTCCAGATTCGGGGGAAGTTTCATATCGGGGTCGATTGAACTCTTTATAGCAGCGATAGCGGTTTTCATAAAATCGCGCAGCGATTTTATAACTCGACATCGAGGATCTTGTCGGTGCGATACTGCTTGAGCACCTCGGGAATTTCCATGGGCAGCGACACGGAAAACAGCGTTCCCCTGCCGGGGGTCGACTCCAGTTCGATGATCCCCCCGTGCTGACGGATGATCTTGTCGGTGATGAACATCCCAAGGCCGGTCCCCTTGTTCCCCTTCGTGGAGTAGAACAGGTCGAACAACTTTTTCTTGGCCTCCGCATCCATGCCCGGACCGTTGTCTTGCACCTCGAAAACGACCTGGTCTTCTCGCGCCTCCATGCGGAAAACGATCCGGTGGTTTTTTGGGGACGCGTCTTCAGAGCAGGCGTCGGCCGCGTTTTCCAGAATGTTGACCAAGGCCGACCGCAGCATGGTCGTGTCGGCCTCCAGCAATACTCCGGGCGCGTCGAACCGGGTCACGAATTCGATGTCGGTTCCCTCGAGCTTTGGGGTGAAAACGCCGGCAATGTCTGCAGCAAACCCTTCGGCTTCGATTCTCTCCACCTTCAGGGTCCGCTTTTTCGTGTAGTAAAGAATGTCGAAGACCACCCGCTCCATTCGCTGAATCATCTGGCGGGCGATGACGATCCCTTCTTCCACCTTGTGCGGCTGCTGCTGCCGGTGGCCGGAGGAAATCAGGTAAATGCCGCCGCTCAGTCCGGTCAGAACGCCTTTGATGCCGTGTGCGATGGTGCCCATCATGAGCCCCAGGGAAGAGAGATTGTCCCGAAGCTTCCGGATCTGGGTGATGTCCACGAACATGACCAGGATCTGCAGCAACTTTCCGGCCGCGGTGGTCATCGGCGAGGTCCACACCAGCACGTTGGCGCGCTTGCCTTCTGCATGCTGAAGGGCCATCTCGGCTTCGTGGGGGTCGGCGTCGTCCAGGGTCCGTGAAATCGGATCGGCTCCGCCGCCCGCGGTGTTGTGAAACACGCTGAAAAACCGCTCACCGGTGTGATCGCCGAACTCTTCTTTAAACGGCCGGTTTACGGCGGTGATCCGAAGGTCCCGGTTGAGCACGGCGATGTAGCAGGGGACCGCATTGAACAGCTGCTCGTAGCGCTGCTGGGTCTGCCGCAGCTGCTTGCTGAGGCGACGGACATCCCTCGTGCCGGCCGACACCTCCAGGACAAGTTCGACGGCCCCTTCGTTGTTGTAGATCGGTGCGGTGTGAACGATGACCGGCACCCGCAGACCGCTCCGGTATTTGACCACCGCCCGGGTTTCCTGGACCTGCTCGGTCTGCAGGGTCTTTCCCACCGGACAGTCGTCGGGATTTGCCCAGGGGGCGCGATAGATCTCCCAGCTTTTGCGTCCGATCTTGTTGCCCAGCAGCTTGCGATAGGCGGCGTTGGTGATGAGGACGTTCTGTTGACGGTCGTGCACCGACACGAAGTAGGGCATCTGGGTGAAATACTTGACCCCACCCTCGACCTCGTCGGAGATCTGCTCGATGATCAGGGAGATGTTGTCCAGGACCTGGTTGACCGTGATGAACCGCTCGTCTTCCAGAATTTCCTGAACCGGCCGCTCTTCGGTGACCGGCCGTTTCGCGGTCGAATCTGCCGGAGGCCGGCCGAGCCTTGCCGCAAGGGCCGCGACCGCCGACTTTCCGTCGACCGATTCAAACACGGCCGCAGCGCCGCTTTGGTAACAGGCGATCGCGGTCTTTCCAGCGGCGATTGCGACGATCTCCGCACCGACGCCGCCCTCCTCCTGCAGCCGCCGGATCACGTCCGGGGCATCCACGGCGTCGCCGCGCGAATCGATGAGAATCTTCGCCGGCTGGAAATCGGCGACGGCGGCAAGGGCGCCGTCGCGGTTTTCAGCCCCTCTGACGCCAAACCCGGCCCGGCGCAGATCGGCGGCAAGTTGCTTGCCCGGTGGAGAAGACGCGCCGATCAGGAGAATCTCTTGCTTGATGGGGCGAGGTCGGTCTTCGATGGTCATGTCGCGGCGGCAGATTCGTTGCGGGCGGGATCGGTAGCGCGGTCTTCGGTGTCGGGGCCGGAACGGGGCACTTTCACGATAAAGCGGCTTCCCCGCCCCGGGTGGGAGCGGACCCGGATCGTTCCCCCGTGCTGCTCGACGACCATCCGGGAGATGTAAAGCCCGAGTCCCGTGCCCCGGTTTCCTTTGGAGGAAAAAAACAGATTGAAGATCTTTTCCCGGGTTTCGCCATCCATGCCGATCCCGGTGTCGGCAATTTCAAAAAGAAGGGTTCCGTCTTCTCCGGCCGCGCGGAATGTCACTCGCCCCCCCTCGGCCGGGCCTTTTTCCCGGCAGGCATCGGCTGCGTTTTCCAGGATGTTGATCAGTGCGGTGCGCAGATATCCCTTGTCGGCCGCAAATTTGCCGTCCGCGCCGGCAAAATCCGTTTCGAATTCGATCCCGCAGTCGGCGAGCTTTGTCTCCACACTCTGGGCGACTTCCTCGCAGAACCGGCGCACATCGACCGGTTCGATGGACAGCTTCCGCTCCCGGGCGTAAAACAGGATGTCGAGCACCATCTTGCGGATCCGCTCCACCATCTCCTTGACGATGCTCCACCCCTCCTTGACCTGTTCCGGATTCTCCTTTCGAAACCCTCCGTCCACCAGATAGATTCCCCCGTCCAGACCGGTGAGCAGGCCCTTGATGCCGTGGGAGATGGAACTGATCCGAAGCCCCAGAGACGAAAGCCGGTCCTGAAGCGTCGATTTTTCACGCAGCAGCGCTTCCAGGCTCGCCGTGTAGTCCCGGAGTTTTTCGCGAATTAGGATTCTCTCCCTGGCCTTGCGGACCGAAATCTCCAGGATATCGTCGTTGATCGGCTTGGTGATGAAATCGGTGGCTTCGTTTTTCAGGCTTTGGATTGCAAGGTCCATGTCCCCGTGCCCGGTGATCATGATCACCTCGGTGTCGGGGTTCTCGTGCTTGATCCGGCGCAGCAGCTCCACGCCGTCGATGCCGGGCATCTTGATGTCGGTCAGGACGATCGGTGGGTTGTTCTCCCTGAACAGCTGCAGGGCCTCTTTTCCGTCTGCCGCCGTATAGACCCTGTAGCCCAGATCCGTAAGGGTAATGTCCAGCACCTTCCGGATTCCTTCTTCATCATCGACCAGAAGCAGTTTGTCTTCCATGGATAAAATCGCTTCGCGCTTTGCGGAACAAAAAAATCAGCCGATGGTGTTTTTCACGATTCCGACCAGCTTTTCCGGATCAAACGGCTTTCTCACGAATGCAACGGCGCTCTGGATGGCGTGGTCCCCGTCGATGCCGCTGACGACAATCACCGGGATGTCGCGAAGCTTCTTTTCTTTTCGCAGCTTCCGGTAAAACCGCGTGCCCCACTCATCGGGCATTTGCAGATCAAGGGTGATCAGATCCGGCTTTTCCTGTCGAACGACCGCCAGCCCTTCGGTGCTGCTGTTGGCCGTACAGGTTTCGTACCCGTTGTCTGAAAACACGGCTTGAAGGTATTTGACCACGATCGGGTCGTCGTCGATGATCAGGATCTTTTTCGGCATGATGCACCTCTTTGGGGTTTGGGACGGGGTACATTCATCAGGAGCCGGATTCGTCCTCTTCGGACGGCCGCCACCGGTGGCACTCTCCGCACAGCACCGGCCCCTTGGCCTTTTCCAGGTGGCACCCCTTGCAGTTGCGATGAAACGCCTTCATCAGACCGGGCTGACGGCCGTCGTCCTGCAGGCCGTGGCATTCAGAGCAGCTTTGGTCCTCGGAAGATTCGTCCTCTATGAGCTTTCCCTGCTCGTCGTAGACGTGGTGGCAAACGTTGCAGTCCCAGATGTCCGCGGCCAGATTGTGCTCCTCGTGACGGAATACCGACGGTGCCCGCTGCTGATTTTCAAACGGACTCGGATCGACGGTCACCATGTCCTCCTGTGCAGAGACGGCGGTCAACAGAAGCGCACAACCGGCCAGAACCAGTACCAGGCTGACAGCGGCTTTTTTCATGCGGTCTCTCCTTTGCATCACCCTTCCGGTTTTTCCATGACTTCATAGAGGATATCGCCGAGGAACTTGATATCCAATCCGACGCCGTAATGATGGACGATGTCGTGAAGCCCGCTGTGACAGTTGTGGCACGGCGTGATCATCACCTCGGCGCCTTTGGTCTTTGCGGCGAAGAGCTGCTCGGCCTTGATGCGGTTTCCTTCGATCCGCTTCATCTTATAGGGCGGGCCGCAGTTGATCACCCCCCCGCCGGCACAGCAGCAGTAATTGTGCTCCCGGTTCGGATGCATCTCTACGAAGTTCTCACACAGCTCTCCGACCACGTAGCGGGCGTCCTCGTGAAGCCCGCCGCCGCGCACCACGTTGCACGGGTCGTGGAGGGTCACCGTGTGGGGATACTTCTTGGCCACCTTGATCTTTCCGGCCCGCAGGATCTCGGCATAAAATTCGACGGCGTGCACGATCGGAATCGGCGGCATCTGCCAGCCGAGCCAGCGGTTCCCCATGTCGTAGACCGACCGGAACGCATGGCCGCATTCGCCCATGACGACCCGTTTGACCTTGAGCCGGGCCGCCGTGTCGAAATGCGCCCGCTTGAGTCGGCCCATCAACTCGCTGTCACCGGTGAACATGGCCATGTCGCTGTTGTCCCAGCCCGGGGTGGCCGGCATGGTCCAGTCGACCCCGGCCTGGTCCAAGATCACAGCGGCCTGGTAGATGAGCTGGGCCTGGAATTTGGGCTCCGGGGCGATCACCGAGTACATGATCTCGGCGCCTTCCTTTTCCAGGGGGATGCGCAGAGTCGGGATTTCAGCCTGGGCCTCTTCTTCCTGCCACTGGAGGGTGTCGGGCCACTCATCGCCTTTGACCCACATCTGGTTGTAGTGCACCGAGTGGCTGTGGGCCGTGTCCTGGATGTACTGGGGGGTGCAGCCGAGACGGTGAATGATCCGCCGGACCACGGTCATCATGTAGGCAATGTCGATGCCGAAGGGGCAGTACATCGCACAGCGTTTGCACAGGTTGCACTCGGTGTGGGCGATTTCAGCAGCCCGCTTGATGAACTCGGCGTCCACCTTCCCTTTTTTCCGGAGCATTTCCCAGATCGTCTGCTTGACCTTTCCCACCGGCGAAAAATGCGGATCGTTGTCGTGGGAAAGGTAGTAGTGGCACGCCTCGCTGCAAAGGCCGCAGTGAATGCAGGTCTCCACGTAGGTCTTGAACCGGGCGCCGCATTCGTTTTCAAAGACGCCATTGATCGTCTTTTCGATCTTTTCAGGTGTCAGCTTCGCAGCCCCTTGCGCCAGTCCGATATCCAGCTCCCTCTTCTTTTCAGTCTTGTCGGCAGTTTCGGCCATCTTCGACCTCCTTATCCTTTCAGCGACGGCTGTTGCCGGCATCTGCACAGCCGCAGGCACAGTATCGGGCAAATCCGGTCAACCCTTTTTTATCCTGTTTCGCGGAACGCGAAACTTTCATAAAATCGCAAAGGCGATTTTATCACCAGTCCCTTGCCTTTCTCACGCCGCCGAACTCGGACCCCATGTAGGCCCTTGTAAACGGTGAAAAGATCATGTGGCTCAACCGGGTAAAGGGGATGGCAATCAACATGATCTCCCCGGTCAAAACGTGCAGAAAGAACATGACCGGGTATGCGAACCACTGGTGATAGGCCAAAAAGCCGGTGACAAACGGCGCGGCCACGATCGCCAGGATGATGTAATCCGATGGATAGGTGACAAACCTGACCTCCGGGGACTTGATCCGCCGCACCAGGAAATAGACGCAGGCCGCAATCACCACCAGGGTCAGTACGTCGGATAGGCCGTCGGGGAGGGCCCACCACCGAATGTTCCACGCTTCGTCGAAGAGGACGATGTGCGACAGGAGAAGGATCGGGGTCACCACCAGACAGATGTGAAAGGCGAAGGTAACAATGGTCAGCACCGGTTTGCTTCGCCAGTTTACCGTGGCAAACGGTACGATCCAGTGGCCGATGGACCTGAGGCTGTATTTCAGGCTCATGTAGTTGTAGATGAAAGGTTCCTTGCGGCTTACCAGACGGAGCATGCCCACCAGCCGCACCCCACAGCCGATGAGAAACACCCCGAAGGCCACCCAGACCATCGGACCGGTCACGAAACTGTATAGACTGTGCATGACTCCCCCTTCAAATGCTGTACCCTCCAATTCCTTCGGCAAATGGGCTTGCCGCCGGAAACGCCGCAACTTCTGTGCCCGCTCAGCGAAAGTATCGATTCCGTTTCGGCCGGCACGGCAGACATCCGGGTCCAACGATGATCGAACCGTGGTTTCGAAAACTCATCCTGCAATTTCGGCAACCGGGATCACATGGCGGACCATGCGGCCTTCTTCCACGGCGCACACCAGAAGCCGATCCCCGTCCGGGCTGAACACCGGAGCAAAAACCGCGTCGCAGGCCCGGCTCCAGAGCCGCCCATCCACCGCGACGGTGTATTTTCCCTTTTGTTCGACCTTGGCGGCGATCCGCGCACCGTCTGGACTGAACACCGGTTTCCAGGCCATGTCAAAGGCGGGGCCCCACGGCCTGCCGTCCACGACCACCTGCCAACTCTGGCCGGTCTTGCCCAATGCGGCCAATCGGCCGCCGTCCGGGCTGAAGGCCAGGTCGGTGACCATGTCCCGGAAGGTGACCGGCCAGGGGGTGCCGTCCACGGCAGCCGTCCAGCGGCCGAAGCGGGGAGCCACCACGGCCGCCAGCTTCGCCCCGTCCGAAGAAAAGGCCTGCTGCCAGAGTTGGACAAAGGATCGGTTCCAGAGAGGCTCGTCGTCTTTGTAGAGCTGCCACTTTCCCCCGACCCGCACCGGGGCGACGGCAGCGCCGGTTGCCGGATCGAATGCCGGTTCCCAGACGCAGTTGTACGTGCTGTTCCAGGCGGCACCGTCTACGGCAATGGTATATTCATAGAGATTGACGCGCACCTCGGCGGCCAGATGCCCGCCGTCGGGGCTGAAGGCCATGTTCCAGACGTTGACGAAGGTCTGGTCCCACGGCTTTCCGTCGGCGGCCGCCGTAAAGCACCCTTTCTGAAATCCCGGTATGTCGGCTTCGCCGAAACCGGCCACCTGAACGGCAGCCGCTGTGCGCCCGCCGTCCGGGCTCATGGCGGTGTTGGTCAGGGTCGAGTAGGTCTTCTCCCAGCAGACCCCGTCCCTGACCATGGCGTATTCCATGTCCTGCTGCACGGATACGGCAATGTGCTTCCCATCCGCACTGAACAGCGGGTTCCATACATAACCGTATTTCTCCTCCCACGGGACACCGTCAACCGCCACGGTCCATTCGCCCATCTCCGAAACGATGGCAAAGAGCCGGCCGTCGGCCAGGTAACGCAAATGCCAGATCTTGTCGAAGGTCGTTTCCCAGGGCTCACCGTTGATACAAACGTTGAACTCCCCCTCGTCGACGTTGACGATGGCGGCAACCGCCTCTCCGTCCGGCCGCACCTGGGGTTCCTCAACCCATTTGTAATCGTCCTTCCAGCGGGTCAGGTCGGCCACTGTTCTGCTTCCGGGTTCCCAGTCCCAGTTGCTCCGTTCTTCCATCAGCCCCTCTCCTTTTCGATCCCCTGGCAACGAGCGGTTATCGGGTCAATAAAAAAAGACGAGAGTCGCAGGTGCGGCAGTGCAAACATTCGGCACCGAGCGTCGCAGCCCCTTTGTCTCCGGTCGGCCCACCCGGCGGCACGGCCCGGCGGGCAAAACGGCATGCAAATTTTCGTATTTTAGGTAAAACGGCCCCAAAAGTAAATAGTCCAACTTTCGGAGTTCATCATTCCGCGAAAGGGATAATTTGCCGGCGCTGGGCGAACTCGCCCCCTGGGTGCAGGAGTACAAAAGTAGAGCAAAATCACATCGCCAAAAGGAAAGTTACCCCCGTCGTCCCGCGCCGAGCCCGCCGGAGGCGGGCGAACACCGCAGAAAGGGGCGAAAACAGGCCCTTTCTGCGAAGCGCCCCTCGACTTCGCTCGGGACAAGCAGGAAAAAGCGGGGCGCAGGGCGCCGTTTCTTTCTTGTCCGCCCTAGCCGTGGCAAAGCCGAATGCATACTTTTCTTTGGGGGGGGCAAAGAAAAGTATGAATAAAAACAGTAAAATAATAATGGGTTAGGCGAAAAGCGCCTCGGGGTGCTTCCCCGAAAAACATCCGGACCGCCTCACGCCTGCAACGCCTGAAATGAATTCCG
>JASFPT010000077.1:0-14830 GCA_050115795.1 Desulfobacterales bacterium
AGTTTTCCGGATTCGATCCGGTCGAGGCAAGCGGGGAGCGCGGCGCATGGACAAAGCTGCCGCTTGCGGCGTCGGCCCCGGCTTCCGCATCGGGAAAAGGCGGGGAAAAGCCGCCTGGGGAAGGGGGACTGATCCTGGTCGAAGCCGTCTTCGGCACGGAACGTCTGTCCCGGCAGGCCCCGTGTCTTCAGGCCCTTGAAGCCGAACCGCTGCTGGTGATGCACCCGGAGCAGGCCGCGGCGGCGGATCTTCGCAGCGGCGAGCTGTGCACGATTTCGACCGACGCCGGAATGCTCGCGGTGCGCGTTCAGACATCGGAAGAGACGGCCCCGGGCACCCTCGTGCTGCCCCGCCACCGGAAGCTGCACTGGCAGATTTTTCCTCGGATTCGCACCGATCTGGCGGCCGTTTTGCTCCGCAAATCCGAAAGGGGGCCCTCATGATCGACTGGGTTCTCGGATTTGTCGTTTTCCTGGCAAAGATGGGCATCGTGCTCGGCTGCCTTCTTCTGATCGCCGCCTATCTCGTGTGGGCCGAACGGAAGCTGCTGGGCAGGCTTCAGGTGCGGCTGGGACCGAACCGCGCCGGGATCTTCGGACTGCTGCAGCCGATCGCAGACGCGGTGAAGATGGTCGCAAAGGAGGACATCGTTCCGGACCAGGCCGACCGGATCCTCTTCCTGCTGGCCCCTGCGGTTGTGACGGCAACGGCCCTGCTGATGTTCGCGGTGGTCCCTTTCGGAGCGGACCTCACCCTGCTGGGCCGGAAGGTTCCGATGGTGCTGTCCGACATCAACGTGGGGCTGCTGTTCGTCTTTGCGATGTCGTCGCTGGGCGTCTATGGTGTGGCGCTGGGCGGCTGGGCTTCCAACAGCAAATACAGCCTGCTGGGCGGAATCCGCGGGGCGGCCCAGATGATCAGCTACGAACTGGCCCTGGGACTTTCCCTGGTGCCGGTGGTGATGCTGGCCGGCTCCTTCAGCCTGGTGGAAATCGTTCGGGCCCAGGCGAAAATCCCCTTCATTTTGATCCAGCCGGTTTCCTTCGTTGTCTTTGTCGTCGCCGCCATGGCCGAGAGCAAGCGGATCCCCTTCGACCTTCCGGAGGCGGAAAACGAATTGGGGGCCGGCTTCAGCACCGAATACAGCGGAATGCGCTTTGGCATGTTCTTCATCGGAGAATATGTCCACATGCAGGTGCTCGGTGCGCTGGTGGCGGTTTTTTTCCTCGGCGGATGGCGGGGGCCTTTTCTGCCCGGTCCGGTGTGGCTGCTGGTCAAGATGATCGCCGTGGCCCTGGTCATGATCTGGATCCGGGCCACCCTGCCCCGTCTCCGTTACGACCAGCTCATGGAAATCGGATGGAAGGTGCTGATCCCGGTCTCCCTGATCAACATCGTGGCCACCGGGGCACTGATGATGCTGGTATAAAAAGACGAACGTCGAACGTTGAACATCCAAAATTCAACGTCGAATCAAGATCCAACGGCAACCGCCCTGCTCGGCGCCATGCATTGCCGCACTGGCTTTCGGCACCCGGAAAGTGAAAGATGAGCGACGAACGGAAACGATCCGAATTTGAAAAGCCCTTGGGCAGCGAGCCGGAACAGAACCTGTGGGACGGGGTCAAGGCCCTGGGCACGGGCTTTTTCATCACCTTTCGGCACCTGTTTCGACGGCCGATCACCGAGCAGTATCCGGAAGAGCAGCGGCAGCTTCCGGAAAGAAGCCGGGCGCGGATCGTGCTCACGGTCGATCCGAACGGAGACGAAAGATGTGTGGCCTGCTATCTTTGCTCCGCGGTGTGCCCGGTGAGCTGCATTTCCATGCAGTCGGCCCAGCGAAGCGACGGCCGGCGTTATGCCGAATGGTTCCGGATCAACTTCGGTCGGTGCATCTACTGCGGGCTCTGCGAGGAGGCCTGCCCGACCTCGGCCATCCAGCTCACCCCGAATTTCGACCACTGCCGCCGGGATATCCTGAGCCTGGTGTTCGAAAAGGAGGACCTGCTGGTGGACCACTGCGGAAAAGACAAGGAATACAACTTCTACCGCCACGCCGGGGTGGCGCCGCGGGCCGAGGAAAAAGGAACGCATCTGAAGGAAAAACCGCCGGTGGACGTGAAGACCAATTTGCCTTGATGCTGGATGCTGGTTGCTGGTTGCTGGGTGCCGGATCCTGGGTGCTGGTAAAAACGGCAAATAAAAGGCTCACGGGTTTTTTCCAGGGTCCGGGATCGAGAATCCAGGATCTGCCGCCCAACGCGCGATAAGATATCGAAAATGATCCAACGCAGCAGAACGAAGTGAAGCCATGACCCTCTACGCCGCCATCTTTTATCTGCTTGCCGCCGTGATCGTGACCTCCACGGCCCTGGCGATCACGCGCCGGAACCTGATCCACGCGGTGGTCTACCTGGTGGTCTCCTTTTTCGGCAGCGCGCTGCTGTTTTACCTGCTCGGCGCGCCGTTTCTGGCGGCCCTGGAGGTTATCATCTACGCCGGAGCGATCATGGTGCTCTTTTTGTTCATCGTTATGATGCTCCGGATCGAAGCGTCCAAACGTGGAATCTTTCCGCTTCGGCAGTGGATTCCGGCGGCGGTTCTCAGTGCCGTCTATCTGGCGGTGCTGGTCCTGATGCTGACCGGAGTCGAAGGGGACAAGCCCCTTCAGGCGGCGGTGGCCATTCCGGCGACCTTTTCGGTCTGGATTTTCCGCCAGGGGTGGCTGGGTGTGGAGATCGCGTCCATGCTGCTGCTGGTGGCCCTGATCGGGGCGTTTTTCATCGGCCGTCCGCCCCGGAAGGAGGAATCAGCGGAGAAATGATCGTACCCTACAGCCATATTCTGGCCCTGGCCGGCATCGTGTTCCTCCTGGGCATGGTCTGTGCGGTTTCCCGCCAAAACCTGATCATGATTCTGCTGGGGCTGGAGGTCATGCTCAACGCGGCAGCCCTTGCGCTGGTGGGGGCATCGCTTCGCTGGATGGCCACCGACGGTCAGGCCATGGCCCTTTTTGTCATCGTCGTGGCAGCGGCCGAAGTGTCGGTGGGACTGGCGCTGATCGTCTGCGTCCATCGCCGTACCGGATCGGTCGACCCGGCCCTTGAAGAACCTGCGGCACCGGAGAATCCTGGAGCATGACCACGAGCGCGCTCTTCATCGATCCGATTTTTGCCGCCGCTGCAGCCGGCTGCCTGGCCCCGCTGGCCGCGTTTGCCGCCATCATGCTCGGCTCGCGGCACCGTCCCCGCCTGTCGGCCGGCATATCCATTGCGGCAGTTTCGGTTTCGTTTGCCTGTGCCGCCTTTCTTCTGGTGCACGGCTGGCATGCACCGGCGGCGAAGGGTTTCTCCGCAACATGGCTGATATCCGATGCCGTCCGGATCCCGGTGGGCCTGCTGCTCGATCCGACCAGCCTTCTGATGATGGGCATCGTCGCCACGATCTGCCTGCTGGTCCAGATCTACTCTCTGGGTTACATGGCCGGTGACCCCGGCTTTTCGCGCTACTATGGGTTCATGTCCCTGTTTGCCTGGGCCATGCTGAGCCTGACCCTTTCCTCCTCCCTGTTTCAGCTCTACGTTTTCTGGGAACTGGTGGGGGTTTCCTCCTACCTGCTCATCGGGTTCTGGTTTGAAAAGTTTTCCGCCAGTCAGGCCGGCAAGAAGGCCTTTGTCATGACCCGGGTCGGGGACGTGGCCTTCATGCTTGGGCTTTTCGTGCTGCTGCTGGGCGCCGGGACCCTCGACGTGCTGGAAGTCAACGCTCAGGCGGCGGCCCGAATGTCTCCTGCCGCAGTCACTCTGGCCTCGCTTCTCATCTTCGGCGGCATCGTCGGCAAAAGCGCCCAGTTCCCCCTGCTCACCTGGCTTCCGGACGCCATGGAAGGACCCACCCCGGTCAGTGCGCTGCTTCATTCGGCCACCATGGTGGCCGCCGGCGTGTATCTCTTTGCCCGCCTGTTTCCGTTTTTCAGCCACTCGCCCACGGCCATGACCGTCTTTTTGGCGGTGGGCACCGTGAGCATGCTGCTTTCCTCCACCATGGCCATGGTCGCCACCGACATCAAAAAGGTCTGGGCCTATTCAACGATCAGCCAGCTCGGCTACATGATCATGGGGCTGGCTGCGGGCAGCTATTTTTCCGGAGTCTTTCACCTGACCACCCACGCCGGCTTCAAGGCCCTCCTCTTTCTGTGCTCCGGGGTCGTGATCCACGCCCTGGGAACCAACGACATGTTCGACATCGGGCGCAGAAAGGGACGGCAGATGAAACTGACCCTGGTGTGCATGACCATCGGGGCCGCAGCCCTCTCCGGCCTTCCGCCGCTGTCGGGGTTCTTCAGCAAGGAATCGATTCTGGCCGCCCTGGGCGGGCTGGAAAATCCCGTCTGGTTGGCCGCGGGCCTGCTGGGGGCCTTCCTGACCGCCTACTATTCGTTCCGGCTGGTCTTCGTTTTGCTTTTTCCACGACCCGAGCTGGTCGAACCGGAGACGTCCTCGGGCCACGACACCCCGCACGGCGCCGGTTTGGCCATGGGCAGCGCGCTGGTCGTCCTGACAGCCGTGACCCTGGTTCTCGGCTTTGCCGAAGAGCCCTTGACCCGCTTTTTGACCATCGATCCGGTGGCGGCCCACGGCGGGTCCCATCTGCCATGGCTTCCGGCTGCGGGAATCGGCCTGGCCGCAGCGGGCATCGTTCTGGCGTGGGTCGAGTTCGGCAGACCGGCCGCAGAGCAGAAGGGTTTTGTCGAACGGATCCCGGCGCTGGCGGCCCTGTTTGCCAACCGATGGTACATCGACGCCGCATACGCCTGGCTGCTGGACCGGCTGGTCGACCGGGGGGTTTCGTGGCTCTGCGCCAAGACCGACCAGCGGGTGATCGACCCGGGGCTCGACACCATGGGTGCCAACGTGGTCCGAACCAGCCGGCTGTTGTCTATGCTCCAGTCCGGCTCGATCCAGCATCGGCTGCTGGTTCTGTTTGCCGTGACGGTTTTTCTGGCGCTGTACGCGATCTATTGAGGGATTTCGATGCCGATCGTCTATGCCGACATACCGATTCTATCCGCCATCCTGCTGATTTGCGCGGGAGGCCTTCTGTTGATTCTGGCCACGCCGGCCGACCGGCCCGACCGGATCAAGCAGATCAGCGCCGTCAGCTCGGGGCTGACGCTGATGGCGGCCATCTATCTTTTTACCGCATATGACAGGGACATCGGGGGGATGCAGTTTGCCGAGAAGATTTCCTGGATCCCTTCCTTCGGCATCAGCTATTTCAACGCCGTGGACGGCTTCAGCCTTCCGATGCTGCTGCTCACCGGGATCGTCTTTTTCACCGCCGTGCTGACCATGTGGGAACTCGAAGAAAGGGTCAAGGAGTTCTTCTCCCTGATTTTTCTGCTCGTGCTGGGTGTCTACGGGCTTTTCATGAGCCTGGACCTTTTCTTCATCTTCGTCTGGTACGACGTTTCCCTGTTTCCGATGTACCTGCTGATCGCGGTGTGGGGATCGACCCGCAAAGAATACGGGGCCATGAAGCTGACCCTTTACCTGTTGGCCGGAAGCGCGCTGATTCTGCCGGGCCTGCTGTACCTGGTGATCAGCTCGGGGCTGGGCACCTTCGACCTGGTCCGCCTGATGGCCCCGGGCACGTTCACCCCGGCCCAGCAGCGGTTCGCATTTTTGCTGTTCTACATCGGATTCGGGATTCTGGCCGGCGTGTGGCCGTTCCATACGTGGTCGCCGGTTGGCCACGTGGCTGCCCCCACGGCCGTGAGCATGATTCACGCGGGGGTGCTGATGAAAATCGGCGCCTTCGGGGTGCTCCGGGTGGGCATCTTCCTTTGCCCGGAGGGCTGGCAGCACTGGGCGGGGCTGATGGGTCTGCTGGCCACCGTGGGAATCGTCTACGGCGTCTTGGCCGGTCTTCGCCAGACGGACTTAAAGTACGTCATCGGATATTCCAGCGTCTCGCACATGGGGATTGTGGGACTCGGCCTTGCCACGGTCACGGTGGACGGCCTCAACGGGGCCGTCTATCAGATGTTCGCCCACGGCATCATGACCGCGCTCTTCTTCTCCGCGGTGGGGTACATCTACGACAAGACCCACACCAAGGCCATCGCAGAGTTGGGCGGCCTGAGCAAAACCATGCCCCGGGCCTCGGCATATTTCATCGTGGCCGCGCTGACCGGTGTGGGGGTTCCGTGTCTGGCGAGCTTCTGGGGAGAGCTGGTGGTCTTTATCTCTTCTTTCAAGGTCTATCCGATTTTCGGAACGCTGGCGGTGGGCGCCCTGGCCATCGGCGCGCTGTTCATGCTGCGGGTGGTCCAGAAGACCTGTTACGGTCCGGAAAACGAAAAGCTGGCCCATCTGCCGGACGTCCCCCCGGCGCTGGGTATTCCGAGAATGATCCTGGTTTCTGTCATCGTGCTGTTCGGACTTTTCCCGTCGCTGCTGTTTGACATGATCCGCACCGCATCGATACCGCTGATGGCGGGGATGCCATGACGAACTGGATCGCATTTACCCCGGAGCTTTACTGCACGGCCATGGCGATCGTCTTTCTGGTCCTGTCCATGGGTCGGGAAGATTCGCCCCGGCTTCACTTTCAAACCGCCCTGACCCTTTCGGCAATCGGCGTCGGCGTCACCCTGGCCTCGGCCGGACTGAAGGGGGATCTCTTCTTCGGATCCTACCGGGTCGATGCCTTCTCCCAGGTGTTCAAGGTTCTCCTGGCCTGCGGATTCTTCCTGGTGGTGGTACTCTGCAGCGATCTTCCGGGGGTGGACCGGCGACTTCATGCGGAGTTCTACCTGCTGCTGACCACTTCCACCCTGGCCTTGATGCTTCTGGTCAGCAGTGTCCATATGCTGACGATCTATGTCTCTTTGGAGCTCTCCAGCTACAGCCTGTACGTTCTGGTCTATCTACGAAAAGGCCGGCCCCGCCGGGATCGGACCGTCGTCCAATACTTTTTGATCGGGGCTTCGGCATCGGCGGTAATGGTCTTCGGCATCGCGCTTCTCTACGGCGGCACCCGCACCATGTACGTGGCCGAGATGGCCCGGGTGCTCCCATCGGTCATGACCCAGCCGGCGGTGCTCATCGGGTTTATGATGACCCTGTCCGGCTTTTTCTTCAAACTGGCTGTGTTTCCCTTCCATTTCTGGGCCCCGGGCGTGTATGAAGGATCTGCAAACCAGCTGACCACCTACATCGCCACCGCATCAAAGGCGGCGGCCATCGCCTTGCTGGTCCGGTTTGCGTCCCTGGGGGACGACAGTGCAGTCCTGGCCCAGATTCTGGTGGTGCTGTCGATCATCACCATGACGGTCGGCAACGTGTCGGCCATCGTCCAGCAGGATCTCAAGCGGCTGCTGGCCTATTCGAGCGTTGCCCACGCCGGCTACGTTCTGATCGGGATCCTGAGCATGAACCCGGAAGGATATGCCGGGGCGATTTTCTACAGCATCGCGCTGGTCATGCTCAAGTTCACCTGTTTCATGGTGGTGGTCAAGGTGGCCGCAGACGGTGCGAACATCACCGTCGACCAGCTGGCCGGGCTCCACCGAAGAAATCCCCTGCTGGCCCTTGCCCTGATGCTCTCGCTCTTCGGCCTGTGCGGCATTCCGCCGACCATCGGATTTATCGGAAAGCTTCTGGTCTTTACCGCCGCCATGGAGCGGGGATATTTCACCCTCGTGCTGATCGCGATGATCAACGTGGTCATCTCCCTTTACTACTATCTTCTTGTGCTCAAGGCGGCCTACCTGACCGAGCCTGCCGAAGAGCCGGCCCCGCTGGTTCTGTCCACCGGAGAAAAGGTGCTCGCCGCCGCACTGATCGCCGCGATCACCGTGGTCGGGTTTTATCCCGCACCGCTGATCCACGTCGCCCGCTCCGCGGCGGCGGTGCTGCTGTAGATGCCCGCCGCGACCCGCCGATTGTCTTCCCATAGGAAATTGGTTCACAGGCTTTTGGAAACGAATCGTCCGGAGAGGCGCCGGGTGGTTTGAGGGGTGGTGGGTGGGTGGGTGATGGTTTGCGGCATGTTGTCAACGACATACCCCAAACCACGGGCCACTTACCCCCTATGCGCCTTTTAGGAGGCCGGAGACCGGAAACTTCTATAGCACCATCAGGTCCAGCGGGCGGCAGTAGGTGACAACAGCCTTGCCGCTGCAGTTGCAGCGATGCCCCCAACAGCAGGGGTAAGCGCGGCCGAGTTCGCGGGTACCGAGATAGAAGCGGATCACCTTTTCGCCTTTTTTCAGCCCCTTGACGGCCTCGGTCCCGGTGGCGGTGAAACGGATCCCCCGCTGGGTGCTCAACTCGACCGGTCCGTTCAACTGAAGCCAGTGGTGCACCTTTGAAAATTCATTCCTCAGCTCCACGGTTCCCTGATGTGGTTCGGCCATCGCTCGCTCCTGAAATGGATTCGCCGGGTTCGATCTCCCGGGGGTGGTGGACCGGTTCATCCCCCGAAAGTGATACATCGACATGCTTCAAGACCCTTAGTATCGCCCATCGGCCCGGGGTTGTCAAAAGCAGATCGATTCGACCCCGTCTTTCCCTGCTCTTTTGACATTGGACCATGGCCGGGGTAAACTATCGCAGGTTGCATAAGCACCGTGGCGCCGCTGGGAATCTTCGCTTGGCTCCAACGGAATGCAGGAAGTTTTGGCCGCTGTTGCGGTTCATCGATGCCGGCAGCTCTGTCCACCGACGAAAAGGAACCTGCAATGAAAGAGACCACCTACCTGGAAGAAAACGCACGGCTGATGGAATTCCTCAAGAAGGTACCCGTCTTCGACCCTTTCGACCGAAAAGAACTCAACAGCCTCGTTCAGATGAGCAAGCTGAAGATGTACGAAGACGGCGAGTGCATTCTGCAAGAGGGTGTCGCCGATACCTGGCTATATTTCCTGGTTCAGGGGAAGGTAAGAATCACAAAGGAAGGACAGGACGTTGCAATTTTAAAGCGGAGGGGGGACATTTTCGGCGAAATGGGCGTCATCGCCCTGGCCCCCCGCTCGGCTTCGGCCTATGCCTCCGGCCCCACCGTGTGCCTGTCCACCGATTTTTCCCGCATGGACGATTTCGACAGGAAAAACAAAGTCCTGATGGGATACGTGCTGTACCGGATTTTTTCCGAAATCCTGGTCAGCCGCCTGAAGCAGACCACTGATGAGCTGATCAAGATCAAAGGCAAGGCCGGCCTGAAGTTCTGGTAGTTTGCGGCGGCCGGACAAGGTGCCGACGGCACCGAAGCAACCATCATATCCGAAACGGTAACAGCGAAACCGCCTGCAGCGCTGACGCGCATCGTTTCCCCTGTTGATATCGGAGGTGTGCCTCCGGTTCGCTGACTTAGACTGTCTTCTTCTGCTCTTTCTGTCTCCGTCTCGCCAAGCCGTTCCGCAGGAGGATCGATGAAGGAATTCGATTCAGTCCGCGGAGCCTCCGGTTTGCCCGGCGACAGGTCCCGGTCCGTCGCCGACGGCAAATGGCGCGCCTCAAACCGACTGGTGTCGGATTATGTGTCTGTCAATCGCCAACGGCTGAGCGAAGCAATTCGGCTGGCGTGGTCGATTCGAGATCGCCTCACGGCTCTCTACCCGATCATGGCCGATCTCTGCCGCAGCACCTGCCCCTGGTGCCCGGAGCCGTGTTGCATCGTCAACCGGGTGTGGTTCGATTTTCGAGACGTGCTTTTTTTTCATATGACCGCCGTACCCCTCCCCCCCGGCCCCCTGGGAAGCGATCAACGGGAGGCCTGTCGCTACCTGACGCCTCGGGGCTGCGCGCTGAGCCAGCTTCAGCGACCCTGGGGCTGCACCCAGTATGTCTGCGCCACCCAACGTCGATTCCTTGCCAAAAGCGGCGGCCAAGTGGCGATGGAAAGACTGGATTCGGAAATTCAGGGGATCGCCGCCGCCAGAATCGCAATGGAAGAGACGGTCGCAAGGGTAGTCGACCGATAGTCTCCGGCAATTCTCATAAAGCCGGTGACGCTGCGGTCATATTTGAACGGTATTGACGTCAGTAGGCAAAGAGGGATCCGATGCCGCGGCGGGCGGCCATTTCCAGGGCAAGATGGGCGATGGCCGTATCCTGGACGCCGGTCCCACTCAGGTCGCAGATGGTCATCTGGTCGTCGTCGATTCGCCCGCTCCTTTGGCCGGTGACGATCTGCCCCAGTTCCACCAAGGACGCATTGGACAGGAGGCCGGCATCGGCGGCGTGGTGGAATTCTCCCATGGCCAGGCTCTGGCTTTTGCGGTCGCAAACCAGCAGGTCGGCCCGGGCAACGGCGTCTGCAAAAAGCTCCTGTTTTTCGGGCAGGTCAGCCCCCATGGCCGTGATGTGAAGGCCCGAGTGAAGCCATTCGGCCTGGATGTAGGGCTTCCGGGAGGGGGTGCAGGTCACCACCGCCTGGCTGTCCCGGATCACTTCCTCCGGCCCCGAGGCCGCAGCGACCGCTGCCGAAAGTGTGTCTCCCATCTCCAATACATATCGGTCCAGTCGAACCGGGTCCATGTCGAAGACCAGCAGCCGTTCAAAATCCCGCACCTGCGACAGGGCCGTCGCCTGGTAGCGGCCCTGGACCCCGGCCCCGATCACACCGCCGGTGTGAACCGCAGACGGCGCCAGATACTTGGCGGCCACCGCACCAGCCGCAACGGTTCTCACATCGGTCAGATAGGCGTTGTCGAACAAAACCGCCTCGACAAAGGCGCAATCCAGACACTCAAGGCCTCCCGCCCGGACCGCGGCCCGTTGTTCTGTATTCGACGTTGGACGTTCATTTTTTCAACAGCGCTTCTGCGCCCGTCCGGATCCGAGCCAGGCCCTCCTTCAGCGCGTCGACGCCGACGGCAAAGGAAAGCCGCAGATACCCCTCGCCGTTTTCACCGAAGATGCTGCCCGGCACCAGGGCCACCTGGTGCTCTTTGACCAGGTATTTGGCCAGGTCCCAGGAGTTGAGCCCCAGCCGGCTCACGTTCGGAAACGCGTAGAACGTCGATTCGGGCATCAGACACGAGATCCCCTCGATGGCGTTGAGCCCTTCGTAGACGACCTGGCGACGCCTGCGATAGGCCTCCCGCATCTCGTCGAGGCAGTCCTGGGGTCCCGTGATGGCCGCCAGCGCCGCCCGCTGGGCAACGGCGGTAACCCCGGAAACCATGTGCTCCATGAGCTTTTCCATCTCGTCGACGATCGGCTTGGGGGCCACTGCGTAGCCCACCCGCCAGCCGGTCATGGCATAGGACTTGGAAAGGGTGAACGCCGAAACGGTCAGCTCCTTCATTCCGTCGATGGCGGCCATGCTCACGTGCCGGCTGCCGTCGAAAACGATGTCTTCATAGGGCTCGTCGGACAAAACGAAGATGCCGTGCGCCTTTGCGGTCTCTGCGACGGCCTTCAGGATTTCTTCGTCGAGCAGCGCGCCGGTAGGGTTTGCCGGGGTGTTGAGGATCATCATCTTGGTCTTGGGGGTCACGGCCCGTTCGACCTCGTCCGGATCCACCTTGAAGCCGTTTTCTTCCCGGGCGGCCACCCGCACCGGAACACCGCCGAAAAGCCGGATCTGGGAATAGTAGTCATAGCCCGGGTCGATCACGATCACCTCGTCTCCAGGCTCGACCAGGTGCAGTACCGTGTTGAAGATCACCTGCATGGCGCCGACCGCAACGAAGATCTCCCGCTCCGGGTCGGCGTCGATGCCGTTTTTGGCCTTGAGCTTTTCGGAAATGGCCCGCCGCAGGTCGGCAAACCCCTTGGCCGGCGGGTACCGGGTGTATCCCTGATCCAGCGCCTCTTTGGCCGCTTCGCGGATGTGCACCGGTGTGTCGAAATCGGGCTGTCCGATGCCCAGGTTGACGACGCCGGGGATCTCGTCTGCAAGGGCGAACATGACCCGGATACCGGACCATTCCACCTCGTGGGTCCGTTTTGCCATTTTTTCTTTCAGTGTCATGAACGCTTCCTTTCCTATCCGACGACCGGCGGGACCAGGTCGGCGGCCCCCTTCGGGGAGGTTTTCAGCTCCGGAGCGTGGCGCTCCATCAGCTCGCTGACGATCTGGGCGATCTTGACCTTCTGCCGGATCAGATTTTCGTGCCACTGCTCCGAAACCCAGGGCTTGTAGATGTCACCCTCGGAAGTGCCCGGTTCGAACTTGAAGTAACAAGGCGATGCGATCCTGGCGATTTCCGGGGCCTCGTAGGCCCGGAACATCCCCCCGAACGAATCGACGATGATGATGTACACATCCAGGGGAATGTCCACCGCCCGGCGGATCGAGCCCAGGATCGGCAGCGAGACGTCCGAAATCGGGTTCATGGAGTTGACCCCCATCGACTCGATCAGCCGAGCCCCGGCCGCCGAGCAGTACCCGCCGAAGACAGAGAATTTAAAAAAGGTTTCTGCGGGCAAAAGCCCTTCTTTGCGCATTTTGTTGAGCAGGAACAAAACCCCCTCGTCGTAGACCAGAAATCCGCGGTGGCCGGCCTCGATACAGCGCATGATGTCGGCGATGTGGTAGGAGATGTTGTCCGAGCCCCGGAGGCGAAAGGCCTGCATCGCCCCTTCCGCGTTGGAGATCTCCTTGGAGCCGGCGTCCCACCCTTTTCGATGGCCCACCGTCATGACCACCTCGATCTTTTCTTCGGCGGCCATTTGGGCCATGGCCTTGAGCTCTTCAAAATCACAGTAGGTGGCGCCGCCCACGGCGGCGATGGCCCGGTGCACGACCACCCCCCGCTTTTTGGATTCGTCGATGAGCGCCTCCATCGTCGATGCCCTCTCGACGCCTGCGATTTCAATGCGGTAGTTGGCGCCGTCTGGGAACGCCTTGGTGCTGGTGGGCAGGTCGTAGGCATCCCTTCCCGGGATCCCCTCTTTTTCCATAAACGCACGGATCTGTTTCAAGGTCTCGGACATGCCGCTATCCTCCTTTGGGTCACCGGCTTTGAAATTACAGAGCCGCGGCTTTTTTATCGATCTTTCTTTTCCAGAAGAGCGGCCAGCTTCTCGTATTCGCCGTCCACCATCTTGTAGGTGTGCTCTTCGGCCGGGAAAACGCCTGATCGCGCCTCTTCGGCATACGACGAAAACGCTTCGACGGTTTTTGCCGCAAGGTTCTCGTATTTTTTGACGAACTTGGGTGTAAAGGCCTGGAAAATGCCCAGCACGTCGCTGCAGATCATCAGCTGGCCGTCGGCCTGGACGCCGGCACCGATGCTGTAGACCGGGATGGAAAGCCGGTCGCGAATGATTCCGCATACCTCCGGGGGCACGGCCTCCACCAGCAGGGCAAATGCGCCGGCCTCCTCAATGGCCAGGGCGTCTTTGATCAGTGCCGCGGCTGTTTCCGCGGTTCTTCCCTGGGCTTTGAAGCCGCCCAGTTGCCCGGAACTTTGGGGGGTCAGCCCAATATGCCCCATTACCAGCATGCCGCCGTCTGCAATGGCACGGATCTGGTCACAGACGCGCTGGCCGCCTTCGAGTTTGACCGCATCGACGCCGGCTTCCTTGTAGAAGCGACCCGCGTTCTCAACGGCTCCGGAAACGTTCACCTGGTAGGAAAGAAACGGCATGTCGCCGATCACAAAGGTCTTGGCCGCACCCCGGCGCACCGCCTCGCTGTGGTAAATGCATTGATCCATGGTCACCGGAACGGTACCCTCGTATCCGTAAATGCACATCCCCAGAGAGTCGCCGACCAGGATCATGTCCATGCCGGCCTGCTCGGCGAATTGCGCGGTCCAGTAATCGTACGCCGTGATCCATACGGCGGGTTTGCGCGCCACTTTCATCTGTTGAAGATCGAATCGGTTCAGTTTCTTGTCTGCCATGATCCTCTCCCTGTGGTAAGCATGTTGCATCACGTTCGGGTTGCCCCGAGCTTTTCCGACAGCCGCTGACAGGTCCTGGTGACCAGCGGGTGCATTTTCTCGATCCGCTCAGGGGTCATCCGCATGGCCGGTCCGGACACGCTCACAGCGTAGAAGGCCCGGTTGGTGTGGTCGAAAACCGGCGCCGACAAGCACCGGAGCCCCGGGGCGAGCTCTTCGTCGTCCACGGCATAGCCGCAGCTGCGGATCTGCTCGATCTCGGACCGCAGCCGCCGGCGGGAAGTGATCGTGTTCGGCCCGTGGGGCTTGAGTTTGACGCTTTTGAAGTAATCGGCCAGCTCCGCTTCGGTCAAAAACGCCAGCACCGCCTTTCCCAGCGCCGTGCAGTAGGCCGGGGCCCGCGACCCGATTTCGCTGTCCATTCGCAGGATCTCCTTGCTGTCGATCTTGTCCAGATGAAGGATGTCCCCCCTGTCGAAATGGCCCAGATTGACGGTTTCGTTGAAGGCGCTGGAAAGCTCCAGCAGATAGGGGCGTGCCACCCTCAGGATTTCATGGCGGTTGACCACCTTCATGCCGAGTTCGGCCAGGCGAAACGTGAGCCGGTAGCGTTCTTCCTCGTCTTTTTCCACATAGCCGAGTTCCCGCAGCGTCGCCAAAAACCGATGGCTGCCGGCACGATTCGTATCCAGATACCGCGCCGCCTCGGAAACGGTGAGCGCATGCTTTTCGGCCAGCAGTTCCAGAATTCGCAGTCCTTTTCCCAGCGAACTGATGAAAAAATACTGCTTTCCCCGGGCCGGCATCATCACCTCCTGGACCGGATTCACCGCAAACCGGACGACGCCGTCTTTACGACGCCGGGTTCCACCCGTGCCGTACCATGTGAAATTGTCTTTCTATGTGTGACACTATAACACATAATGTGACATTACGGTAAAGTTCCTTGCAAAGCGGTGTCAACCC
>JASFPT010000078.1:0-14811 GCA_050115795.1 Desulfobacterales bacterium
TTTTGAGCGAAAAGAGAAGTCAAAAGACGTCATCTTGGTCCAGACCGCAACGAATCGACGGCAACCAAGAGCGAGGTTGGATTCAAACGAAACGCAAACCAATGGGAGGCTGAAAATGAAGACGACGCATGTTCTTCGATTAAAGGCCGCCGCGGCCGTCGCCATCGGCGCGATATTCTTCCTGGCGGCGATGGTGTCAACGGCTGCGGCCATGGGCGAGAAGATCATCGGGAAGGTGGTGCGCGACGCGGGCGGTTATGTTCTGGTGGCCGACAGCGGGGAATACCTGCTCTCCGGAAAGCCGGTGGCCGACCTGGCGGAAAAGACGGTCGCCGTCGACGGTGATGTCGAATACGGGGCCGCCGCCAAAACGCTCCGGGTCGATTCGGCAGTCGCTTTGAAGATCCCCGACCGGGCGGTCGCCGATCCCGGCGGTGGGGTCCGATCCGGGTAGTGGGCGGTACGCCGATACGTGTCGACGACAGTCCGGCAGCACCCGTAAAAAAGGGCGGCCCGGACGGAATGCTCCGTCCGGGCCGCCCTTTTTTTGCGATGGGTTAGAGTTTTTCCGGGTTGCAGAGATTGTCCGCCCGCGCGGCGCTTCTGCCGCAGTTCATGCAGAAGTGGGCCGCGTTCTGGATGAGGGACTTGAATTTTTCGGAGTCCGATTCAATAAAGCCCTTTTCCTGAAGATCGCAGAGGGTTTTCTCCTTGTAGTCTCCCATGATTTTTCCTCCTATTCGTTCACGGCGCATGGCCGCGGGTGAGGGTCATCGTTTCATTCCAATGAAGTCAACCTAAGCGCTGCACCGGAATTTTCAAGAACATCATTCGCCTCGGAAAGAAAACCGAATTCACCGCAGAGGCGCAGCGTCTCCGAAGAAGGCGGCTTCTTTTTGAAAGAATCTTTTCTTTGGCGCTCTGTACGCCTTTTTCGGCAAGGGGGAAGCCGGTTGTGGGAGGTGGCCGGTGGGCTTCGGCGCCGACGGTGGGTTTGTGGTCTGTGGCGGAAAATCGGGATGAACCACAGGCTGACCCGCCACCCGCCACCCACAAGTGAAGCGCCAGCGTCACACCTATTTGATGAGCCTTCTTCGCATGGCCGCCATGGCGGCCAGCGTGAAGATCGCCGAAAACGCGACGAGATAGACGAAGCTGAAGATGGCGGAGGTCTCGTGGGCGCCGATGCCGAAGCCTCGGATCAGCTCCACCAGGTGGTGCAGGGGAAAGGCCAGGGCCATCGGCTGCGCCCATGTCGGAAGGTTGGAGACCGGAAAGAAGGTGCCGGAGAACAGAAACATCGGGGTGATGAACAAAAAGATCGGCAGGTTGAACATCTCGATGGTCGGGGTGACTCCGGTAAAGAAGAGACCCACCGCGCCGAAGGCAAGGCCCCCGAGCAGGGCGGCCGGCAGGATCATCAGCCCCTCGGGGAACTTGACGAAACCGAGCAGTCCCAGGACGGTCATCATGATGGCCGCCGCCGCGGTGGCCTTGGTGGCGCTCCAGACGATTTCGGCAATGATGATCTCCTCCAGGGAAAGGGGGGTGGCGAGCATGCCGTCGAAGGTCTTTTGGTAGTACATGCGGACAAAGGAGGCGTAGGTGGTCTCGAAAAAGGCGTTGTACATCACCGCCACGGCGATCAGCGCCGGAGCCATGAACTGGGTATAGCTGAACTTGTCGCCGGCGTAGGAGATGGAATCGATCACGCCGGAAAATCCGAGGCCGAACGCCAGAATGAAGAGCATCGGCTCGAGCAGCGGCGTGATGAAGCTCACCTTCCAGATCTTTTGGTAGGTGACCAGATTCCGCTTCCACACCTTCAGAAACCGCCAGGAGATGGTGTCGAGCCGGATCATTCCCGCAGCTCCCTTCCGGTGAGACGCAAAAAGACGTCTTCCAGTGTTCCGTTTCGAAACGTGCATTTGTTCATGCAAAATTGGTCGCGGATCGTGTCGTTGAGACTCGAATCCTCGGAAGTATACAGGATCAGGCGGTTGCCCAGGTCGTCGTGCGCCAGGCCTTTTTCCGCAATGAAGCTTCGGAGTCTGTCCTCGGGGCCGTCCACCTCGATGACGTGGCGGCCCGCGTGGGCTGCGATGAGGGCTTCGGGGCTGCCGTCCACCAGGATTTTGCCGTGGTCGACAATCACCAGCCGGTCACAGAGCTGTGCGGCCTCTTCCATGTAGTGGGTGGTGATGACCACGGTGAGGCCGCTTTTTTTCAGGGCCTCGAGCTTGTCCCAGAGTTGGTGCCGGGACTGCGGGTCGAGGCCGGTGGTCGGTTCGTCGAGCACCAGCAGCTCCGGGCGGTTGAGAAGGGCCCGGGCAAGGATCAGACGCCGGGCCATGCCGCCGGAAAGTTCGGCGACCTTTGCGTTTTTCTTGTGGGACAAGGCGAAAAAATCGAGAAGCTCTTCGGCCCGATGCCCGGCTTCTGCCGCCGGAATCGAAAAATAGCTGGCAAATATCTTCAGGTTCTGGGTCACGGTCAGGTCCGGGTCGAGGGTGTTTTCCTGGTGACAGACGCCGATTCGGGACTTGATCGTGCGCCAGCCGGTTTCGATGTCGATGTCAAAGACCCGTATGCTGCCCGACGTCGGAGGCGAAAAGCCGTACAGCATGCGGATGGTGGTGGTCTTGCCGGCGCCGTTGGGTCCCAGGAGACCGAAAAACTCTCCTTTTGCCACCGAAAAGGAGATGCCGTCTACGGCCGTGACCTTCCCGAAGCGCTTGTGCAGGTTTTCAACCTCGATGATGTTTTCCATGGGTTCCATCATTTTCGGAACGGGCCCTTGGCCCGTTTTTTTCCGTGAACGTTTAACCAACGACGAAATGGTAAGACCGAAAGCGGAAAAGGGAAGGCACTTGGTTGCCCATGCTCGAAGACTTTCCAGGGCGCCTCAAACAGTTTGAGGGGCTCATCGGCCCGTTTCCTGCGATGTTTACCCGCCGCTGGCGGGCTCGGCGCGGGACGATGGGAATCGAACTCATCTTTCCGTTTTTCTATGTTCTCTTTGGTGTTGTTTGCTCATCCGCTTTTTCGCTCGTGAAGGACTGCAGCTTCTCCACGATGGCCGCCACCACCTCATCCGGTGTCATGGTGCCGCAGTCGATCCGGATGTCCTGGTACCGACGGTAGAGCGGATTGCGCTCCCGGTACAAATCGGCCACGCTCTGTCCGGGGTTGCGGACCACTCCCCGGGCGTCCATGTTGTCGAGCCGGTGCTGGAGAAGCGCCGGTTCGAGATCGAGATGAACGATGCGGCCGCCGGAGCGGAGGTGTGCCATGGCCTTTTTGCTGTAGACGACGCTGCCGCCCGTGGCGATGACGCACCCCAATGGGGAAATGGAAAGGACGTGCCGCTCTTCGATCCGGCAAAAGCCGTTGAGGCTTTCCTCCTGGATAATTTCCCAGAGTCGGCGGCCTTCCCGGGTCTGGATGAAAACATCGGAGTCGAGAAAATCGAGGCCGATCCGCTTGGCCAGTAAAATGCCCACAGTGCTTTTCCCGACGCCGGGCATCCCGATGAGAACGACACCTGTTTTCATGGACTTGCGCCCCGGTTAGGGTTCACAGTCGGTCGGACCTTTTTCAGCGGTGGAAAGAAGGCCGGGTAGCCGGGAGGCCGGAAAGCCGGGAAGCATATTCCAGAAGCAAAACCGATACGCGAGATCTCCTGCTGTCCTTGACCCACCCGCCATCGGTTTCATTTGTTTCAAGCCTCCCGGCTTTCAGGCTTTCCAGCCGCCCGGCGGCTGCGAAGCGCACGGTTTCCTATATCTCCTGCATAGCAAAATCCACTGCCGCTTCGGCATGAATCCGGGTGGTGTCGAACAGCGGAATTGAGCAGTCCCCCTCCTTTATCAGCAGCCCGATCTCCGTGCATCCCAAAATGACGGCCTGCGCCCCTTCGCCAGCCATCCGCTCGACAATGGCGCGATAGGCCGCCCTGGAGGCGTCGACGATTTTGCCCCGGCAGAGTTCTTCGAAGATGACACGGTCGACCGTTTCGATTTCGCCTTCGGTGGGAGTCGACACCCTCAGTCCGTGCTGTTCGGCCAGTCGCTTTCGGTAGAAATCTTCGACCATGGTAAACCGCGTCCCTAATAGCGCCACGGAACGCATGCCGGCGCTTCTGATCCGGCTGGCAACGGCGTCGGCGATGTGCAGCAGCGGGATGCCGACCGCCGCCTGAATCTGGGGGGCGATCTTGTGCATCGTGTTGGTGCAGATCACCAGAAAATCGGCGCCGGCAAGCTCGAGGCTCCTGGCGGCCTGCACCAGCCGTTCGGTGATCTCCTCCCATTGCCCGGTGGCCATCAGCGGCTCGATCTCGCCGAAATTGACCGAATACAGCAGACAGCGGGCCGAGTGCAGCCCCCCGAGCCGTTCGTTGACCTTCTCGTTGACGATCCGGTAGTATTCGATGGACGACTCCCAGCTCATGCCGCCCAGCAGTCCGATGGTTTGCACGGTGTTGACCCCTTTCTAACCGACAGGTTGGACGCAGACATCAGGAGATGAAACAGTTCGGGGCGGATCGTGGGCAGGCTGTTGAGCTGCCAGCTGCTGGCTGTTAAGCCGAAAAAGAGAAATAAAGCAGCCCACCCGCGGCCTTGATCACGAGCCTTTCATTCCCGACACGTTTTTGTCTGTGCCGTGTCCCATGATTCCCTGCTGAACGGCTCAGCAGCTCAACGGCTATCTGAAACACAACATATAGATTCGCCGTTGACAATTTGCACAATATATCGTACTAGCCTTGCAACTGCCCGATTTCGGGCCAAAACCCCCGTCCCCCGGGACTCCGGATGAATCGCAGACAGTTCCTTGCCTCCAGCGCCGCCGCCCTGTGGGGACTGCTGTCTCCCGTATCGGCCGCGGCGGCGATCATGCCTGTTCTGAAGCCTGCGTCCCGGGCCCGGATCGCCCTGATCATCGACGACATCGGATACAGCCGGAGGCGGGCCCGAAGGTTTCTCTCTCTTCCGATTCCAATCACCTATGCCGTGCTCCCCCGTCTTGCCCTGAGCCGGCCGCTGGCCGAAGAGATTTACGACGCCGGTCACCAGGTCCTTTTGCACCAGCCCATGGAACCGGTCGACAGCCGGTTCGATCCGGGACCGGGGGCTCTCTATGTCCGCTACGATGAAAAGCGGATCGCCGAAATCCTGGCCGAGAATTTGACGGAAGTGCCCCATTCCGCCGGCGTCAACAATCACATGGGTTCGCGCTTTACCGCCTCGGCTGAAAAAATGCTTCCCGCCTTAGAAGCCGTTCAAAATCGGCAACGGTTTTTCGTCGACAGCCTGACCTGCAGCAACTCCACTGGCTTTCGGACCGCCCGGGGGCTCAATCTGCCAGTGGCCAGGCGCAACGTGTTTCTGGACAACGTCCGGTCCGAGGCGGCCGTCCTCGCTCAGCTCCAGCGCCTGGCCGGGCAAGCCATCCGCCGGGGGTGCGCCGTGGGAATCGGGCATCCCTTCCCCGAGACAGCTGCCGCCATCGCCCGCTTCATCCAGCCCGCGGCCGCCGCCGGAATCGAGCCGGTCTATGTCTCCTTGCTGCTGTCCGGACCGTGTCCGGTGCAGGGGGCGCCGTCGAGCAGGGCCGACAGCTCGGCCAGTCTTTGAATCCGGCAGGCTCCGTCCAACCCGTCATGCCCATAGGCCACGAAGATCACACCGGCGGCTTCGGCCGCCTCAGCATCCAGCTTCGAATCGCCGATGTAGATCACCTGCCGCGGTTCGACCGCGAAGTGGGATAGGATTTTCAGCAGCACGTCCGGATGGGGTTTGGGCAGCGCCACGTCCGAGGCGCACACCACCAGATCGAAATCGTCTTCCAGATGGAAGGCCTCGAGCAGCGGGGCCATGGTGTTGGTGCGGTTTGTGGCGATGGCGGTCCGGTAGCGGGGGCGAAGCGAACCGAGCAGGTCGCGCAGGGTCGGCTCGATCTTCATGTACGGCAGAAAAGGCCGATAGCCCATTCGGCTTCGAAATTCTTGGGCTTTTTGAAGATCGGCGGGGTCCTTGAACAGATGGGCCAGAGAGTTGTCCACCGTGTGCATGTGCACGAACGCAAACTGCTCTTCGGTCATGGACGGGCGGTCCAGGTGCTCCAGGATTCGGTTGTAGTAGTGGCGGTTGGCAATGCGGGTGTCGAACATCACCCCGTCGCAGTCAAATGCGACGACACGGATGTCTTTGAAAATTGCGCAAGAGGGATTCATGACCATGAAAGGTAAGGAAGGTCGGTTCACATGGTTTCGTTTTGTTTGACCCGCCCGGGATCGAGAGAACCCGTTCAGCGCGCTCGACTCGAACCCGGACGGCCACTCGAAGATGCGGATGGCTCTCGAACCCGATACGATGCCGGAACGTTGTTCTGAGAAGCGCGCTATTGGGTCACATACCCGTGAACGGGGATCTGGATCTCCGGCTGAAGGGGGCTGTCGGTCTTGAGCACGATTTTTTCGAAGTAGCGGCCCGTTTGCTCCCGCTTGTTGACCACGGTCAGCAGATAGCCCGACTTGCCGCGCTCGTCAATCCGGGAAAGGGTGTATCGGATGTTCTTCGTCTCCCGCTGGGAAGGGCCCTGAATCTGAAAAGGGTACTTGTCCTCCGGGACGATCCGGATGGTGGCATGGATCGATTCGCCCTGCTTGCCGAAGAGCCGAGCGGTGGTCGGTTCGATGGTGGCAAATCTTTCCACGTCGCCGGTGAGGGTCAGGGAAAACTGCCGCCGGTTTGGATCGTTGCAGGTGACGGTGGCACTTTTGGTGAGCCGATGTCCGCCGTACCCGTTCGTATTGACCTTGACAACGACGTTTCCCTCGCCGCCGGGAGGGATCTGCCTCGTGTAGGAGGCAACGGTGCATCCTCAGCCGGTTCCGACCCGTTCGATGATCAGCGGGGCGTCGCCTTCATTTCGTATGGAAAATGTCCGGACGACCTGTTCGCCTTCCACCACGGGGGAAAAGGTATACACGTACTCCGGCACCACCGCCCTGGGTTGGGGTTCCGCCGCCGATGCCGCCGCGACGATTGCAAAAAACATCAGAACTGCCGCTATCCCGATCGTTCGGTTCTTCATCGTAGCCCCCTTTGCAGTAGAGGGGGACGATAGAAACAATCGGAACGGTTGTCAACCCTGCGGCGAGGCGGTCGATGGGGATCGGCGGGGGGCGGGCGGCAGCTCGCAGCTGGGCGCTGGGCCGAACGGGGGGCAGGCGTGCGCCGGACGCCGGGACCTGGATCGGTCAATGGCGCGTGTCAGAGCAAAGAGACCGGGTCTACGTCCACCGTCAGGCGGACCGGGCGCCGTCGATGGATCTCTTCCGATGCGAGCAGGTCGCGAAGCATTCGGCGCAGGGTCGCTGCACCGGTTCCCTTGACCAGGAGCTGCCACCGATGACGGCCGGCGATTTTCGAAAGGGGAGATTCGATCGGACCCAAGACCTGCACCGTGTAGTTGCGGGAATCGGCGATGCTGCGAAGTCGTCTGCCGACCTCCCGGGCCTTCTCGGCTACGGTCGCTGCATCCGGTCCGCTGAAGCGCACCTGTACCATCCGGGAAAAGGGGGGGTAGCCCAGCGCTTTTCGGGATTCCATCTCCCGGTGGTAAAAAGCGCGAAAATCCTGGTCTCGTGCGGCCTGGATGCAGAAATGGTCGGGATTGTATGTCTGTAGAACGACCCGACCGGGCCGATCCCCCCGCCCCGCGCGCCCGGCGACCTGCGCCAGCAGCTGAAAGGTGCGTTCCCCGGCGCGAAAGTCCGGAAAGCTCAGGGACAAATCCGCACAGACGATGCCCACCAGGGTGATGTTCGGAAAGTCGTGCCCTTTTGCGACCATCTGGGTCCCCACCAGGATGTCGATTTCTCTTCTTCGAAGGGCGCGCAGCAGCTTTACAATCGTCCCCTTTTTGCCGGTGGTGTCCCGGTCCATCCGCGCCACGCGCGCCGCCGGATACAGCTTCTCGACCGCCTCCTGAAGCTTTTCCGTCCCCAGTCCGAGCATCCGGAGCGAATCCGCGCCGCAGGAAGGGCAGGCGCTTTCGGCCGGCCGGCCATAGCCGCAATAGTGGCATCGGAAAGCGCGGCTCTTCTGATGAAACGTCAAGGAGATGTCGCACCGGCTGCAGGTGACCGGTTTGCCGCAGGCGCCGCAGACCGGAAAGCTGGCATATCCCCTGCGGTTCAAAAAGAGAAGGACCTGTTCGCCGCGGTCCAGGGAGTCGGAGATGGCCTGGCGAAGCGGTTTGGTGAGAAAGCGGCGGACGCCTCTGCGGTCCCGGCTTTCGGTCAGATCGACCACCTCGATCCCCGGAAGCGGACGGTTCTCGATTCGCTCCGGAAGTTGGAGTTCGACCAATTTTCCAGTTTCCACGTTGCGGTAGGACTGCACCGACGGGGTGGCCGACCCGAGCAAGGCCACGGCGCCGGCGAGTTTTGCCCGAACCAGGGCCATGTCGCGGGCGTTGTAGCGAAGACCGGACTCCTGCTTGAAGGACGGATCGTGTTCTTCATCGACCACCACCAGCCCGAGGCGGGCCAAAGGGGCGAACAGTGCAGACCTGGCGCCCACCACCACCCCGGCTTCCCCGGTGCTGATGCGCATCCACTGGTCGAATCGCTCTCCGGCGGAAAGGCCGCTGTGGAGCACGGCCACCCGCCGGCCGAAGCGCGCCCGGAAGCGGCGTTCCATCTGGGTGATCAGCGCAATTTCCGGAACCAGCACCAGCGCTTCTTTGCCTGCGTCGAGGGCGGCCCGGGTGGAATGCAGGTAGACCTCGGTCTTACCGCTTCCGGTAACGCCCGACAGCAGAAAGGCGCCGAAGTCGTGGGCGAGGGCGCCCGCGATCCTGTCTACCGAGGCTTGCTGGGCCGCCGTGAGCACGGGGGACGAATCGGCGGGGATCGGATCGCCGAACGGATCGCGGTAGACCGCCTCCCGGTGGATGGTGACCTGTCCGTCCTTTTCCATGGATCGAACCAGGCTCGGCGCTGTGGGGACCTGCTCTTTGAGCCGGCGGATCGGCATCGGTCCTTTTGCTTTCAGGGCGGCAACGATCCTGGCGCGAGGTGCGGAAAGGGCTTGCTGCGATTGAAACGGTTCGGCCAGGGCGACGATCCGCTCCGTGCGGTGACGGGCGCTTCCGCCGGCAAGCCGCGTTTCGCGGTCGACCCAGCCCTGACGTTCCATTTCCTGGAGGAGCCGCTGCGCCGCGGGACCGGCGTCAGGCCCGGCCACCGCAGCGATTTTTTTCGGACGCGTCAGCCGTGAAAGAAGTGCTTTGGCTTCAGGCCGGAGACCGCCGCCGGCAAGCATTCGAAGGCCTTGCTGGGTTGCCTGGAGAAACGTGCGGTCTGAAACCGTGATCCCCTGGGGCAGTGCAGTTCGGATGACCTCGCCGATCGGGTACAGGTAGTAGTCGGCGATCCATCGGAAAAACGGAATCATCGCTTCCGGGAAGACCGGTGACGGGTCCATCACGGCGATGATCGGTTTGAGCGCGGGCACCTTCTCCCCCCCGCTTTCCCCGAGGACGAAGCCGGTCACCCGCCGTTTCCCGAAAGGAACCAGCACCCGCCTGCCCGGTGCCGCCTCCCGGGCCAGGTCCTCGGCCGCCGTGTACGAGAAGGTGCCGACCACCGGCCGGGCGACCGCGACTTCCACGATTTTGGTTCGGTGGGTCATCAAATCGTTCAATTGGGGCCTAATGTGCTAATATCTCTATTTATCTTGACACCATGAGCCTAATCGCCTATGGTTGGCGAGTCTGAAGGCGTCTTCCGGCGGGATCCGCCGGCAGCCGGAGCCCTGCGGGATGAGGGCTTTTCCCCTGACACAAGGAGGATTCCATGGTCAAGAATATGAAGTTGGCGCTGGTGCTGGCCCTTGCCGCCGCCCTGGTGGTCGTTCCCTTCGGATCGGTCATCGCCCAGGAAGATTCGTTCACGAAGGATCGCGATCCGGGCGCGATGACTGCGGATCTGCTCCTGGCTCGGCCGGTCGGTCTATGCGCCATCGTCGTTGGAGCGGCCGTGTTCGTGGTGTCTCTGCCGTTTTCGGCGCTGGGCGGCAACACCGAACAGGCCTATGAGAAGCTTGTGGCAGATCCGGCAGCCTATACCTTCCGGCGGCCCCTTGGAGATTTGTAGCGTCTCGGACGGGAAGCGCCTCCCGCGCTGCAGGGGGCGCTTTCCCGCCGCCCTTCCAGCCCCTGTCGTGTACCGCAAAATCCCCTTTGCCCGCAACAGATCTTAGCCATGGCGCAGGGCCGGGCTTTTCCCCTCCTGTGCCCGAGCCGCAGTCTCTTGGTGCCTTCCCAACGGGACAGGTCCTGACCGCCATCCGGCGCTGCGAGAAGCCTTTCATTCGTAGTTGACACTTTCCCATATTTTGTATATAGGCCTCTGGACGACAACAACATGTATGCCTTTCCGGCGATTGCCCGCGGCCCCGCCGCCCGAATTACCGCCCGATAACAACTCCAAACGACCCAAGGAGGCGCCCATGCCGCTGAACGTGGCGACCCATCCCCTGATCCGGCACAAGCTTGGCCTCATGCGCCGACACGACATTTCCACCAAGGACTTCCGCGACCTTTCCTCGGAGATCGCCAGGCTGCTCACTTACGAGGCGACCAAGAGCCTCGCCACCGAAAAGCAGACGATTCAGGGTTGGGCCGGTCCCGTGGAGGTCGAGGGGATCAAGGGGAAAAAGATCACCATCGTCCCGATCCTGCGGGCAGGGCTCGGCATGATGCATGGGGTCCTGGACATGATCCCGTCGGCCCGGGTCAGCGTCGTGGGGCTCTACCGCAACGAGGAGACCCTTCAGCCGGTGGAGTATTACGTCAAAATGACCAGTCATATGGAAGAGCGGATCGCCCTGATCCTGGATCCGATGCTGGCCACCGGCGGCACCTTGATTGCCACCATCGACATGCTCAAAAGGGCCGGATGCCGTCAGATCAAGGGATTGTTTATCGTGTCGGCCCCGGAAGGGCTCTCGCGCGTGGAAAGCCTCCATCCCGACGTGGAGATCTACACCGCCGCTGTGGACGAAAAACTGAACGATATCGGGTATATCCTTCCGGGCCTCGGCGACGCCGGCGATAAGATCTTCGGCACCAAATAAAATCGCTGCCGCGATTTTACGACAATTTCGCATTCTGCGAGAACCGCTCATTGCATCGATCTGCCCGGCGAATCCAAGGGAGGAGCCTGCCTCCTTTGCCCATCGCCGGATCGGCAACCTTCCAACCCACACAGGAGCTAAAATGGCAGAAAATGCAACCCCCCCGGCGTCGCTTTCCAAGCCCAAAGAAATCGTGATCGGAGCCCAGATGTTGTTCGTGGCCTTCGGGGCCCTGGTGCTGGTGCCCCTGCTCACCGGCCTCGATCCCAATGTCGCCCTGTTTACTGCAGGTGCCGGAACGCTTCTGTTCCAGGTGGTGACCCGCAGAAAAGTGCCCGTCTTTCTGGCCTCTTCATTTGCCTTTATCGCACCGATCATCTACGGCGTGCAGACGTGGGGAATTCCGGGTACCCTCTGCGGACTGGTGGCCGCCGGCGGGCTCTACGTCGTGCTGAGTTTGCTCATCCGCTGGAAGGGCAGCGGGTTTGTGATCCGACTGCTGCCGCCGGTGGTCACGGGCCCGGTGATCATGGTGATCGGTTTGATCGTGGCGCCGGTGGCGGTCCACATGGCCATGGGCAGAACCGGCGACGGAGCGGCCGTCTTGGTGCCCGAAGCAACGGCCATGATGGTTTCGATGATCTCCCTGGCGACCGTGATCCTCGTTTCCCTGCTCGCAAAGGGGGTGCTCCGGCTGATTCCGATCCTGTGCGGCATCTTCGTCGGCTACCTGGTCTCGATCCCTTTCGGCCTGGTCGACTTCAGCCGGGTGGTCGAAGCGCCCTGGCTCGACTGGCCGAATTTCGTTTTTCCCGAATGGAATCTTCAGGCGGTCTTTTTCATCGTTCCGGTGGCCATCGCGCCGGCCATCGAGCACTTCGGCGACATCCTGGCCATCGGTTCGATCACCGGGAAAAACTACCTGGAAGATCCCGGCATCCAGAACACGATGCTCGGCGACGGTCTGGCCACATCCCTGGCCTCTTTTTTGGGCGGCCCGCCGAACACCACCTACTCTGAGGTAACCGGCGCCGTGGCCCTGATCAAGGTCTTCAATCCGGCCATCATGACATGGGCGGCCGTCTTTGCCATCGCGCTGGCCTTCATCGGCAAGGTCGGGGCGCTGCTGCAATCGATCCCCACCCCGGTGATGGGGGGGATCATGCTGCTGCTGTTCGGTGCGATCATGGTGGTAGGGCTCAACAGCCTGGTCAGGGCCGGCGACGATCTGACCGAGCCCAGAAACCTGGCCATCGTCGCCCTGATCCTGGTGTTCGGAATCGGCGGAATGAGCTTTTCCGCTGGGGAGTTCAACCTCCAGGGGATCGGTCTGGCGGGGATCGCGGGGGTGGTGCTGAATCTGATCCTGCCCAGGAAGAAAAGCGAATCGTGATGAGACTGAGGTCTGCGGCGGGCAGGTGGTAGAAAATCGTTTGTCGTTTGTGGCGGGCGCTTCGCGCCCAGCAAAAACACAAGGGGGAAGAGCAATGGCGCTTCCCCCTTTTTTCTGAAATCCGCTTTCCGGGCGTTGCTTCTCAGCCTCCAGCGCCTGCCACCCGTCACATGTTGCTATCCACAAACCACAACCCACAGACCACCGGCCGTCCTACAGGGCATACGGCGTCAGGCTTTCGCAGCCTTCATCGGTGACCAGCAGGGTCTGTTCGAACTGGGCGGACAGGGAGCCGTCCCGGGTGACGGCCGTCCAGTTGTCCTGAAGGACCCGAAGCTCCTTGTTGCCGAGGTTGATCATCGGCTCCACGGTGAAGACCATGCCGGGCACCAGGGGAATTCCCTCCCCCTTTCGCCCGTAATGGGGGATCTGTGGGGCCTCGTGAAATTCGAAGCCCACCCCGTGGCCCACGAACTCCCGGACCACGGAGCACCCGTTGGATTCTGCCAGGTCTTGGATCGCCCACCCGATGTCGCCGACGGTGTTGCCGGGACGGACCATGGCGATGCCGGCCCTGAGGCTTTCTCTTGCGACCTGCACGATCTTCCGGGCATCGGCGCCGGGTGTGCCGACGAAAAAGGTCTTGTTGGCGTCGGCGTAGTAGCCGTCCAGGATCGAGGTCACGTCGACATTGACGATGTCGCCTTCTTTCAGCACCCGTGGCCCCGGGATGCCGTGGCAGATCACCTCGTTGACAGAGACGCAGACACTTTTGGGAAACCCACGGTAGTTGAGCGGAGCCGGCACCGCTCCGCGAGCAACGGTCATTTCGTGCACCAGGGTGTTGATCTCCTCGGTCTGCACTCCGGGCCGGATGATTTCCGCCACCCGGTCGAGTGTTTCCACCACCAACCGGCCGCAGCGACGAATGGCGGCGACATCCGCGGGCTCCTTCAGTCGAATCCGGTATTTCTGGTAGTAGTTGTCCTTCAACGGCTCACCGTGTCGTTCCATTTTGTCGGCGCAGCACTTCTTGTATTTCAGACCGCTGCCGCAGGGGCAGGGATCGTTTCTTCCGACCTTGGTTTTCATTTCCCTCCACCGCCTACCGTTCGTCGATCGGTACGAACGCCGTCTTGCCCGGGCCGATGTAGATCTGCCGCGGTCTGGACAGCTTCCAGTTCGGGTCGTCCATGCTCTCTTTCCACTGGGCGATCCAGCCCGGCAGCCGGCCGATGGCGAACATGACCGTGAACATGTTCGTTGGGATTCCGATCGCCCGCAGAACGATTCCGCTATAGAAATCGACGTTGGGATAAAGGTTATGGTCGGCGAAATAGTCGTCTTCCAGGGCGATCTCTTCAAGCTTTTTGGCGATGTCCAGGAGCGGGTCGGTGATCTTCAGTTTTTTGAGCAGAAGGTCGCACGTCTGTTTCATGATCCGGGCCCGGGGATCGTAGGTCTTGTAGACCCGATGCCCGAAACCCATGAGCCGGAACGGATCGTTTTTGTCCTTGGCCCGCCGGATGAATAGATCGATATTCCCGCCGCTGTCGGAAATCGCCTGAAGCATTTCAATGACGGCCTGGTTGGCTCCGCCGTGCAGCGGCCCCCAGAGGGCCGCGATCCCCGAGGAAATGGCCGCGTACAGGTTCACCCGGGCGCTGCCCACGATGCGAACCGCTGACGTGGAGCAATTCTGTTCGTGGTCGGCGTGCAATATCCAGAAAAGCCGCAATGCCCGGACCACGTCCTGATCGATTTCGTAAGGCCGCACCGGCGAATCGAACATCATGTTCAAGAAATTGGCGCAGTAGGCCAGGTCCGGGCGTGGATAGACCACCCGATGACCCCTGGAAATTTTATAGGACATGGCCGCCAGGGTGCGGACCTTGGACAGGAGCCGGGTCACGGTGATGTTGATCTCCTCTTCCAGGGTCTGCAGCTCTGGATAAAAGCTTCGCAGGGTGTTGACCATGGACGAGAGAATGCCCATCGGGTGGGAGGCCCGGGGAAAGTTGGAGAAAAAATCCCGCATGTCCTCGTGAACCAGGGAATGGTCATTGAGCAGCACCGAAAAGCGGGTCAATTCCTCGCGGTTGGGGAGGCGCCCGTTGATCAACAGGTAGGCGGTCTCCTTGAAGGTGGCGTGGGCCGCCAGTTCCTCCACCGGAATGCCCCGGTAGCGAAGAACGCCTTTTTCACCGTCGACAAAGGTGATCGCGCTGGTGCAGCTTCCGGTATTGGCAAACCCCGGGTCGAGGG
>JASFPT010000079.1:0-14684 GCA_050115795.1 Desulfobacterales bacterium
GCGCGAAGCGGAGATCCCGCCCCAGCGGGGCTGTGGGGTTAGCGAGCGAATCTAAATCAGACAGAATACCTTACGGTAGAAGATTCCCTGCAGCTTGCTGCAGGGTGTGTTCAAATTCGTCCTTTTTTTTGCTTCCTTTTTTCTACGCGAGGGGCGGTCGATGACGGATGCCGGTGGGGTCCGGAAAAAAATCTGGTGGCGCGCCCGCGCTCTGTTGCAGAAGCTGGTGATCTGCGGTTCTCTTTTCGACCGCAATGAGCTGATCAATCACGCCGCGGCGTCTGCCTTGTTCATCCTGCTGGCGATCCCTCCCTTTTTTCTGCTGCTCATCATCGGACTGGACCGCTACCTGTCGGAGGTGCCGGCGATCTCCGAGCGGGTCTTCGGTTTTTTGCGCAGCATCAACCAGAACTTTGACCGCGACTTCCTGGTCCGAATCGGTCTGCTCAGCGTTCGGACCGGCGCCTTCGGCCTGCTCGGCCTGCTCAGCCTGCTGTGGGCGGGGCGGCGGGCGATTCTGGCCGTCCGCCGGGGGCTGAGCGCCGTGTTCACCCCGGAAGGGAGTCGAACACCCATCGGCGTGCACCTGCTTTCGCTCGGGGTGCTGCTGTTGCTGGTTGTTGCGTTGATGGTGGGAACCTTCGTCAGCGTCGCGGTGCAGTTCATAATCGGGATGATGGTTCACCAGCCCCTTCTTCGGGAGGTGATTTCACCGATTCTTCCGTTTTTGCAGCAGCTGGTGCCGGCGGCCATGACGGTTATCATGGTCTTTCTCGCCTACCGCTTTGTTCCTCCTCAGCGGCCGGGAACCGTGGCCAGTGCGATCGGCGCCCTGCTTTGCGCCGGTTCGGTGCTCCTGGTCCACAGCCTCTTTTCCCGTTTCACCAGCGTGGCCCACTACAGCGTCATCTACGGTGTCACCGGCTCGGTGATCCTGCTCATCATATGGATCCACCTGACCTTTGTTTTGTTTTTCTTCTTTGCCCAGTTCGTCTTCGTGCTGGAAAAACTCGACCAGATTCTGATCGAACGGCTCTATCTTCTTTTCTCCGAACCGGAACCGCGAAAGCGCAGGTGGCTCGACAGGCAGCTGCTGTCCCGGCCCGAACGGTTCTTCGGGGATCGATTGCAGGGCGTTTCCACCGGCACCCTGCTTTTTTCGGAAGGAGACCCGCGAACCGAGATCTATTTTCTGTTCAGCGGCCGCATCGGAATCGATCTGAAAGGGGAGGGCGGGTCGCGTCGGATTGCCGTGATCCGTCCCGGGGAGGTGTTTGGAGAGATGGCCCACATTCTCGGCACCCCCAGAACGGCTTCTGCCGTGGTCGAAGAAAACGCCCGGGTGCTCGTGCTCAGCGCAGAAACCTTCGAAGAGCTGGTTCAGAAAAGTCCTGCCCTGGCCCGGGGCATCATCGAACTGCTGGGAAAGCGCCTGAGGCGGAGCCTGGAGGCGTGCCGACCGTGAAGGGCCTGGTTGATTGGTTGATCCATCAAATGGTCGATTGGGAAAGACCCTGGAAACCGGATCAGGCTCTGGCGCAACCGGCGAGGGTTTTTCCGGGTTGACCACTCAACCACTCAACGAATCAACCCATCAACCCTTTTCCATCCTCACCCGGATGGACCGCGCATGCGCCCCCAGCCCCTCCACCTCCGCCAGCCGGGCCGCGTCTGCGGCTTCCCGCCGGAAGGCGTCCGGCGAATAGCGAAGCAGGCTTGTCTTTTTGATGAAGTGCTCCACCGACAGGGCCGAGGAGAACCGCGCCGTCCCGGCGGTGGGCAGCACGTGGTTGGGGCCGGCGATGTAGTCTCCGATCGGTTCGGGGGTGTGGCTCCCCAAAAAGACGGCCCCGGCGTTTCGGATCTCGGGCAGCAGGTCGAACGGGCTTTCCACCTGAAGCTCCAGGTGCTCGGGTGCGATCCGGTTGGCCAGTTTCACCGCCGTCGGCAGGTCCGGCACCGTCAGCACCGAACCGAAGCGCTTCAGCGACGCGGCGGCGATCTGGCGTCGCTCCAGTGAGGCGAGCTGCTCGGACACGGCCTTGACGGCCGCCTCGGCCAGCGCGCGGGACGGCGTGATCAGGATCGCCGAGGCCATGACATCGTGTTCGGCCTGGGAGAGCAGATCGGCTGCAACGTAAGCCGGCTTTGCCGAGTCGTCTGCAATGATCAGGATCTCGCTGGGGCCTGCGATCATGTCGATGCCCACGGTACCGGCCACGAGCTTTTTGGCCAGGGTGACATAGATGTTGCCGGGCCCGACGATCACATCGACTTTCGGAATCGTTTCGGTTCCGTAGGCCATGGCGCCGATCGCCCAGGCGCTGCCGACCCGGAACACCTTGTCGACCCCGACTTTTCCGGCGGCGGCCAGCAGGTGCGCATTGACGCCGCCGTTTTCCATGGGCGGGGTGACCATGACGATCTCTTCGACGCCGGCGATTTTGGCCGGGATGGCGCCCATCAGCACCGAAGAGACCAGCGGGGTCGTTCCCCCCTTTGCCCCGGGGACATAGACGCCTGCCCGGGAAACCGGATGGACCATCTGGCCCAGGAGGGTGCCGGGCCGGTCCGCGGTGATCCAGGATTTGGGCAGCTGCCGGCGGTGAAATGCCTCGATCTGGGAGGCGGCCCGGTTCAGGGCCCTGACGAAGGCCCGGTCCACCGTCTTGGCTGCGGATCGGATCTCTTCTTTCGACACCGGAAGCGTTTCGACGGTCATGCCCGGAGCGTCGAAACGGCGGGTGTAGTCGACCAGGGCCTTGTCGCCGTTTTTGCGCACGTCTTCTAAAATGCGCGAAACGGCCTGCTGGTCCTTTTTCCGGAAGGTCAGGCCGCGGTCCAAAACGGCGGCGAGTTTCTTTTCTGCCGCTTCGGACGGGTAAGGGAAGATGTTCATCTGTGCTCGCTTTCGTCAATCAGTTGCCTGCCGCCGTCGGCAGCTGCGCCGGTGCTTGAATCGCCGGGTGTTTCCGAATCCCTTGATAAGAGCAGATGCCGGCAATGTCAACCGGATGCCGGCCCCGACCCCGGCCCCGATGGTCAGCGGCCGGGCCGAAGGCGCAGCCAGCGAACACAATTACCATTTGACAACGGCTCGGCGATTTGGGCAAATACTGACCTTGCGTGCGTGTCGACGTGACCAACCCCAACAGGAACCCTAACGAATCGAGGCTGGCGGCCGCCGCCCGCCGCTCGGCCCACGGAGGAGGAAGCTGCATGAAGGATCATCGCATTTTCAACTTCAACCCGGGACCGGCCGCCCTGCCGCTGCCGGTGCTCGAAGAGATTCAGGAAAATTTTCTCAACTTTGCCGGAACCGGTATGTCGGTCGTCGAAGTGAGCCACCGTTCTGCCGCATTTGAAGCGGTGATCAACGACGCCGTTGCCAGGACCCGCCGTTTGCTGGGGCTCGACGACCGGTTCAAGGTGTTGTTCATGCAGGGGGGGGCGAGCTTGCAGTTTGCGCTGATCCCGATGAACCTCCTGGCCGGGGGGGACACCGCCGATTACGTCAACACCGGCACCTGGTCCACCAAGGCGATCAAGGAGGCCCGGGTGCTCGGCAAATCGGTGCAGGTGGTGGCCTCCTCAGAGGACCGGGACTTTTGCTACATTCCGAGGGACATCGCTTTCAACGCCGAGGCAGCCTTTGTTCACATCACCTCCAACAACACGATCAAGGGGACCCAGTGGTCTTCGTTTCCGGAAACGGACGCCCCCCTGGTGGCGGACATGTCTTCGGACATCTTGAGCCGCCGGTTCGATCCGAACCGGTTCGGTCTGATCTACGCCGGCGCCCAGAAGAACATCGGCCCGGCCGGCGTCTGCATGGTGATCATCCGCGACGACATGCTCGCCAGGGCGCCCGAAACCCTGCCGGCGATGCTCAACTATTCGACCTATGCGGCGAAAAACTCCCTCTACAACACGCCGCCGTGCTTTGCGATCTACACGGTACAACTCGTGCTCAAGTGGCTGGAGGAAACCGTCGGCGGCCTCGACAAGATGGAGAAGGTCAACCGGGAAAAGGCCGGCCGGCTCTATGCATTCCTGGACGAGTCGGGCTTTTACAGGGGAACTGCCGACGCCGACAGCCGCTCTTTGATGAACGTCACCTTCCGGCTCCCGACCGAGGACCTGGAAAAGAAGTTCGTCGCCGAAGCCCTCGAAAACGACCTGGGGGGGCTGAAAGGGCACCGTTCGGTGGGTGGGTGCCGGGCTTCGATCTACAACCCGATGCCCGTGGAAGGGGTCGATGCGCTGATCGGGTTCATGAAGGAGTTCGAGAAGAAGAACGGATGAGAATGCCAAAAATGCCTAAAATTTAAAATGCCTAAAATGAAAAGGCAGCGATGTTCGGCGCTCTTTTAAAGAAGGGGGAGCGGAGCGATACCGTGGTGTCCAACTTTAGGCATTCTATCTCATTTTAGGCATTTCACCTGTCCGTTCTTTTGCCTTTCAATAGTATCTGATACGTCTCGGTCAGTCTCACGAACGTCTCCTGCCTTCCGCCCTGGTCGGGATGGTGCCGCATCGCCAGTTTCCGGTACAGATGGGTCAATTCCCGGCGGTTCATCTGCTTGAGGGCGTCAAAGGTCGTCTCGAACAGGTCGCCCGCCTCCTTCATCCGCTGTTTGATCTTTTCCGGCGGGATGTATCGGCGCCGGCGGTTGATGAAGTCCTCGATATAGTCCTGCACGAAGGCCGGCCGGACAAAGTCGCTGTCAAAATACATGATTACGTATTTGACCAGAAACGGCTGCAGCCCTTCCGTCTCCGGTGTGCCCTTCCAGAACTGCCCGTCTTCGTTGAGTTCGCAGACCGACTCGATGAAGAACCGGTCCAGCGCCTCGCGGTCCAGGGCTCCCGGATTCTGCTTGGCAAAGGGGCTCGAGAAAAAGCGTTGAAGATCGAAGATCGCGTAGACGTATACCGCCCGCTCGTGGGCCTTCAGCTCCCGCTCCTGTTTGGTGATCATCTGTTCGATCTCGTCTCGGGACTTGTACCACGCCGCCTTGAAGAACCGCGTCGGCACCCGGCCGATGTGGCGCTGGTCGATCTGGCCGCAGCGCAGAAAGTGGATTCTTCGCCGGTCGAACAGGTGGACCGGAGAGCGGGGCTCGGTGTCGGTGGGCTTCGGCTGGCGGCGCTGCCGGCTGCCCGGCCGCTGAAAACCCTCGATCACCCGCTTGATCTCCGGATCGAGAAAATCCCAGAAAATCGTGTCCAGGTCGTCGGGCCCGGGCGTTGCCCCCTTCTCGGCAAAGGCGTCTTCGATGCTCTCGTGGTAATAGTAGCCGTGGCCGCCGGGATAGATGATGTAGGCGGAAGGATCCGTTCCCAGGTCAAAGAGGTGCCGCGACTTCCAGCAGCCGTCCTCCCGGAAGGACTCCCGGATCGAGTAGTGCGTCTTGTTTCCTTTTTGTTCTCGGGCTAAGTACATTGATCGGTTACGACTTTCGTTATTCGCTTCATCGCATGCGGAGACTTCGATATTCGGATTTATTTGTTCGGTCTTTGCAAATACACCGTATGGCCTCCTTCCCATCAGCCCATCTCAAACTCCGCCACGATAAAGGTATGATCCGAGGGCTTCTCCCAGGTTCTCGGATCGACATCGATCCAGGCGGCGGTGGACCGGTCGGCCGCCGGGTGTGTTGCCCAGATGTGGTCGATCCGCCAGCCGATCTTCCGCTTGACCGCATTGGGAATCCGATAGTCCCAGAAGGTGAAGGTCGGATCCTCAGGTCGGTGCCGCCGGTAGACGTCGACAAACCCCCAGTTTTTGACGGAGGCCAGCGCCCGGTGTTCATCGGGGTGGTAGCAGACGCTGCCCAGGAGCTTGTCCGGATCATAAACATCGATGGGCGTCGGTGCCACATTGAAATCCCCGACCCAGATCAGCCGGTCTTTTGCGTCGTACCGCTCTTGAAAGAAACGGCCGATCCGATCGATCCAGGCCAGCTTGTATCGGAACTTTTCCGAATCGACCGCCTGGCCCTGGGGAACGTAGCTGTTGACGACCGTGACGCCTTCCACTTTCACGGCGATCAGCCGTGGTTCGGCATCGAATTCATCGTCCTCGCCGAAGCCGAATTGAACCGATTCCGGTGCGATACGGGTCAGGATCGCAACGCCGTTGTATCCCTTCTGGCCGCGGTACGCGCAGCGATAGCCCGCTTCGGCCAGCGCCTCTTGGGGAAAATCCGCGTCCTGCACCTTGGTTTCCTGGATTGCCAGCACGTCGGGGGCTTCGGCGGCAAGCCACCGTACCACAACCGGCAGGCGCGCCCGCAATCCATTGGCATTGAAACTGGCGATTTTCATTTTCACCGGCACCTATATCCATATTGATACTTGTCGAGGGACGAATTTTTCGTCCGATTCACATGGCTCTCTGCAATTTCTGGTTTCAAGGCCCTTTCGCGGTCCAGCCGCAAGTCAGGAAAAGCCGCTGCTTTTTTCTCATATTTCATATTTGAAATCAATGGGTTCGTTGCTTTGGTCATTTTTGGAATTCCTTGACATGGCCAGCAATTCCTCTTTATGACTCATTTTAAGACGGCAAGATTCAATACCTGCCCAAAATACAAGCCCCTTGCCAGAAAAAGGAGGATTTAATGGACAAAATTCTGCGAATCAACACCGGCGCCGACGGAGGCCCCCAGGCCACGGTCGAAGGTCTCGGTTCCTATGCCGGCCTCGGTGGCCGCGCCATGACTTCGACCGTGATCTCCAAGGAGGTCCCCCCCACCTGCCATCCCCTGAGCGCTGAAAACAAGCTGGTCATCGCCCCGGGCATGCTGAGCGGATCGCTGGGGGCCATGTCCGGCCGGATTTCGGTGGGCTGCAAGAGCCCATTGACCGGCGGGATCAAGGAGGCCAACTCCGGCGGACAGCCTTCCCAGATGCTGGGCCGGCTCGGTTATGCCGCCATCATCCTGGAAGGAAAGCCCAAGGACGACACCCTTTACAAGGTCTTTATCAGCAAGGACGGGGTCAAGATCGCGCCCGACAACGGCCTCAAGATGCTGGGCAACTACGACACCGTGGAAAAAATGAAGACCGAGTACGGCGACAAGATCGGATGCATTTCCATCGGGCCGGCCGGCGAGATGAAGATGTCCGGCGCCTCGATCGCCTTTTCCGACATGGAGCTTCGGCCCACCCGGCACGCCGGCCGGGGCGGCGTCGGTGCGGTCATGGGATCCAAGGGGATCAAGGTCATCGTGATCGACGACAACGGGGCAGGCCCCCGCCAGGCCGCCGACCCGGAAAAGTTCAAGGAGGCCAACACCCGGTTCGTGCAGGGCCTCAGAAAGCACCCGGTCACGGGCGAGGGGCTGCCCGCCTACGGCACCAACGTGCTGACCAACGTCATCAACGAAGCCGGCGCCTACCCCACCAAAAACTTCATGTGGGGCAACTTCGACGGATGCGCCAAGATCAGCGGCGAGACCCAGGCCGAGACCGAAAACCAGCGCGGCGGCAAGGGGAGCGCCACCCACGGCTGCCACCGGGGATGCGTCATCCGCTGCTCGGGCACTTACTACGACAAGGACGGCGCATTTCTGACCAAGCAGCCCGAATACGAGACGGTCTGGGCCCACGGCGGAAACTGCGGCATCGACGACCTGGACGCCATTGCCATGCTCGACCGCCTCGACGACGACTACGGCCTGGACACCATCGAAATGGGCGCCACGGTGGGGGTGGCCATGGAAGCGGGGCTGGCGAAATTCGGCGACGCCGAGGCCGCCATCAACCTGGTCAAGGAAGTGGGCAAAGGCACCCCCCTGGGCCGGGTCCTCGGAAACGGGGCAGCGGTCACCGGGCAGGTGTTCGGCGTCGAGCGGGTGCCGGTTGTCAAGCGCCAGTCGATGCCCGCCTACGACCCGCGCGGGGTGCAGGGCATCGGCGTGACCTATGCCACCAGCACCATGGGGGCAGATCACACCGCCGGCTATGCCGTGGCCACCAACATCCTCAACGTCGGCGGAAGCGTCGACCCCCTCAAGCCCGAGGGGCAGGTCGAGCTGTCGCGAAACCTTCAGATCGCCACCGCGGCCATCGACTCCACCGGCATGTGCCTCTTTATCGCCTTTGCCATCATGGACCAGGCCGATACCTTCCAGGCCCTGATTGACATGATCAACGCCTTTTCCGGAGCGAGCCTGACGGCAGACGACGTGACCGCCCTGGGCAAGCAGGTGCTCAAGCTCGAACGGGAGTTCAACCAGGCCGCCGGCTTCACGCCCAAAGACGACCGTCTCCCGGACTACTTCAAGAAGGAGACCCTGCCGCCGCACAACGTGACCTTCGAGGTCAAAGACGAGGAGCTCGACCAGGTGTTCAACTGGTAAAAAAAAATCGCTGCCGCGATTTTTTCAGGGAGCATCCCCCGGGATGCTCCCTTTTTTTGCTCTTCTCAGGGGTGCAGCGGCCTGCAGACCCCCTTGCCCGCGGCCAGACCCTGTGGCATGATTCACCGTCGCCCGGAAAGACGCTTGAAAGCCGGGCGAAATCGCAATCCGTGAAAAATGGACCCTATTCATCCGATGGCCTTTCTGGGCAATGTACTGACCGTCGATCTTTGCTCCGGAAGATGGAATTCGACTCCCTATCCGGAGGCGGTGCAAAAGCGCTTTCTGGCCGGTCGCGGTTTTGCCGTTCAACGGCTTCGGGATGCGGTGCCCCCGGGGACCGACCCCCTCGGACCCGGCAACGTCCTGGTTCTGGCCGGCGGCCTTCTGGCGGCCACCGCTGCTCCGGCATCTTCCCGGCTTCATCTGTGCGCCGTTTCCCCCCTGACCGGTCTGCTGGGGAGCGCCAATATCGGCGGCGCCTTTGCCGAGCGGTTGAGCGGCTGCGGCTTTCAGGCGCTGGTGTTGACCGGAAGGGCGCCGTTGCCGTCGATTCTGGTGATCGACTCGGACGGTCCCCACTTGACGGCGGCCGGCTCGGTCTGGGGCGCCGACACCTGGGAGGCGGAAGAAAGGTTGAAGAATCGATTTTCCGGCCGCCGGACCGCGGTGCTGGTCATCGGCCCGGCCGGGGAGAACCGGGTCCCGCTGGCCTGCATCGTCTCGGACCGGGACCATGCCGCAGGCCGAACCGGGCTCGGAGCGGTCATGGGGGCCAAGAACCTGAAAGCCATCGTCGTGTGCCAGGGTGAAGGGAGGCTCACAAAGCGATCCTCCCGCCCGCAGCAGGCCGTCTCCGAATATGTCCGGCGGATCCGACAGGCGCCGGATTTTGACTTTTTCTCCCGGTATGGAGGCGCCGGCTATTCGGTCTGGTGCAGCGAGCAGGGCTTTTCCGGTGCTTACCACTACCGGTTTTCCCGGTTTGCCGAAGCGGACAAGATCGACGGAAGGCGGCTGGCAGAGGACCGGCAGCGGTCCCGGGGATGCCCCCGCTGCCCGGTTCGATGCAAGGCGGAGCTGCGTCGCGCGGGGAGACCGGCGGCCTTTCGTCCGGAATTCGAGTCGATGGTCAATTTGGGCGCCAAATGCGGCCTTGCAGACCTCGATGCGCTGGTGGCCCTCGACAATCTGTGCACCCGGCTCGGTCTTGACGTGATCTCGGCGGCCACGGGAATTGCCTTTGCCATGGAACTGGCCGAACGGGGGATGCTGCCCGCGGCGCTTTGCAACGGGGAGGCGCCTTCATGGGGGGATCCGGCGGCCATGGAGCAATTGATCCGCCAGATGTCGTCGTCCGAGGGTTTGGGCGGTCTTCTGGGGCGTGGGGTCCGGGAGGCGGCGGAGCGAATCGGCCCCGACGCCAGATGCCTGGCCGCCCATGTCAAGGGGCTTGAGCTTTCCGCCTACCATCCGGGCCATCTTTTGGGAACCGCACTGGGCTATGCCGTGTCGAGTCGGGGCGGAGACTTCAACAATATCTTTGCCGGCATGGAGTACAGCTGGCCGGCCGAACGCGGAAGCCGGATGTTTCATACGCCGGCCAGCGTGGATCCCCGGCGTCCGGAGGGGAAGGGGGATCTGATCCGGCGCGCATCGATCATGAGCTGCGCACTGGACGCCCTGGGGCTCTGCAAGGTGCCGGCCCTTTCGCTGATCGGCGATTACGACCTGGAAAACGAGGCGAAGCTGGTCGGGGCGCTGACCGGAGAGCCGATCGGAGCCGACGAACTGCTGGAAATCGGAGAGCGGATCGTTAACCTGGAGCGTTTGCTGAATCTGGACTACGGGCTCGATCCGGACCGCGACGATCGGCTGCCGGAGTTTTTCTTCTCCCAGGCGACGCCGGGTCCAGAAGCCCCGGCGCTGACAAGGGACCGGTTTGAGTCGATGCTCCAGGGCTATTATGCGGCCATGGGATGGGACCGTAAGGGAAGACCGCTGCCTGAAACCCTCTGCCGATTGGCCCTTCCGATGCCTGGCGGGACCGTGCCGAACCGGGCTGGTGCCCCTGCATCGGGGCCCGGCGCACCGGCCTTGCCGGTCGATGCGGATTTTTCTACAATATTTTTTGATGAAAATGGAAACCGGAGGTTGCATTGAAAGGTTTTTCACCGAGTGTAAGCTGGCTGTCCGAAACGGACAAGCGTCGGATCGACGAAGCGGTCCGGCGGCTGTTGTCCGATGTGGGAATGAGGATCTACCATGAAGAAGCCCTGGCGCTGCTGGAAAAATCCGGCTGCCGACCCGATGGAGAGGGAATGGTGCGAATACCGCCCGATCTTCTCCAGCAGAGCCTTGACAGCGCCCCGGCGAGCATCGCCGTGTTCGACCGCAACGGAGAGCCGGCCATGGATCTGGGGGAAGATCGGTCCTACTTTGGAACCGGCTCCGATCTTCTCTATGTATTGGAGGGGAAGGACTACAGGCGGCGCCGCTGCGTCCTGGAAGACGTTGCCCGGGCGGCGAGGGTCTGCGATGCGCTGCCGAACATCGATTTTATCATGTCCTACGCTCATCCCTCCGACGTTGCCCCCCATCGGGCCTACCTGCTCAGTTTCCAGGCCATGGCCGAAAATTCGACCAAGCCGATCGTGTGCACGGCCGAAGGGCGGGCGGATTTGGAAGAGATGTGGCACATCGGCCGGCTCATCCGGGGTGGAGAAGAGGCCCTTGCCCGGCGTCCCTATTTCATCCACTATGCAGAGCCGATCAGCCCCCTGAAACACCCCTTCGAAAGCGTGGACAAGCTTTTTCTCTGCGCGGACAAGCGCATCCCGGTGGTCTATTCGCCGGCGCCGATCGCCGGCTCCACGGCACCGATGACCGTCGCAGGCCACCTGGTACAGGGCCTTGCCGAATGCTTTTGCGGCCTTGTGCTTCATCAGCTCAGAAGCCAAGGCGCTCCCTTTATCATGGGAATGGGGCCGGCGGTGCTGGACATGGCCACCACCCAATGCTCCTACAACGCCCCGGAGTACTACCTGTCACTGATGGGCATGGTGGAGATGAGCCGATACTACGATCTGCCCAACTGGGGGTATGCAGCCACCTCCGACGCCCAGATTCCCGACGGGCAGGCCGCCTTCGAGGCCGGCTTTCTCTCCTATTTGTCGGCCTCGGCCGGCTCGAACCTGAACCACGACGTGGGCTATCTCGATTTTGGCCGAACCGGATGTCTGGAGATGATCGTCGTCTCCGACGAGATGATCGACCAGATCCGCCGTCTTCAGCGGGGCATCCCGGTGGACGAAGAGCAGATCGCCCTGGAGGTGGTCCGGGAGGTGGGCGCCGACGGACATTTCCTGGACCACGATCACACCTTCCGTCATTTTCCCGATACCCAGTGGCGGCCGAAGCTCTTCAACCGCAAAGGTTACGAGGAGTGGGATGCGGACGGCAGAAAGGATCTGATGGACCGGGCAAGGAAACGCCTGGCACGGATTCTGGAAAACGGCGCCGCATCGACCCTCGCCGATCCCGTCGCAGAGAAGATCCGCGAGCGGGTCGAACGATTCGGAATCACCTGATCTGAGATGATCGGCGCGCCGGCAGCGCCGATAGCGGCCAACGATCGTCGGCATTGACAGATCATCTCCTGGACCGTCGCATCATGGGTGTTTTACGGTGGATAGCCGAAGGGTTGCGCAGTGCCGGGCGGCGTCGCAAAAGCGCGGCGGTTCGCAGGCGCGAGGCCAGAAGCCTTCGCCGGCAGGTGGAAGAGGCCGTGTCGGCCACGATTCCGAAAATCCGCCTGGCCAAAGGGTATGAAACGCGCCTGGCACCGGCGGTGGAAAAGGCGCTGGCCCATTGCCGGTCCCTGGTGGACCGCATCCCCGGCCCCTTCGACATCCGGGCGGATCGCTGGGGGCAGGATCCGCTGGTGACGGCCTACTTTGCCACCACAGGGGAGGTCAAAAGCGCCCTGTATGCGTGCACAGAGCTTCGACGGTTCTTCGCCGGGGGTCCGGCGACCGAGGCCTATGCCATGTTGACCATGACGCCGGAAGAAAAACGGACCTTCGGTACCGCTGCAAGCGGGGATCTGGTCCGGCGTGACGTGCAGCACATCTCGCTGAATTTTTCCCGGCATCGGTTCACCTCCCCGAATGCCGACCCGAAGGCGCTTCAGGAAGAATTGCGGCAGCGTGCGTTTCATTTTCTGCTGGCCTGCGCCCTGGAAAATATCGCCGCCCTGGAGGAAAAAGAAGCGCTGTTGAACCGGGAGCACGAAATTCTCGAGGTCCAGTGGCAGCTACAGCAAAGCCGGGAGCGTGGGTTGGCCCGGGTGCTGAACCCCGCGGCCGGGCCCCCGAAAACCGAAGCCGGGGGCCGCATTCTGGCCGAGATCCACCAGCAGCTGGACGCTGTTCGCGCCCGGCTCGATGAGCCGTCCGACTATCTGGAGCAGGTGTCCCAGGTGCTGCTGTACCCGGAGCTCTTCCTTCACCTGTCGTCCCAGGCGCCGCGACTCAACCAGATGGGCATCCGGGTAAAAGAGACGGACCCGGACCCGGGGCACCCGATCCCCTATGCGGAGATCGCCATGGGGGCAAACGGCCGCACCCTGGCGGCCGTGGTTGCCCGCGTCTTTCGAAACGATGTCATGGGTGTTCCGAGCGGCGGGCCGCCGGCCAGCTGAAACCGCCGGAAGGAAGCGCCCGGGACCGCGGTCGGGCACGACGGGCCGTGGGCAACCCCTTGGTCCAAAGGAGGTATCATGGACGATTCGTCTGGCAGAAAAACCCTTCCTGAAGAACTCCGGCTCCATATGCCGGCCGGGAAAGTCTTTCCCTGTTCGGAGCTGTTCGGCAGAGGCGTCCGGATCAGCACCCGCACCGGGATCGGCATCCGGGAGCTTCTCTGCACCCAGCTCGGCATCGACGAGGCGTATCTGGACGAGCGCATTCAGACGGTTTTTCTCAACGGACGCGCCGTCGACGATGTGACCCGCAGCCGGGTCGACGACGGAGACGTCCTGAGCCTTTCGGCCGCGATGCCGGGACTGGTGGGCGCCACATTTCGCCGGGGCGGGCACCTGGCGGCCTTTCGAAAGAACATCTCCTATGCGGAATCGGAGAAAAAGGAAGGGCCGGGCAGCGGCACCGTGACGATCAAGCTCTTCAACATGGTGGCCCGGGAACTGGGCCCCGGGTTTCTGCAGCGGGGGGTGATCGTGTCCGGAAGGGAACTGTCCGGCCCGCTGAAGGCGGCGGAAAAGGACCTGGAGACCCTGGCGCGCAACGGCGTTTCCGTTTCGATGGCCCAACTCTCCGACCTGTTCGATTCAGACCGGGAAGTATTCCTTCAGGTCGAGGTCGCTCCCTGAAAACGCATTCGCCGGATCTTAACGCTGGCTTCTTTATCTTGCGGTCGGCTTTTTTCACACGATCAGTGAAAATAGGTAAGAGTGCGTGAATCGTCGCCGAGACATGGCCTAGTGCTCGGTTTCGAGGGGATGAGGCCGATTGAAGACCATCGGCCCAGTTCCTCGGTGCACTCAGCCCCACTAAATTGCCACACTTGCACCGCCCACCTCTCCTGTAGTAGTTTTTAATTTATCCTGACCTGACCTCCCTGGCGCATTGCCCTGAATCCTGCGTTGTAAACAAAACCGTCCAAATCCTTGAAATCGGTGTGATTCAGGAATAATGCAAGAATACATGAACCGGGATATCGCAGGTTTCCAAACTGTTTGGAGGTTCTCGAAAGATCACAGCCTGATATAAAACGGATAAAATTGAGCGATCTCCCCCTGGGAGCCAAGTTTCTTTAAGAATTGAAGGAGAAAAAAGTGGATTTGAACCTTTGGCAAGGGCCATGGGAGCTCCTTGGTCGTATTCTTTTAGCGGCCCTATTGGGCGGGGTTCTGGGTGTCGAACGTGACATTCATGGTAGACAGGCAGGCCTGCGAACTCATCTTCTGGTAAGTGTCGGGGCCGCGTTGTTTTTTATTCTGTCTACGCATATCTCAACCTATCATGTTGCCGTGGCAGATGGTTTTTCCAAGGTAACAGATCCCGCCAGGATTGCGGCACAAATAGTCACCGGCATAGGTTTTCTTGGGGCCGGGGTTATTTTGAAGGAGGGATTTACAGTTATTGGCCTGACAACGGCAGCATGTCTATGGGTTTCGGCGGCTATTGGCATGGCTTCAGGGGCGGGGCAGTATGTAATTGCAATTGTCACAACAGTCATTTCCCTGTTTTCACTCATATTGCTGCGTTGGCTTGAAAGGCTCTACCCCAAGGATATATA
>JASFPT010000080.1:0-14520 GCA_050115795.1 Desulfobacterales bacterium
GACCGGAGACCTGAATCCGGCGCATATCAACGAGACCTTCGCGGCCGACACGTTCTTCAAAGGACGGATCGCCCACGGAATGCTGTCCGCCGGCTTTATTTCGGCAGTCATCGGGACCAAGCTTCCGGGCCCGGGAGCCATCTACATGAGCCAGAGCCTGCGCTTTACCGCCCCCGTGAGAATCGGCGACACCGTCACTGCGCGTGCGGAGGTCATCGAGATCATCGAAGAGAAACACCGGGTGAAGCTTTCCACCACCTGCCGCAAACAGGATGGCACCGTGGTTCTGGAAGGCGAGGCGCTGGTGATGGCACCCAGGGGCCGGTAGCGGAGTATACCCTGACGCGCCGCCGCCGGCTCGATGCGGACCGGCGGTTGGCCTGGCGCCAGCCCATCGCTTCGTCCGGTCAGTCCTTTCCAAACCCATGAAAGGCGCATCGACGGATTCCCGTTCTGCCATTGCCGCAACGGCAAGAATCTGAATGCCGCTTGCCGCAATGATGTTCCAAAAGGGGAACCGCGGCATGAAAGATTGCCAAAACGACCGGGCGGCCCTGCGCCGATCCCAATGCCCCCGTCCGAATCTCGACCCCGTCCTTAGACCTTTCGGCACGTTTCCACCGCGCCGGCATTGACTTTTATCGATGCCCTTTTATCTTCTGAATTTGCCGCTGCCAAAACGGTTGGGGTGCTCATTTGTCAAGCCGGCGGCGGCGCCCGGGAACCGACCCCCTCCGGTTTGCACCGGAAAGAACCCAAGGGAGCCATGCGATGAAGACCAAAAAGGTGAAGGACCTCATGGTGCCGGTGAGCGACTATGCCACGGTGTCAAAGGAAGCCACTTTGAAAGAAGCGCTCAAGGCCCTGGAAAATGAAAACATGTGCTACGGAGACGGACCCTACCGGCACTGCTCTTTGGTGGTGGTCAACAACGACGGCCATGTCGTGGGCCGGTTGAGCCAGGTCGATATCATGCGGGCCCTGGAGCCGGGCTACGGCAACCTCGGCGACGTCCGATGGATGGAGCGCTCCCGACTGAGCGAAAGAATGCTGATCGCCATCCGGGAGCAGTTCAATCTCTGGGAGCAACCGGTGGAATCGATGCGGGAAACGATGGAGAAGGTCAAGGTCTACGAGATTATGCAGGTTCCTTCCGAGGGGGAATTCGTGGATGAATCCGACACCCTGAACGTGGCCATGCACCGGATCGTCATGGGCAGCCACCACAGTCTGCTGGTGACCAAGGAGCGAAAAATCGTGGGCATTCTTCGGGCGACGGACGCCTTCAACGCGCTGTACGATATGATTTTCGCCAAGGAGTAGAAAGGCGGGATTCCGTTTTTCCCGAAAGACATTCTCGGGTGGAAGCGGCCGGGGGCCGGTGGGTCGGCGTTGTCTTCAGATTCGGGCTTTCAACTTTTCTCAGGGGTCTTTGCTTTCTGTCCCTTTTTCCCCGCCTTTGCCGGCGCCCCGGAAAAGAATCGGTTCATGCTCTCCGACACCTGTCTGAACTGTTCGTTTTGCACTTTCATCAGCTGTTGGAAGCCGTCGAGCACCCTTCCTTCGGCCGCCCGGCTCTCCCCCAGTTCCAGTCGAAGCTGCTGAATGGTTCGGGACTGTTCATCGATCTTGCGTTCCAGGCGCCCTTTTTCTTCTCGGAGGGCCTCGAAGCGCGAACGCGGGACGGCATCGAACAGGGCCAGATAATCGGCAAACGCCTTTTGAAACCGGGCCGCCGCTTTTCCCCATTCCTCCATGGAGGCATTTGCGGTCGGAGACGATTTTTTCAGTCCATATGCTTCCCTGAAAAGGTCGGTGAGCTCTTCTGACCCGGAAAAGCCGGCCGTCATCCAGCGGGTCAAATCGTCGAGCCGCTTTTGGCCCTCTGCGGCCTGCAGCAAGAAATTCCCCCAGAATTTCAGGAATTGGCTGTCCAAATAAAATTGCTCCGCAGTTTTAGATAAGGCGGCTTTGCCGCCTTCTACGGTTGATAATCCGTCCCTGGCCCAGCCGGAGCCGGTGAAAGCGTTCTATTCCCTGGTTTTACCGTTTCGCGGAACGCGAAACCGCCATCAAATCGCAGCAGCGATTTTATCTCTCAAGATCCAGGTGAAACCGGACCGGCCCCCGGTACTGCTTCTCCCCGAAACGGGTGTGAAGGGCACAGGCCGACTCCGGGTGAGACCAGGATGTGGCGATGGCCACATGGCCCTTGGGGAAAGCCGACACTTCGGCCTCGACAAAGTCGAGGGGGGCAAGGGCCACTTCCGGCTCCACCAGATCGTCGCTCTCTCCGTGGCAGATGAGCCAGGGGATCCCCATTTCGCCGATCCGGTGAATGTCGAGCTTCTGCCCGAAAAGCGTCACCGGCAAAATGCCGTCTTCGGTGATCGGGGTGTTGTAGGAGGCAAAACTCATCTTGGTGATTTCCAGCGGCAGGTCGAAGCGCTCGTAATTGAGCCAGTAATTGAGGGCGGCGGCGGTTTTGCCGATCGAAATTTCGCCGTCCGGCTGGCGGGCGAACATCAACAGATCCCGCAAAAAGGCGGGCACCGGAGATTCGGTGTCGATGCTCTTGAGCTTGTAGACCCATCCCATGAGCTTTCCGTCGGCCGCGGCATGGCCATTTTTCAGGGTTTTGGTGCCGTAGTCCAGATCATTGAACCGCCGGGGCAGATCCTGCAAAAACCCGGAGAGCCCTTTGCTCCGGGTGCCGTCCATGGGCGCCACACAAGAGATGAAGGCGTCGACCAAACCGTCCAGGCGACCGGAAAGCAGGTTGCACAGCGAAGAAAAGCCGCCCTGGCAGTAGCCGTTGAGGGTGATGCCCCGCCCGTGGCGCTGGTGGATCGCCTCGGCGAATCGCCGGGTGTCGTTCGCATCGTCTTCGCCGGTCATGGTCTGCAGTGCCTCGGATTCTTCGATGCGCTTCAACACGCGGATATAGGTCGGAACCCCCTGGTTTGCGAAGCAGTGCACGTAACTGCGTTTTTCTCCGGGCAGAAACGAGAGGATGTTGGCGCCCAGTACGTAGGGCGGAATGACCATGACCGGTTTTCCGTCCGCGCGGACCTCGACGTTCGGATCCGTGGGCAGGACCTGGTAAAGGAGGAATCGTCCGGTCTCGTCGACCTTGACGATTTCGGTACCCTCGGCATGAAGCCCGTATGCCGGTGCGATGGCGTCGATGGCCTCCGGATATCGACGGGCAAGGGTCTCTGCCAGTTCGGCCTTTCGGCGCATGAGATTGACCAGGGCGCCGGTATCTCCGGATCCGAGGGCGGCCATGGCATCGAAGGTTCTCTTGGCCTCCACCGAAACATACCGGGCAAAAGCGCTGGAGGCCCCTTCCATGGCCCGCATCCACAACGAGAGATTGAAATGGAACAGCCCCTGATAGGCGTCGGCGGTCTCTTTGATGTCTTCCTGCCGGATGCGCTGCTGTTCGACCGCCTGAAAGTAGGACGTTGAAACCAGATAGGGAATGAAAAACTCGTTGGTGTATCGGGAAAAAGCAGCAGCAAGATCTCCGGAAGCGGCAAATCCGTCGGCAATGACAGACATCGCACCGTTTACCATCTCTTCGAACGGAGTTTCAGGGGTCGATTCGCTATTCGTCATGGTCGGCACCTCCCAGGGCCGGAGGATCGGGGGACACAAGGAGCGGCAATTTTCATCATAACACGGAAATACACCGGCTCCAACAGACGCGGCAACGGCCACAGAAAAGCACCGCCCGCCGAAAGGCTCGGCGGGCGGCAGCTCCGGCCACGCTGTAAAAGCCGGTTCCGATTTTCTGATCCGTGCGCGAAGCGAAGCGGCGGGTTACCCTTCGTTTTCGGAAAAGTAGGCTTCCACCCGCTTGTAATTTTCGTCGACCATGGATTTGAACTCCTCCCGGCCCTTCTTGAAGGCGTCGATCCAGTCCTGAACCGCCTTGCGGCCTTCTTCGGGAAGCCAGGTCGCCTGATCCAGAATGGTGTTGCCCGCGCGCTCGGTCTGCTCCTGAAGCATTACCATGGCATTGAAGCTGTTTTCAAAGGCGCTTTTGTTGAAGTCGAGCATCTGTTTGAAAAGTTTTTTCTGATCCATCATGTTGTCCTCCTTCGGTGTTTTAGCTGGCGGTTGCCGCCGGCAGTGCCCGCCGGTTTCGATTTGTCCCTGACTATAACACCGAACGGATTCGTGTCAAGAAAAAATTGTGCACTGCACAAATTTATTTGGCAGCCGAATCTCCCGCAAAATTTATCGCAATGATATAATTATATTGACAAATATAATATCATAGGGATAAAATCACGATACGATTAAAATATTTTTTGTGCAAAACGACAAAGACGGGCGAACGATACCGACCCAAGGAAAGGATGGAAAGGCCGTGAATAAAACCGTGGTCTTGAAAAAATACGCCAATCGGAGGCTCTACGACACCGAAAAGAGCGCCTACGTGACCCTGGAGCAAGTGTCGGAAATGATTCGCGAAGGACGCGGGATTCAAGTGCTCGACGCCAAGACCAAAGAGGATGTCACCGCTTTTGTTCTGACCCAGATCATCCTGGAGCAGGCCAAGAACCGGGATCTGCTGCTGCCGGTGCCGGTGCTGCAGATGATCATCCGATACGGGGACAACGTGCTCAACGACTTTTTCGACCGCTATCTGCAGCCGATCCTGCAAAACTACATGACCCACAAGAACGCATTCGACCGCCATTTCCAGCAGTGGGTGGGGATGGGGGCCGACTTTACCGAGATGGCCCGCCGGGCGGCTTCAGGGTTCGGCCCCTTCAGTCCCTTCTTCGGCGGCGGCGCCGAATCGCAAGCGGACGGATCTGAAGGCGGCGGTGAGAAGAGCGAAAGGGGAAAAAAGGAAAAAGATCCAAACCGGTGACAGTAAATGGTTATTCGGTAATCCAGCGGTGTGGTTTGTCGTTTGTGGTTTGTGGCAGGTGGTAGGTGGTTGCCTTCGGCTTTCGTTTTGTGCTTGCCGCTCCCCACAGACCACAAACGACAGACCACCTGCCGTTATCGATCTGCAGCGTCGCTCCGCCCCAGCAAAAATTCCGTTATGCGGGTGTAGTATTTCTCCAGCACCCGCTCGGAGCGGAACAGCCCCATATGGCCGCCCTCGCAGCGCAGGGTCAGCTTGTCCTGCGGCTCCACCGAATCGATCAGATCCATGTGCCCCGTGGCCTGCAGCAGAGGGGCGATATCGTCCTTTTCACCGCCCAGGGCCCAGAGGGGCGTCCCGGCCGGGAAGTTCCCGATGCCGATGGTGCGACCGAACAGCGACAACCGGCCGCGAACCAGTTCGTTGCCGACGAATATCTTTTTGAAGGTGTCGCGGATGAACCCGGCCGGGAAGTGGTGCACCGTGTTGTACCATTGGTAGAAGGCGATCTGGCGCTGCGCCGATTCGGCCCGACCCGTGCGAAGATCGTCCAACAGGCGCTTGAAATTGGCCAGGTGCCGATCCCACCCGAGCAGGTAGAACCCGAGCACCTGGAGCCGGCCGTCGTAGATCGGCCGTCCCTGGCCGGCCTGCCCGGCCGCCACCTGCCGACCGAAGAGCATCAGCATCAGATCGATGAACTGAGGCCCGACCGCACGGGAAAAATCGGTCAGAAAACCGGGTTGGGCCTCGGTGTGCATCGGCGCACCGGCCGAACCGAACGAGCGGCCCAGCTCCGGGTACAGAATCAGGGTGGCCATCAGAAGCGGCCCCGGCTGGCAGACGGCCACCAGGTGGGCCGGGCGGCCGGTGAGGTCCTTCAGGCGGCAGAGAACCTCCCGATACTGAAGAACCTGCCCCTCGAAATTTTCGCGATGGCGCCGGCCGTCGATGTAAAGGGGGATTTCCTCGGCGCATTTTTGCTCCACGATGGCCATCCGGGTCATGCCGCGGTCCCGCATGAAAAGCGCCGCCCGCTCGGCGATGTTGGAGTGATGACCGGCCCGGGGAGCGAACACCACCGTGTAGTTGTCGATGGCATGACGGACGCCGGCCGATACGTCCCAGAGGCGCAGGCTCGGGGTTTCGAGCAAAAGGCGGCTTCCGGACTCGATCGATTCCAGCTCCTGGCAGGGGGGCGCATCGGAAAAGAGCTTGAGAAATTCGGCCTCCCCGGCCCGCTGACGGGCGAACGCTTCGAAGGTCTCGTTCAGACGATCCTGGACGGCGGCCATCCAACGGTCGAGCACTGTACAGCCGATGTCGAAAAAATCCGTCAGCGGCAAGGCGCCCTGCCCCTGAAGCGGCTCGAGCCATCGGCGGGCCATGGAAAAGCCCCCACCGGCGGTAAAGCGGGCAAGATCGAATCCCATTGAAACGGCTCGGGCGGCGGAGGAGGAGGCATCGGCCACTGCCGTCAGCGGAATCTGGGCGGCCTTGAACGCGTTCAGGACCGGGACGGCCCCTTCCATCATCGAAGCAGGCATCGGTTTCTCCTTTCAGTGTCGCGCAGCAGGATTCGCAGAAGCAGCAAATCTCATCCGGTGTCGGTGTTCCGTCTCCATGGCAAGCAGGGATAGCCGATTGTGCAGGGTTTGATACAACATTGTTGAACAGAATAGAAGCAAAACCGCGCCCCGCCGCGTTGGGGGGAGCGGGTGCCGGCTCGGCAGCTACAAAGCAAAAACCATACCGCGGGGCCGCCATTTGTGGAGACAGCGGTAAAAGTCGGCAGAAAAGCGGACAACTTATCGATTTAATGAATATAAATGATAAGTCGGGTCCATCCGTCGCCTTTGGGTATCGGTTTTGCATCCAGATTTCGACACCGGCCGGATCGCCGTGTTTGGCCAAATCATACTTCCGTTGAGTCGAAAAGGAGACCCCCATGAGCGAAATCGCAAAGACAAAGGGCGGAACCCATCCGATGCTGTCCTCGCTGCCCCCCCAAAAAGCGGCCAAGGGAAAGGTCGTGTCGGCCCGGGAGGCGGTGCAGGTCATCCGGGACGGTGACACCATTGCCACCGGCGGATTTGTGGGAACCGGCTTTGCCGAAGAGATCGCCGTCGCTCTGGAGCAATATTTCCTCGAGCATGGAAAGCCCCGGGACCTGACCCTGGTCTATGCAGCCGGCCAGGGAGACGGCGCCGAAAGAGGGCTCAACCATCTGGGCCATGAAGGGCTGGTGAAGCGGGTGATCGGCGGGCACTGGGGCCTGGTCCCCAGGCTCCAGAAGCTGGCGATCTCCGACAAGATCGCTGCCTACAACCTGCCCCAGGGGGTGATTTCCCACATGTACCGGGACATCGCCGCAAAAAAGCCGCGCACCATCACCTCGGTGGGCCTGGGCACTTTCGTGGATCCGGAACACGGCGGCGGCAGGATCAATTCGGTCACCAAAGAGGATATCGTGGAGCGGATCTCCTTCGACGGCCAGGTGTACCTCGCCTACAAGACCTTCCCCATCGACGTTGCGATTCTCCGCGGCACGACGGCGGACACCGACGGCAACATCACCATGGAAAAAGAGGCCCTCACGCTGGAGTCGCTGGCCATCGCCACCGCCGCCAGAAACTCCGGAGGGTTTGTCATCGTGCAGGTCGAACGGGTGGCGGACCGCGGGACCCTCAATGCGCGGCAGGTCAAGATCCCGGGAATCCTGGTCGACTGCGTGGTGGTCTCGGACCCGGAAAACCACTGGCAGACCTTCGCCGAAGTCTACAACCCCGCCTTTTCCAGCGAAATCCGGGTCCCGGTCCAGTCCATCGCACCCATGGAGATGTCGGCCCGCAAGATCATCGCCCGCCGCTGCGCATTCGAACTGAAAGCCAACAGCGTGGTCAATCTCGGCATCGGCATGCCCGAGGGGATTTCTTCGGTGGCAAACGAAGAAAAGATGATCGACTATATCACCCTAACCGCCGAACCCGGCGTCATCGGCGGCCTTCCGGCGGGGGGGCTCAACTTCGGGGCCGCCACCAACACCAGCGCGGTGATCGACCAGCCCTCCCAGTTCGACTTTTACGACGGCGGCGGCCTCGATATCGCCTTTCTGGGCCTGGCCCAGGCCGACCGGAGCGGAAACTTGAACGTGAGCAAGTTCGGGCCGAAGCTGGCCGGTGCCGGGGGCTTTATCAACATCAGCCAAAACGCCAAGAAGGTCGTCTTCTGCGGGACGTTCACGGCCGGCGGGCTCGAGACGGAGGTCAAGGAGGGGCGGCTTCACATCGCCCGGGAGGGCCGGGCCAGGAAATTCGTCGACCAGGTGGAACACGTCACCTTCAGCGGCAAGGTGGCCGCCGACAAGGGACAGCAGGTGCTCTATGTCACCGAGCGGTGTGTTTTTTCCCTGACGCCGGAAGGGATGACGCTGGTGGAAATCGCACCGGGGATCGATCTGGAAAAGGACATCCTCCCCTTCATGGACTTTGTCCCGGTCATCCCCAAAGAGCCAGCGCCGATGGACGGCCGGATCTTTTCCGAGGAGCTGATGGGCATCCGAGAAGAGATGCTCGAGCTGTCCCTGGCCGAGCGGCTCACCTACGATCCGGGGGAAAACCTCTTCTTCGTCAATTTCGAGGGGTTCTCCGTCAAATCGAGCCGGGACGTGGCGGAGATCGAATCGGCGGTTTCGGCCATCCTGGCCCCCCTGGGCCGGAAGGTCTACACGATCGTCAACTATGACAACTTCTTCATCGCCCCGGACGTCGTCGACGAGTACACCGACATGGTCAAGGGACTCGTGGACCGTTTCTACTCCGGTGTCACCCGGTACACCACGAGCACCTTTTTGCGGATGAAGATCGGCGACGCCCTGAAAAGGCGCGAGGTGGCGCCCCACATCTACGAAAGCCGCGAGGAGGCCCGCAAGGCGCTTGCCGGTGTAAAGGAAAAATCTTCGCATTTTTGATACATCCCGTGGGCAGGAGCTGGCCCGGAAACCGATGGCCGATATCCGGGGTCCGATGTCGGCCGACAGGGAAACCCCGTTTCTTCCTGCTTGTCCCGCCGACCCTGAGCGAAGTCGAAGGGAGCGAAGTCGAAGGGAGCGTCGCTGAAACGGGCGGACCCCTTGCGAACTCGGCCTCCCGCCTGACGGCGGAAGACCTCATACAGCGGAAGGGGCTGATCCGTCCGGTTCTTGCGTTGTTTATCCGCCTCTGTCGGGCTCAGCGCGGAACGCTGGGAAAAGCGCCTTCGGGTGCAATGTGGCCGCCTTGTACCTGATTTTTTAGAAATAGATTATACCCGGAGACGTAGAAATGCCGAGGGCATTTCTACGCCTCCGGGTTCAGGGCGATGGCGTACTTTTTCATCTTTTTGTAGAGCAGGGTCCGATGGATGCCCAGCAGGCGGGCGGCCTGCGCCTTGTTGTAGCCGGCCTCGGCAAGGGCGCGCCGGATGGCGACTTTCTCGGCCCGGACCTGGGCGCTTCGGATGGAGACCTCCCCTTTTGCGCCTTTCTTTTCGGCGGCTCGGGAAAGGAAAAAGGGCAAATCCGACCGCCGGATCGTTTTCCCCTCCAGAATCGCGACAGTCCGCTCCAGGACGTTGGAGAGCTCCCGCACGTTGCCGGGCCACTCATGGCCGGTCAGCAGCGCAGCGGCCTCTGCATCGAAATGGACCCCTTCCAGGTTGGCCTCCTGGGGGAGCTGGCCAAGCAGCGCTGAGGCGATCGGCAGGATGTCCTCTCTTCTTTCCCGAAGCGGGGGGATCGGCAGGGGAATGACATTGAGCCGGTAAAAAAGGTCCTTGCGAAAGCGGCCTTCTGCCATCAGCTTTTCCAGGTTCTGGTTGGTGGCGGCGATCAGCCGGAAATCGGACCGCACAACCCGCGTTCCCCCGATCCGCTCAAACTCCTTGTCCTCCAGGACCCGCAGCAGCTTGGGCTGCATCTGTAGGGGAAGGTCCCCGATTTCGTCCAGAAAGACGGTCCCCCGGTGGGCGAGCTCGAATTTTCCGGGCTTGCCGCTGGAGCGGGCTCCGGTAAAGGCCCCTTTCTCGTAGCCGAAAAGCTCGGATTCCAGAAGGTCCCTTGGGATGGCCGCGCAGTTGATCCGCACGAAGGGATGGATTTTCCGGGCGCTGGCATGGTGAATCGCCTGGGCGAAAAGTTCTTTGCCGGTTCCACTCTCCCCGGTGATCAACACCGGAAACGCGTTTGCCGAGGCCTGCAGCGCTTCTTTTTTCAACCGACGCAGGCTTTCGCTCTCCCCGATGATGCTGTCGAGGGTGTACCGGGTGGACCGAAGCGACATCAGCTCCTCTTCGTAGAGCTTTACCTTCGATTCGAGCACCGAGAGCCGGTTGGCCAACTTTCGGACATCCCGAACGTCCTTGAACATCACCTGTCCGAAGACGGCAATCACCTGACCGTTTTTGCGGATCGGAATCCGCTGCACCACCATGTTCTGGCCCTTGAGTTTCTGACTCTGGTTGATTTCCGCGCGGCCGGTCCTGGCCACCACGTGCATCCGGGTGTGTTCCACCACTTCCGTGCAGTGCCGCCCGATCTGCTTCTCCGGATCGATGGTGAGAAATTTTCCGTATGGCTTGTTGAAATGGGTGATGATCCCGTCGGCATCGGTGACCATCGCCCCGTTGTAGATGCTGTCGAAGATCAGTTGATACATCTCCAGCTGACTGCGCAGCATACCCAATTCGTTTTCTTTTCCCTCGTCGTCTCTCATCCCGTCCCCGTCTTCTTGCTTGGGAAAGATTCGGCTCATCAAAAACCAATTGGTATAACCATATCTATTTTTAATAAAAAGATGGAGAAAGACCCCAAATATTTTAATTTTACATAAAATACAGTTGGTTGAAACAAATCCATGGATTGGAAATAATTTTGTTTGACATACAAACCTTTTTAAGATAGCAATGGTAATACCAATTAAGGCCAACCATCCGGGGTTTCCGTACCATCGTTACAATGTGTATCAAAAAAAGTACATGTATTTTTTTTGATACGTTTTATGGCTACACTTTCCGGCCTTTTCCGTCTCCCAGGGCGGGGGCGGTGCGCCCACGGCGCCTGAAACGTCCGTGATGCGGGCCTGGGCGGCACAGCCGTCGGCAAAGCCGAACCTCGCTTGGCGCTGGTCCCGGTTTTGCAGTGTCTGGTTGAACGATCGTCAGTTTCTGACAAGACCGCATTTTGAAAAAGGGATCCGAGACAGGGAGGAACACCATGAAGATCAGGGAGCCGGAGATTACAAAGGACCAGATTCTGCTCCTGCAAGACGAGCGCTTCTCAGCGGACAATGTCTGCATCGTGAGCGGTTCGGGAACCGGCATCGGTCGGGCCGTCGCCGTCGCCGCCGCCGCCAACAACCTGATGACCGTCGGGCTCGACGTCAACGAAGAGGAAGGCAAAAAGACCCAGCAGATGGCCCGGGCCATGGGCGGCCAGATGATCTTCATCAAGACCGACCTGACCCGGGACGAAGATATCGAAAATGCCGTCAAAGAGGCCGCCAAGATCGGCCGAATCCGTTTTCTGGCGAACATCGCCGGTCTGCAGCACATCGATTCGGTGGACAACTTTCCCATGGAAAAATACGACCTCATGCAGCGGGTCATGCTCCGGGCCCCGTTTTACCTTTCAAAGCTGGTCATTCCCCACATGAGAAAAAGCGAAGACGGCACCGGGGCGATCGGCCACATGGCCTCGGTCCACGCCCACATCTGCACCCTCAACAAGCCGGTCTACAACATCACCAAATTCGGCCTGAAGGCTTTAGCGCAGTCGATTTCAGCCGAGGGCGAAGGCAAGATCCGATCGTTTACGGTCAGCACCGGCTTTGTCAAAACGCCTCTGGCCCTGAACCAGATCCCGGCCCAGGCCAAACAGCGGGGAATCTCCGAAGAGGCGGTCGTCACCGACGTGATGATGGGAAAATCCCGGGTCAAAGAGATGATGCCACCGGTGGATGTGGCCAACCTGTTTTTGTTCGGTTTCTCCCGCTTTTCGAAGTATCTGGTCGGCGGAGACCTGCTCTTCGACGGCGGGATGGTGCTAACTTACTGATCCTCCCGGACCGGGAAAGGAGGTGGGAGCCGGCAGAAATTTGAACGTCGTTTCGAGCATCGCCAATCGATCGATTCCATCCAAGAAAAGGAAGGAGATTTTTCATGAAACGCGCGCTTACCATAGCCGTCTGTCTGATCGTCGCCCTATCTTTCATGGCCAGCCTGTCGATGGCCGCCGAACGGAAAAAGTTCGGCGAAGATCCGCGAAGCGACATCGCCAAGCGGGTCAAGTTCAAGACCTCCGACGAAAAGATCCGCTGGAAGATGGTCATGCCCTGGAGCAAGGGGCTCCTGTTCTACGACATCGCCTCCCATTTTTGCGACAGCGTCCGGCTTGCGTCGGCCGGCCGCCTGGACATCAAGCCCTTTTCCGCCGGCGAACTGGTACCGGCCATGCAGACCTTCGACGCCGTCAGCAAGGGTGCGGCCGACGCGGGTCACGACTGGCCCGGCTACTGGAAGGGCAAGAACGAAGCGTTCGTGGCCTTTGCTTCGGTCCCCTTCGGCCTCGATGCAGAGGGCTACAACATTTGGCTTTATGAAAAGGGCGGCGCCGAGATGATGGCCGAGCTCTACGGCCGCTACAACCTGGTGGCCCTGCCCGGCGGCCAGTGCGGCCAGGAGATGGGTCTTTTCTCCAACAAGCGCGCCACCAAGATGGAGGACTTCAAAGGGATGCGCGTCCGCACCCCGGGATGGTACATGGACATCATGAACAAACTGGGCGCCTCGGTCAGCCCGCTTCCCGGCGGAGAAGTCTACCTCGCCCTGGAGCGCGGCGTCATCGATGCGGCCGAGTTTTCCTCCCCGGCCATCAATTACCCCATGGGCTTTGACGAGATCACCAAGTATGCCATCCAGCCGGGCGTCCATCAGCCGGGCATCCAGTGCGCCCTGTTCTTCAACAAGGACTCCTACGACAAGCTGCCCGAGGACCTGAGGTGGATCATCGACATCGCCGCCAAGGAGACCCAGCTGTGGTCCTACAACTGGATCAACGCCCTGAATGCGGAGGCGATCCGTCTGTTCAAGAAAAAGGTCGAGATCGTCAAGATGGACAAGGAAACCATCATCGAGTTCCGGAAAACGACCCACCAGTACATCGAGGAACTCAAGGTCAAGTACCCGGACGTCAAGAAGGTCATGGACTCCCAGGAAGCCTTCCTGGAGAGCTTCGCCGACTGGCGCGACGCCCGCAGCGGCGTGACCCCTTGGCCCTATGAGACCTTCATCTCCGGCAGAACCACCGAATAAACGGTACCGAGCCCTGCCAGCGGTCCGGAGCCGGAAGGCTCCGGCTCCGGACCGATTCTGCCGGGCATTTTCAGGCAAGGAGCCGAAAGATCATGTTGAACGCCGTCATCAAGGTCATCGACGCCTTCATCGACGCCCAGGGAAAGATCCTGTCGTTTCTGATCTATCCCCTGCTGCTCATCGTCCTGTACGAAGTGGTAAAGCGGTACATCTTCAACGCCCCCACGGTCTGGGGCTTTGAGGCCACCGCCTTTTGCTACGGCCTGCACTACATGTTCGGGCTGTCCTTCATGGAGCGGCACAACGGCCACGTGAGTGTGGACATCGTCACCTCGCGCCTGTCGAAAAAGGCGCAGGCGATCATCTCGATCGTCACCTACCTGCTCATCTTCACCCCGGTCTACTTCTTCATGACCGTGGGATCGATCAAGTTCGCCTACGCGTCGACCATCCAGGGCGAGCTCAACTCCACGAGCTGGGCGCCGCCCATCTGGCCCTTCAAGATTCTGATGGCCGTCAGTTTCCTGTTTCTGCTGCTGATGGGAATCGGGTCTCTGCTCAAGCAAGTCCGCAACCTCAAAGAAGCCGTCAACGAATCCCCCGATGAGGTCCAATCATGAGTGTCGAATTTTTAACCGTCGCCATGTTCGCCTTTTTGATCCTGACGATCGTCACGGGTCATCCCCTGGCCTTCTGCCTTGCCGGAACCGCTACGCTCTTCGGGCTCATCGACAACGGTTTCAACGTGGTGGCCCTGTTTGAGATGTTCGCCAACAACACCTGGGGCCTGATGAACAACTACGTGCTGGTGGCCATCCCGCTGTTCATCCTCATGGCCCAGCTGCTGGACCGGTCCCAGGTGGCCGAACAGCTCTTCGAGGCGCTGTACATCGTACTGGGCGGCCTCAAGGGCGGCCTCGGGCTTGCGGTGGTGGTGGTCTGCACCGTCTTTGCCGCCACCACCGGCATCATCGGCGCCTCGGTGGTGGCCATGGGGCTTTTGGCCACGCCGGCCCTGATGAACAAGGGCTACCAGAAGGAGCTGACCGCCGGCATCATCTGCTCCTCGGGCACGTTGGGCATCCTGATCCCGCCCAGCATCATGATGGTCGTCTACGGCGGCCTGACCGGCCTGAAAGAGACCTCGGTGGGCAACCTCTTTGCCGGGGCGATCTTTCCGGGGCTGATTCTGGCCGGCCTCTACTTTTTGTACATCCTGGTCCGCTGCACCATCAATCCCAAGATCGGGCCCCCCATCTCCCGGGAAGAGGCCAGCAAATGGAACA
>JASFPT010000081.1:0-14516 GCA_050115795.1 Desulfobacterales bacterium
CCCGGGTGTTGAGTCTGAAATAGACAACCTGCAGGACCTGCCCCTGAGCCTGTTTCCCTGGTGGATGAATATTCTGGAGGCGGGGCAGAGCATCCACGTCAACAACGTTGCCGAGATGCCGCCGGAGGCCCTTGCGGAAAGGGAAATCCTGGAGGCCCAGAACATCAAGTCGGTTCTCGTGGTTCCGTTTATGGTGAACAACCGCCTGGCGGGCTTCATGGGCTTCGACAACGTGGCCACCGAGAGGGCCTGGGGCGAGAAAGAACTTCTCCCCCTGCGGACCCTTGCCGAGATTATCGGGACGGCGATTACACGCAAACGGGCCGAAGAAGCCCTTCAGGAGAGTGAAGAACGGCTGCGCCTGCAGATCGAACGGATGCCGATTGCCCTTATTTTGTGGGACCGTGACTTCAGGGTGATGACCTGGAACCCTGCCGCGGAAAGCATTTTCGGCTATTCCTCGAGAGAAGCGATGGGCCGGCATCCTTACGGAATGATCGTTGCCGAGAAGGTCCAGACGACCGTTGACGACGTGTGGGCGCGCCTGCTGGAAGGGGACAGCACGGCCCACAGCATTAACGAAAACACCACCAAAGACGGCCGCTCGATCATCTGCAGTTGGACCAACACCCCGTTGAAAAGCCAAGACGGCAGCATTATCGGCGTTCTGTCGATGGTGCAGGACATCACCGAGCGCAAGCGGGCCGAGGACGAGCGACAGAGCCTTCAGGCAAAATTGATCCAGGCCCAGAAGATGGAATCCATCGGGACACTGGCCGGGGGCATTGCACACAATTTCAACAACATTTTGATGGGGGTGCAGGGTCGAACCTCCCTGATGATGTTGGGCAAGGGCCCTTCCCATCCCGACTTCGAACATCTGAAAGGCATCGAAGAGTACGTGCAGGATGCCGTGGAGCTGACCAGAGAGCTGCTGGGCTTTGCGCGCGGCGGCAAGTACGAGGTCATACCCACGGACCTCAACGCCCTGATCAGGCACGAGAACCGAATGTTCGGTTCCACCAAGAGGGAGATCCGGATTCACGGGAAATATGATGAGGACCTTTGGACCGTGGAAGTGGACCGGGGCCAGATACAACAGGTGCTTCTCAATCTCTTTGTGAACGCCTGGCAGGCCATGCCGGAAGGCGGGGACCTCTACATCCAGACCGAGAATGTCACTCTCGACGCAACATGCAGCAGGCCTTTTGCGGTGACACCGGGAAGGTACGTAAAGGTGTCGGTGACCGACACCGGCGTGGGGATGGATGCCGCGACCCGGGAGAAGATCTTCGACCCATTTTTCACAACAAAAGACATGGCGGAGGGCTCCGGGCTGGGTCTTGCTTCGGTTTACGGCATCGTCAAGAACCACGGCGGTTTTATCGATGTCGGCGGTGAAAAAGGGGCGGGAACCACTTTCAGCATCTACCTGCCCGCATCGGAGCGGCCGGCCGGGAAAGAAGACCCGCGGCCGAAATCGCTCCAGATTGAACACGGCAAGGAGACGGTTCTTCTGGTAGACGACGAGCGCATGATTCTCGAGGTCGGGCAAGCGATGCTGGAAAAGCTGGGGTATCGCGTCCTCATCGCCGACAGCGGCCGGGCGGCTATCGATCTGTACGAAAAGCACAGAGAAGCGGTCGACCTGGTCATACTGGACATGATCATGCCGGGTATGGGGGGCGGGGAAACGTTTGATCGGATGAGGGCGCTGGGGGGAGATGCGCCGATCCTTTTGTCGAGCGGCTACAGTATCACCGGGCAGGCGAAGGACATTCTGGAGCGGGGGTGCAGCGGGTTTATCCAGAAACCGTTTTCCATCAAGGCGCTGTCGCAGAAGGTGCGCGAAGTGCTGGACCACGGTGCTCCGCGCCAACGGAAAGGCTGAGGGGGCCGCTGTCGACAGGGCGCGCCGGCGGGCGTCTGTTTTTCAAGCGTCCAGCCGTTCGGCCGGAGATATCTGCCGACTGTCCGTGACGGCCGTCAGGGATTCGATTTTCGGGGCGGATATCGATATTCCCGGGATGCAGGCATTCTGCAGGACCGGCACGCAAAACCCCAGCATCGGGTGGTTCGGCCTCGGCGAAAGGGGCGGTCTGCGCTCCATGGCCGGTCGGGCTGTTTTCCCCTTCGGTTTTCCCCGTCCCGAAAGTGAATCCAATGTCTCCATATGTTGACAAAAAGTGGAAAACTTGGCAGACAAGTAAACATATACAGCGCTCTTTTGAACATTCAGGGCCCCCGCCGGCCGGGAGCCTTCCCGCCTGTGCTGTATGAGTGATCACTTTCTCGGTGTTGCAGTTTCCTTCTTTACCGCCATCGAACCACGACATACGTCTCGGGGAAAAGGAAAATGGCCATGCGCAAACGGGTGACGCTTTTAGGCATTCTGATCGCCGTCTGTTTCTTGCTCGGCTGCAAAACCATCGAAGAAAAATGGACCGAGGACAAGGGATTTACCTATATCAGCAATTACTCGACCCTGGATCCCTTGGGATATATCGTGAAAGAAAATGTCCTGAAGTCGAATCCGCTGTTCGCGGTCACCGCCATCAAGGGAAAGATCCACGATGAGACCCGGTCCCAGGAGGATCAGTTCGAACTCAAGGGAAGCGCGGAAGTCGAAAAGCTTTTAAAGCAAATTTCCGATGGTAAGCTGGAGGGAGATTTTTCCCGGGTCAGTAAAGCCAACATCCAGTTGATCAATCCATTTCATGAGATGGCAAACTGCTTTATCCCCACCGCTCCGTGCGACCAGCGGCAGATAGAGGTCGTGACCAGCGTCATCAATGTCGGGGACATCGAAGTCCAGGTCGAAGGCAACAACGGCGCGAACATAACGAGCAGTTTCAAGATCTCGCCGGCGGCCGCCGGAGCGGTGTCGGCGGGAATTTCGACGGGAAGCGTGATCAAGCGCTCCGGAAGCGGCTATTATACCGGCTATCAGTCCAAAGTGATTCAATGCGTGGCCGAGCCTGTAACGAAAATTCGACTCGAAAGGGGGCAGCAGGTCATCGACAACGATACGGGGCTCAGCGTCGTGTACCTGGACGATCGAATAGATCCCCCCTTTCACGAAGTCCTCGTTCACATCATTCCGAGCAAGTTCGACCGCAGCCTTTCCTTTGATGAAGTCCATGCGCAATATAACACGCGCGAATGGCTGGACAACTTGACGCCGGAACAGAGAGAAAAAATGTGGGAAAAGGCGCTCAAACCCACTCAACAAGGTGGGGCCATCAGCATCAAGAACCCGGAATTCATCGTTTTGCAATTCGGTTCTCAATTCGGCTTGCCCATCGTTCCTTCCGAATCGGGTATTTACATCGAAACCGGTGCAATCAATGACGAAATCGTCGAATTGAATGCCCAGAGAGTCCAATATGTCGAAATCAACCGGTAGCCGCCCTTCCCTCCGATGCGGATGCGAGCCGTCGCATCTTTTGCTGCCCAGGGGCCGGCCTCTGCAGACCTGCTGAAAAGGCCGGCCAGAACCGCAACCGCGAGCGCACTCGCCCGGCGCATCGTCGCCACAGCCGCCTTGACGCGACGACGACTTGCTGCAGGGTGTGTTCGATCCCGGAAATTCACTCCCGATCGTTTCCCCCACCGATTTTTCCGTGAATGACAGCTGCCAGGCCGGCAAGCCGGTATGCTGCCGGGATGCCAAGCGGTTGGGCACCGGACGGCGCCCGACCGGAAACGGTTCCGGACACGAAACCTGTTGGCTTCTTGGCGGCGCTCGGATAAGAAACGGCAACGGCAATATGGGTTTTCCAACCACCACGGGAGACTGGTTGTATACAGGAGCAGAACCATGTTCAGGAAAAGCAGCAGGGAAGGTTACCGATCCCCGATCAAAGGCAGCAGACAAAAAACCCTGGTGTACGGGGAAAATACCTTGATGGCCGAGTTGAAGCTGGAAAGGGAAACCCGGATTCCGACCCACAGCCACACCCAGGAGCAGACCGGTTATCTGGTGAGCGGCCGGACCCGGCTGTTTATCGGCGACCAGGTCTACGACTGCACGCCGGGGGACAGCTGGTGCATTCCCGGCAACACCGAACACAGCATGTTTGCGGTAAAACATTCCGTGTACATCGAGGTCTTCTCGCCGATTCGCGAGGACCTTCACCCCGACACCGAATACGCCCCGTTCATCCAATCCTGGAATCCATAGCGTCGCAGCCTTGCCGCGGCGGCAGGCAGGGGGATCGCGCCTGTGGGCGCGCTTGGTGGTCGGCGGAAAGGGGTAGAATGTTGAACCTTGAATTGAGAAATGAGATCTACGGGTCTGCGCCTGCGGGCGCGGTTGGTGGACGGTGGTTTGTGGGGGGTCTTAAACCACGCACCACGGCCGCTGTCTTTGCCTGCTGCGCGCCACCGTCCCCCGGCCGCAGCAGAAAGAAACGCTTTGCAACATGACGGCAGATCTGTTCATCGGCGTCGACGGGTGCAAGCGGGGCTGGATCTATGCGGCGGTCGGCCCCGAAGCGGTCTATCGGATCGGGTTTGCAGCCGACATTCCCAGGCTGTGGCACAAGAGCGCGGATGCCGCCTTGGTGCTGGTCGACATTCCGATCGGTCTTCCCTTTGAAGGGCCCAGGGCCTGCGATGCGGCGGCACGGCGATTTCTGAAGCCGAAATCCGGCTCCTGCGTATTTCCACCCCCGTGCCGGGAGGCGCTGCAAGCCCGCTCCTATCGGGAGGCCTGCGCCGTCAACCAGCGGAAGATCGGCGTCAAGGTCAGCCGCCAGTCCTGGGGGATCGCCCCGAAAATCCGGGAGGTGGATGAATTCTTAAGATCCACCCCTGCGGCCGGGGGCAGGGTGCGGGAGGCTCATCCGGAGGTCTGCTTTGCGGCGCTGGCAGCCCGCCCCGTTGTGTCATCCAAAAAGACGGCCGCAGGACTGTCCGAACGGCTCGAGCTGCTGCGGCCCCACCTGCCCGAGATCGACGCGGTCGTCCTTCACGCCATTATCGCAACCCGCGAAAAGGGGGCGGCCCTGGACGACATCTTCGATGCCCTTGCCCTTGCCGTGGCGGCACGCCATGCCAGTCGCCACCCCCTGACGCTTCCTGCCGAGCCTGGAAAGGACCTGGAAGGCCTTCCCATGGAGATCGTGTATTTTGCACCCAACCCGATATCGGAGCGGCACCCTCATGGATAAAAAAGAGCTTCTCGAGATGGCGGCGGATCCGAATTTCATCCCCGGCATCTATAACTACTGCGACCGGTGGTGCGGGCGATGCCCGTTTACCTCCCGTTGCCTGAATTATGCGATGGAAGAAGACGAAAAGCAGAAGGCGGAGGGCGCCGACGAAGACAACCGGCAGTTCTGGGACCACATTGGAGACTCCTTTGACATCGCCCTGAGCCTTCTCGAGGATCTGGCGGACGAGTTTGGAATCGATCTGGAAACCGTCGAGATCGAGACGGAGGCGGGCCCGGACAACAAGGAGCACATCGTATCCCGCATGGCCGACCATTACATCAAGATGGTCGGTGACTGGTTCGATCGGTGCCAGGGTCCTCTTGCCGAGGCCGTGGAAAAGGAGGCCTCTCCCCTGAAAGTCGTCCGGTCCGATGCGGAAAAGGGGTCCATCCCGCTTTCAGAGGCGCTGGAGGTGATCGGCTACTACCAGTTTTTCATCGGCGTGAAGCTCGACAGGGCCTTGAGGGGCAAAGACGAAGAGGCGGGTTCCGATTTTGACGACATCCCGAAAGACTCCGACGGTTCGGCCAAAATCGCCCTGATCGCGATGGACCGGTCCATCAGCGCCTGGGGGGTTGCCGCCTCCTACCTGCCGGATCACAAAGGCCGGGCCGCTGAGATCATCGCCCGGTTGAGGCTCATCCGGGATATCACGGAAAAGGAATTTCCCGAGGCCCGGGCGTTTGTGCGGCCCGGGTTCGACGAGTAGCGGTGGGGGAAGTCGAAGACAACCAATGCCGGCAAGCGCCGAAAAGATCAGACGACGTCATCAGACCGCTTGCGGTCGATCCAGGCTTGGACGCAGATCCTCATTGCACCACAGGTAGACGAAGGCCTTCAGCGGCGTTTGGATATACTTTCTCAGGTTGCTTTCGATCTTCCTCACCCTGTGTTGCACTGCATTGTCGATTGCGCTCAGAAGCGAGCGTTCAAAGTCCGGGGCGATTCCATGCCTCTTTGCAAAGCCCCACGACAGTGTCTTGCCCCTTTCCAGGTTCTTGCAGCTTTCGAAGACAGACAAAATGCCATTCAAATCTTCCTGCACGGCTCTTTTGACAAAACCGCCGGTGCACTTCATGTCATTTTGCATCAGATAATCCTTGATAAAGGATTTTTCTTCGTCGGACCATTCCCCGTCGGAATAGGCGATCTTGATCAAAAGCTTTAACAGGGCCACTTTTTCTTTTTGGCTGAAGTTTCCCAAAATGGCATAGTTCATGGCGCACTCCCGACTTCGATCCTTTTTTTCAAGAAAAGCGTCGGCCACAATACCGCAAAACTATGGTTAGCAAGATCGATGCCAGCGACTTGTCAATTCAATATGCTGAAAATATTATATAAATATAAACAGCCGCCAGAACCGGCCCCTCCTTTGACAAATCGTGTCGGTAGATGACGAAATTTGTCGTTCGTTCGGGATTGTCAGAACCGGTCCGTTCGGGCGGAATCGGCGAATGCGGCAGGCGTTTTACACCAGCACCAGATCGATCGCGGCGGACAGCTCCTCGATGGGGACGATCCGGATGTCGGCCTGGATATCGGCAGGGATGTCGTGCAGGTCGACCTCGTTTTTGGCGGGCAGGACCACCGTGGTGACCCCTGCGCGGTGGGCGGCCATGAGTTTTTCCTTGATGCCCGCCACCGGAAGGATTCGCCCGGTCAGGGTCAGCTCGCCGGTCATGGCGGTTTCCCGCCGGCAGGGGCGGCGGGTGACCAGCGACAGAAGCGCGGCGGCGATCGGCAGCCCCGCCGAGGCCCCGTCTTTGGGGATGGCGCCGGCGGGAATGTGGATGTGGATGTCGTGGCTTTCGAAGAATGCTTCAGCAATTTCAAGGGATTCGGCCGTGCTGCGAATGTAGCTCAGGGCGGCCTGGGCCGACTCTTTGAGCACCGTTCCCAGGGATCCGGTCAGGATCAACTGCCCGCGGCCCTTCATGCTGGTGGCCTCCACAAAGACAATCTGGCCGCCCACATCGCTCCAGGCAAGGCCGGTGGACACCCCCACGCGGTCTTTGGCCTGGGCAACCTCGAAGGAATATTGCCGGGGCCCCAGCAGCCGTTCCACGGTGTCGGGCCCTACGGTCCCCTCGCTGATCTCCACGTCGCCGTTTAGCCGCGCGCGTGCGATCTTTCGGCACAGGGAGGCGACCTGCCGCTGCAGCCCCCGCAGGCCGGCCTCCCGCGTGTATTCCTGAATCACCTTGCGGACGGCCTCCGGGCTGAAATCCACCGGCCGATCGGCCAGGCCGCTGGCCTGGATCTCCCGCGGGATCAGGTGATGAAAGGCGATCTGGACCTTTTCGGCTTCCGTATAGCCGGTCAGCCACAGGACCTCCAGGCGGTCCAAGAGGGGACCGGGGATGTTCTCCAGGCCGTTGGCCGTGGTGATGAACATGATTTTCGACAGATCGAAGGGGACGTCGAGGTAGTGGTCGATGAAATAGGCGTTTTGATGCGAGTCCAGGATTTCCAGCAGCGCTCCGGCCGGATCGCCCTTGAAATCCTGACCGATCTTGTCCAGTTCGTCGAGCATAAATACCGGGTTGTCCGTCTCGCAACTGCGCAGTTCCTGAATGATGCGGCCGGGCAGAGCCCCCACGTAGCTGCGGCGGTGGCCCCGGAGCTGGGCCTCGTCCTTGAGTCCGGCCAGGGAAATCCGGACGAAGCGGCGTTGCAGGCTGCGGGCGATGGAAAGGCCCAGGGAGGTCTTGCCGGTTCCCGGCGGTCCGACGAAGCAAAGCACCGGTCCTGCGTTCTGGAATTGTGCCCGGGTGCGGTCCAGGGCCTTTTTGACCGTTTCGCGCAGTTCGTCGAGCTTCAGCGGTTTGGATATGAAATGAAAAGAGCCCCGCTTGATGGCCTCGATGGCCACGGGCACGGTGGCATAACCGCTGATGACGATCACCTCGGTGGCGGGATGATCCCTTTTGACCTGGGACAGCAGGGTCAGACCGTCGACCTTTTCCATTTTCAGATCGGTCACGATCACGTCAAAGGGGCTGCGCCTCAACAGATCCAGGGCCTGGACCCCGTTTTCGGCCGTCTGCACCTGGTACCCCTCCTTGCTGAGAACGTGCTCCAGGTTCATCCGGGTCGGCTTTTCGTCATCGACGACCAGCAGCCGCGGTTTTCGCTTGGCGAGCAGGATCCGGACGGCAAGATGCTCCAGGATCCGGTTTTTCACTTCGGTCAGTCCGTAGTGTTCCGAGTCGAGGATCTCCTTGGCGGTTTCCAGGTCCAACCGGTCCGCGCTTGACCGATTCCACGGCAGGCTGACGAGATAGTCGATGTAGTTGACGCCGATGGTGTACTCGGCACTGAAGGTTCCCATCTTGCCGATGCGGTCGACTTCCTTCAGCGCGGTTTTGACCACCGCCGAGGGCATGCGGCTGTTTTTCACGGCTTGGCGCAGTTCCTCGATTTCGGCTGCCTCTGGGTCCATCTCGTCGGGTTCCCGATTTTTTTTAAAAAAGCTCATAGCGTCCCATGCATGCTGCCGGAAGGGCCCCCCTCCGCAGTCCGTTTCCGATCTTCACTGGCCACAGGGCCGACGTGGACGATGCGTGGATGCGTGAATCAGGACTCTTCGCCCTCGTCGTTGAAACGCTTCAATTTCCGCCACAGCGACACCCGATCGATCCCCATGATCTTGGCCGCCTTGGTTTGGTTCCCCTCGCACTTGTCGAGCACCCATTGGATGTAGTTCTGCTCCTGCTCGGCCAGGGTGGGGATCGACGCCCCGGGGCGCCGATAGGTTTCCATGAACAGGTTCTGGATGTAGTCGGGCATGTCGCCGGTCCGGATGGCGGGTCCGTTTTGCAGCGCAACGGCCCTTTCGATGACGTTTTCCAGCTCCCGCACGTTGCCGGGCCAGCTGTATTTGCACAGCAGGTCCATGGCCTCGCGGTCGATTTCCTGGATGTCCTTTCCCATGCTCTGGTTCTTTTTGGCCAGAAAATGCATGGCCAGCAGGGAAATGTCCTCCGGCCGCTCGGCCAGCGGCGGGAGTTTGATGGACATGACATTCAAGCGGTAGTAAAGGTCCTGCCGGAAGAGGCCTTCTTCCATGTCCCTGGCCAGATCCCGGTGGGTCGCTGCGATAAACCGCACGTCCACCGGAATCGGTTCCGTGCCGCCCACCCGCATGAACTCCCCCTCCTGGATGACGCGCAGCAGCTTGACCTGCATCGTCAGGGGCATGTCGCCGACCTCGTCTAAAAAGATGGTCCCGCCGTGGGCCGCTTCCACCAGGCCGGATTTCTTCTGGATGGCGCCGGTGAACGCGCCCCGTTCATGCCCGAAGAGTTCTCCGGCCATCAGCTCTTCGGTGAAAGAACCGCAGTTGAAAGCGACAAACCGCTTCGATCCCCTGGGGCTGAGGTGATGGATCGTCTTGGCCACCAGCTCCTTTCCGGTGCCGCTTTCTCCCAGGATCAGCACGTTGGTGTCCGAATCGGAAATCTGCCGGATGGTCCGGACCACGGCCACGATGGCCTCGCTCTGGCCGATGATGGGCTGGATTTCCTCGGCCCTTTCCAGGCGCTCCCGAAGCTGTCGGTTTTCGATCCGGAGCCGGCGCTTCAGGATGGCTTCCCGGGCCGTGCGCCGAACTTCGTCGATCTTGTAAGGTTTGGCGATATAATCATAAGCGCCCTGGTGCATGGCATCGACCGCCGACCGCACCGTGGCATACCCGGTGATTATGATCACCTCCGTAAAGGGCTGAAGATCCCGGCTGGTCTTGAGCACCCCCATTCCGTCGACTTTTTTCATCCGCAGGTCCGTGAGGACCAGGTCGAATTCCCTTTGCTTGAGCAGCTTTACGGCTTTGGCGCCGTCATCGACGGAAACGGCCGTATACCCCTCCTTTTCGAGAATATGCGCCAGATTGCGTCGGGCCACATCCTCGTCTTCCACGATCAATACCGTCGGCTCCGGTTGATCCATCATCGCGCTTTCCTTGGCGTGGCATCGGGATCTTCGGCGATCGATCCGGTGTCGGCGGATTCGATGCCGTTCGCCGGAATCGACCTGGCGGGCAGAAAGATGGTGAAAGTGGTCCCTTCGCCCGGCACGCTTTGCACGTCGATCCGACCCCCGTGCTTTTTGACGATCCCGTGGGAGACCGAAAGGCCCAGGCCGGTGCCGTGCCCGACTTCCTTGGTCGAAAAGAACGGGTCGAATATCTTCGGCAGATCGTCCGGGGAAATGCCGATCCCCATGTCCTGGATCTGAATGCAAACCCCCTTGTCAACCGGGCTTTCAAACCCCCGGATCTGAAGTCGGCCTCCGTCGGGCATCGCCTGGATGCCGTTGATGATCAGGTTGATGAGAACCTGCTGAATCGTCCGGGGGTCCAGCGCGATCTGGATATCCGGCGGCAGGTCCGTTTCGACTTCCACATCGGCCGGCACCTCCCCGCGAATCAGCTTAAGGGTGTTTTCGATCAGATCCTGCAGAAAGACCTGCTGGATGCTGAAGTCGGTTTCCCGGGAAAATTCCAGTAGCGCCCGGACGATGTCCCGGGCCCGCTCCACCTGCCTTTCCACCTCCTCCAACTGCATCCGCTGATATTCGGTGTCGCCTTCTTCGAGTTCTTCCAGCAGGATCTGTATGGTGGTGGAGATATTGTTGATCGGGTTGTTCAATTCGTGGGCGACACCGGAGGTCAGCGTGCCCAGGGAGGCCATCTTTTTGCTCTGGATGAGCTGCTCGGTGCGGCGATTGACTTCGTCGAGCATGTGATTCAGGCTCGTCACCAGATCCTCGAACTCGTCTCCCTTGGACAGGGAAGGAAGGTTTTCGTAGTCACCGCGGGCGATCTTGGCGATGCCGTTTTCGATGGCCTTCAGCGGCCGGTTGACGCTGAAAAACAAAAACAGCACCATGAAGATGCAAAGGCCGAGAATCTCGGCAAGCGCGATGAAATGGTACTTTTTTTTCTGCTCCAGCAGTTTGTTCACGCTTTGCTGCTGGTTTCTGACCATCGTTTCCGCTTCGGTGGTCAAAAAGTTCCCCTGGCTTCTGACGATGGCCAGGTTCTTTTGAAGACTTGCCATCCGGGCTGATTCGGCGTCCGAAGGATGGACCCCGGAAGAAGACTGAAGCAGATCCGACAGCGTGGTCTGATAGGTTTCCAGCGCCGCCAGGAGCCCGGAGAAGTCGGTCGATGCATCGGCGCCGGTGTCGGAGCGAGCGGCGATCAGCTTCAGCTGCGCGTGGGCCTGTTGGGCGAAGTTGACCGCCTCGACCAGGTTGTCTTCCCCACCGGACAGAAAGTAGTTCTTCTCGTAACGCCGGGTCTCCAGAACCCAGTTCAAAAATTTGTCGGTTTCCTCGAGCAGCTGAAGGCTGTGGGTCAGCAGGCGGTAGGCGTTGAAATTCATGAACCAGGCGCCTCCGCCGACCAGCAGGAAGATGGAAAATATCAAGATGATCTTGAGTCGCAGCGTAAATCTCATCTGTCACCCGACCTCCCGGTATGGGCAGCAGCAATCGGTGCGGAGTGGGAAAAGACGGCGGGCGGCCGTCGGGTCGAAGGCCGCCTCGTTTTTTCGATGCCGGAGAGCATAGCACATCGCCGTCGATATGTCTTCGGGGGCGGGAGGGTCAGGCCGATTCGACCCGGATCTCGGGCAAGTGATACCGGTGGGCCAGCTTGCGGTTTTGAAAATGGGCCTTGAAGGTGAAATATAAAATCAGCCCCGTTGCGATGATGCCGCTGCCGAAGAGAAACAGCTTGCTGCCGATTTCCAGCCAGTGGCCCGTTGCCACGGAAAACTGGATCATCTCCAGTTTCTTGAGGTAGGCCGGGACGGCCAGAACCCGTGAGATGCAGCACAGAAGGATCAGGATGGCGGTGACCATCCGGATGTAGAGCTCCTTGACCAGGGACGTGCCGATGGCGCCCACGTAGACGCCCACCAGGGAGCCGGCATACAGCAGCAGGGTGAGCCGCAGGTCCACGAAACCGCCCAGGGCGTAGTTGAACGCCCCCCAGGCCCCCATGAACATGGCCAGAAACAGCTCCGAGCCGGCCGCCACGACCGTGGGCACACCGAAGATGTAGATCATCGCCGGCACGCCGATAAAACCGCCGACCCCGATCGTGCCCGCCATGAAGCCGATGGCGATGCCGACCACCAGAAGGGTCCAGATGGAGATGTCGACCCCGGAGACCGGAAAGTGGATCATGGGTTTGAACCGGAGCCGGCTGGACAGCGCCAGCAGTACCTTTGACGGCCCGGCGGTCTCGTCTTTCATCGACCGAAGGGCATCCTTGAGCATGGATCCGCCGATCAGGGTCAGGCTCAGCACGAAGAAGGCACTGACGTAGAGGCTGGATCCGGCTTCGCCCAATACGTGAAACACATAGGCGTTGACCCAGACGGCCAGCTTGATTCCGATCAGGGCGGTGATCAGCAGATAGATCGCCAGCTTCTTGTCGACGTGGCCGTACTCGCCGTGCTTCCTGGATCCCATCATGGCCTTGCCGAACTTGTGGGTGATGTTGGCGCCGACGGCCATCACGCCGGGTATTCCCAGGTTCATCATGCCCGGCGTCATCAGAAAAGCGCCTCCCGAGCCGATGAAGCCCGACAGCACGCCGCCCATGAACCCCAAAAGGGCCATGCCCCAATACTTCCACTGGCCGTTTGCCAGAACGTCTGTCACGATGCTGAGTTGTTCCGGACTGATGTGCCCGGTGACCGGTGCAGCCATGGATTATTCCTCCCTCCGCTTATTCGATCGTTCCGATTCAGATTTCGGTTTCGTTTGCCAAGGTTGTGGTCAGTGGCCGTGGCCGCCTTTGTCCAGCCCCAGGAAGCGCGGGAAAAACTCGGTAAAGCTGCCGTAGATAAAGGCGTGCACCGCAACGACGACCATCACGGCAATGGCCCCCAGAACCGTGCCCTTCATGAGCAAGACGTGATTGAGGTGGTCGATTCGCGGGAAAAAGAAAATGTAGATCGCAGCCGACAGGATCCCGAAGATACCGAAGCTCAGCCAGTTGATTTTGGCCTTGGGGGCCTCGTCGACGGCCAGCCGATCCACCGGCAGGACCGGACAGTGCAGATGGCTGCTGAGCTCCTCCAGGTTATGAATCCCGGGAAGCGACAGGGCCTCGAACTCCAGCTTGCCGGTCAGGAGGATGTCCGCCGGCATGAATTCGTTGATGGCGTCCATGACGGCGTCGGGGTGGCCCATGACCACCCGCCAGCGGAAGGACTGCCCCTCTGCCTCCAGTTCGGAGGCCATCTGCTCGCCGTAGGCGGTCACCCGGGCTTCGGCCTCCTTGACCTGTTTTTCTTGGACCTCCACCCAGTCGGAAACCTCCTCGTAGAGCGGGATGACGAACAGGGCCGACAGCTGCAGCCCTTTGGTCGAAGCCAGTCCGATGGCTTCGTCGAGCTGACTGGTCTTTTCACTCATCAGGCTTTCGATAAACAAAATTTTTTTCATCATCGCCGTGAATCCCCTCCTTTCAGGGTGTGGCGCCGCCTCGTCGATCACGGCATCGGGCAGGGGGAAATTACGCTCCGGATCCCTGCATGACGCAGCGGTCCACGGTGTACTGCTGGTTCAGGAAAGCCTGCAGGTAGCGTGCGCGGTCTTCTTCGGTTTGCAGGCACATGTCCAGTTGTCGGATGAACCCCATCAATCGACCGAGCTGGTCGAGTCGTTTTTCGATCTGGGCCCGGCTGCCGCCCCGGAAAAGAGCCGATACGGTGTCGCCCTTGACCCGGACCCGGAAGTCGAGTTCTTCTAGGATGTCTTTCATGAGAAGGACCCGGCTGCTTCGGCCTGCAGCCCCGGCCCCGCCGCCGCCGAAACGGAAGGTCAGGTAGTTGTTTTCGGCGACCTCGCTGCAAATGGCGTCGACGACGGTGAAGTGGTAGGCGAGTTGGGAGTGGAAATTGAGGTACTCTTTGCCCACCAGGGCGTAGCCCCGGCCGCCCTTGTCCGTCACGTTGGATCGGATGAAGGAGCGGGAGGCCACGGAGATGAAGCCGCCCAGGTTGAACTCGACGGGGCCGGACCAGGACACGCCCTGGTGGGTCATGCCCTCGGCCAGCGCGTGAAACGGCCAGGATGTGACATCGGCCGGCGAAATCTTTCGTTTGAAGGTGGCTTCCGGGACCAGGCCGCCGCCCACGTCGATGACGTAAAACTGCATCGGAACACCCGGCAGGCTCATGATGTGGGCGGCGTCGCCCTCCCGGGTGCCGCCGAATCGGAAGACCTCCCGGACCGAAACCTCGTGAACGAACCGGATAATGTCGTGAATGGTCTGGA
>JASFPT010000082.1:0-14492 GCA_050115795.1 Desulfobacterales bacterium
CTTCGGTCATGGGGACTGCAGGCCCGTTTTTCCCCAGCACCGGGGGGATTCCGCCGGCGGCCCGGATCATCTCGTTTTGAAACGAGTCGTCACCGGGCACCATCAGGGGATCACTGCTCATGACCCGGATCACCCGCAGGCGCCTGGATTTCACGATTCGGGCGGTCTTTTTTTCGATCAGGGCAAGCTCGCTGCGGATCGTCGCCACGATTCGCGCCGCCTCTTGTTTCCGACCCATGATCCGGCCGATGCGGTCGACGGCGGCAAGCCCCCCCTCGATGCTGTCAATGTCAAGCCGGACCAGCTCGACCCCGGTGTTGGCGAATGTGGATACGACCCCGTCATGCACCGGCGCATAGAAAATCACATCCGGATGCAGCGCCCTGATCCGGTCCGCAGAAGGGTGGAAAAACCCGCCCACGATCTGTTTCCCCTTTGCCTCGGCAAGCCCTTCGCTGTGGTAGGTGATCCCCGCCACCGATTCGCCGGCCCCGATGGCAAAAAGGATTTCGGTGGCCGCCGGAAGCAGGGAAACCGAAAGGGGCGCCCCTTTTGAGGCCACCGGGGCGGTGCGGGGGCCCTCTGCTTCGGCAAGGGGGGAGCAAGCGATCAGCACTGCGATGAAAACAGCGAAACCCCCCGCCGCTGCGGCGCGCAGTCCCGCGTCCGGTCTTCGGCCGCGAATTCGAATCTCCCGTTTCGGCATATTTCTGGCCCCTTTTGTGACCCGCTTCCGATTCGGTTAGTACTGGAATCCAAGCCCCAACATGAAGCTGAACTTGGGGGCGGGGTAAAACGCCTCTTCAACCGTCGGCGGCGAACTCAACACGCCGTATTCGGTGTACTCTTCGTTGGTGAGGTTTTTCAGGTCCAGGTAGGCGGCCCATCGTTTCCAGCGGTATTCGACCCGGGAGTTGAAAACGAAATAGTCCGGCAATTTGTCGAACTGGTTTCCAAAGTCGCTTTCAAAGTACTTCTCCCCCACATAGACCCCGTTGAGGGTCAGGTGCAGATTCTCAGAAAGCGGGAAACCGGCAGTTGCCGCAAACCGGTTTTCCGGCGCCATCGGGATCGTATTGCCCTCATACCGGCCGCTGACAATCTCCGGCTTCGTATAGGTGTAGGAAAGGTTGACGGCCATGAATCCGAAATCTTTTTCCAGGGCCAACTCCACGCCGTCCCGCCTGGTTTTCCCGTCCAGGTTCTGGTTGGCGAACGCCACCGGGTTGTAAAAGATTTCATCTGCAGTTTCAATCCGGAAGAGATTGAGCTTTGCAGAGAATCCCTTCGAAAAGTGGTGCCGGGCCCCGATTTCGATGTTGTCGGAGCGTTGCGGCGAAAGGGTCGAACTGATCGTGTTGGTGAAAAAACTGTAGAGTTCGTCGATTACAGGATACCGGAAGCTCTGGGAATAGCTCACATATGCATTGGATTTTTCGGCGTACGAATAATTGACGCCTGCTGTCATGGCCGTCTCGTCAAAGATGGCCTTGTCCGGGGTGCTGGGCAGGAAGGTATATTCAGCCCTGTCCTGGCGGTAGCCTGCCGAAACGGACAGGCTGTCGATCAGGTAGAGACGGTCGTGGAGATAAAATGCCGTATTGCGTTTTTCCAGATCGAAATTTCCGGTGGACGGAAATCCGAAAAAAACGGAGCGGTTCGAAATGATCTCCTTTGCATTGGAAAAGTCGACGCCGGCCGTCGCCGTATTCTTCAAGGAAAAGAGAGGCTCCTGCACCGCCACCTGCGGGGAGATCGCTATCGTATCGATTTTGGTGTCGGCTTCGAAATATCCCCAGCTGCCGGTGCTGTATGTCCCGACGGTCCGTTTTCGATAGGAGAGATCGAGCTTGGCCTGGCTATCGGTGAAAAAGAAGAATTCAGGCCCTCCCTGCACGTAAAAATCCTCCGTATCGGAGTTGTCAAACGGGTGTTGCGTGTCGGTTCTTTCGGCCCCGGCGTCAAAATCGCTTTTGGTCAGGGCGCCGGGCAGTCCGGTGCTGTCGATGTGGTAGCCGGCATTGAGATACAGACGCCCCAGGTCACCGGCCAGGTAGTCGAGGGAAACCCCTGCATCCTTGGCTTCGGAGCCGGAGTTGTCCCGGTATCCTTCTGTCCCGAAATAATTGGCGGTGAAGAAATAGGAAAGATTCTTGGACATGCCGCCCACCGATGCGTCGCCCGTGAAGGTCCGGTCGCTTCCGGCCGCCGTCCTGGCCTCTGCGGTGAACAGATCCCCCTTTCGGGTGATGATGTTGATGGTGCCGCCCGAGGCGTTGTCTCCGTAAAAAACGCTTCCCCGGCCTCCAGGGATGACTTCGATCCGTTCGATCCGCTCAAGGGGGATCAGTTTCCAGTCGGTGCCGGCAAGGTCCGGGGAATTGATTCTGCGGCCATCGACAAGAACGACGGTGTTGAGAAGGGACGATTCCCCAAAGCCCCGCAGGTCCACCCGGTAGCTTCTCCGGTTTCCGGTGATGTCGTATGCCATGACACCGGCAACCGACTGAAGAAGATCGGGGACGTCTTTGGCCGCGGATTGTTCGATATCCTTTCTGTCGATGATCACCACCGGCGAGGCCACCTCGTTGACGGGCTCTCTTTGACGGGTTGCCGTCACCACCACCTCGTCCATCGTAAACTCTTGTTGGGCATTGGCTCGCTCTGTCGCTGGGGTCGCAATGACTCCGACCGCAATGAACAAGACGGTGGCTGCTTTTTTCACGTCTGCTTCTCCTTAATTCTTTCGGCGGCAAGGGGTGGCAAAAAAAATCCCGGATCGAAATGAATTCGATCCGGGATCTCCCGTTTTCATCCTCAGATGCGTCGGGCGCGCTTTTCGTCCACGAAAGCGACACGCCCCGTGTTCCGGCAGGTCTTCTGACTCTCGGATCTTCCTACTTGCCGCGCCTTCCCGTTTCATCCGAAGCAGTGGCGATCTGCGGCGTTCGTCCCCGATTACAGCGGCGGGCCCGTCCCCGATTTTCACGGGGTTCCCTTTTCAGCTCGTTGGAGCGCCGGAACACTATGTGCAGACTCTGTAGAAAAAGCGCCTGGAAATGTCAAGGAAAACCCCGCCGGAAGAGGGTGGTTGCCCGGCGACCGGATCCTGTATATGGTTCAACCATCGAGCGAAAAGGGGGGAGCGCTTCGGGCTGCTGCCCGGCCCCTTGATGCCCCGGGCCACAACGTCCCCCTGTGAAAAAGGGGGATATGGGGGGATTTTATGTGAGATCGGGTGAAGTTCCCTAGAAGGGGTTCGGTGCCGTGAACGCGAAAACAAACAGCCCTTGCCGAGCGGTGGCCGTATTCGGCACCGCCTCGGATGTTGGAAAGAGTGTGGTGGCCGCGGCCTTGTGCCGCATTCTTTCCGACAGGGGTCATGACGTGGCGCCCTTCAAGGCCCAGAACATGTCCAACAACTCCGGGGTGACCCCGGAGGGGCTGGAAATGGGAAGGGCCCAGATCGTCCAGGCCGAGGCCGCCAGGATTCCGCCCCACGTGGACATGAACCCGATCCTGTTGAAACCTGCCGGGGAAAAAGGATCCCAGGTGGTGCTGGGGGGAAGGGCCCTGGGAGAGCGCTCCGCTTCTGCCGTTTATCGTGAAAAGGACAAGCTGTTTTCGGAGGTCAAAGACGCATTCGATCGGCTGCGCCGCCGCTTCGAAACGATCGTGATCGAAGGCGCCGGGTCGTGTGCAGAGATGAATCTGGCCGAAAACGACATCGTCAACTTTCAAATGGCTGAAGCCGCGGAGGCGCCGGCGGTTCTCGTTGCCGACATCGACCGGGGAGGTGTCTTCGCCCAGATCGTGGGCACCCTCGAATGCCTGCCGCCTGCCCGCCGTGACCGGATCGCCGGTTTCATCGTCAACCGGTTCAGAGGGGACATCGACCTGTTCAAGGACGGGGTCCGCTGGATCGAAAAAAAGACCGGCAGACCCGTCTTCGGTGTGGTGCCGTTTTTTTCCAACATCGCAATCCACGCCGAAGACGCGGTCGTGCTCGAAACGGCCGAAAGCCGCCTGTTCGATCCCATCGCCAGGCCGACGGTGGCCGTGATCCGGCTGCCGCACATCTCCAATTTCACCGATTTCGATCCCCTCAAGGGGCGAGACGCCTTCGACCTGGTTTTTCTGGAACGGCCCAGACCCCTTTCGGCCCTGCGCGCGCTGATCATCCCCGGATCGAAGAACACCCGCGGCGACCTGCAATGGCTGAAGCACACCGGTTGGGAAAAAGAGATCCGAAAGTACGTTCAAGAAGGAGGAAAGGTGACCGGCATTTGCGGAGGCTACCAGATCATGGGCACCGCCGTGCACGACCCTGAGGGGCTGGAGGGGGCCCCGGGGTCGACCCCCGGCCTTTCGCTGCTGCCGGTGGAGACCGTCCTGGCAGCGCCGAAGACGACGACGGTAACCCGGTTTATATGGGGAAACGACCCCGGCGTCGGATACGAGATCCACATGGGTCGGACCACGGCTTCCGGCGGCCGGCCGCTGCTGTCTGTAGAGGAACGAAATGGAAACCCCTGCCGGGAGGTGGACGGATGCTTGTCCGAAGACGGCCGCTTTATGGGAACCTACCTCCACGGCCTGTTCGATGAGCCGAAGATGCTTCGCCGCTGGCTGGCCGCCGCAGGGATAAAGGAAGCGCGCTCATCGGAGCTGTCGGGCCTGGCGGCACGGGATCGGGAATACGACAAACTGGCGGCGCATTTTGCCCGCCATCTGGATTTACACTCGATGTTCGCCTGCCTGAAGCTTCCCCCCAAGCCGGGGTCTTGGTAGGGCGCGACCCCCGTGTCGTGCCGCGCGGAACGGGACCCGCCGTCACGGTTCGCTGCGGCTACAACAATTTGTTGATGATCAGTTCGTCCTCCTTGCCTTTTACCTTGACCGCCGCAAGCTGGGTTGTGGGGTAGGATTCGGTCAGGAGGTTCAGGGTGGTTTGGCTGATGATGATGTCGCAGTCATACTGACGGGTCAGTCCTTCGATCCGGGAGGCGGAATTGACCGTGTCGCCCACCAGCGCGTAGGACATGCGTTCCTGGCTGCCGATGTTGCCTGCCAGTACCGCCCCGGAATGGATGCCGATTCCGTGCGACAGGGGCGCGAATCCCTGATGCTCGAGGCGCTTGTTCAGCGCGCCGAGCCGCCGGCGCATCTCCAAAGCGGTCTTTACCGCCCGGTCCGGGTGGTCGTCAAAATCGATCGGCGCGCCGAACACCGCTTCGATTTCATCGCCTACGTACTGCAGAATCAGACCCTTGTTGGCGTTGATGGCCAGGGTCATCTCGTTGAAGTACTGGTTCATGATGGTAACCACCTGCTTGGGATGGTGCTTCTCCACCATGGACGTGAAGTTTCTCAGGTCGGAGAACAACAGGGTGACCCGTTTCATCTCGCCGTCCAGGCTGGTCTTTCCCGCCAGGATTTCATCCCGGATTTCCTGGGAAACGAATTTGCCAAAGGAATCCTTCAGACGCTGGTTCTCCTGCATGTTTACGATCATCCGGTTGAACCCTTCGGCCACCTCGCCGAGTTCGTCGTTGGAAAGGATTTTTACACGCGTATTCAGATCGCTGTCTGCCACGGCGTTGATTGCGCGCCGTATATTCGAAAGCGGTTCGGAAATGCTCTTGGACAGGAAATAGGCCAGGAGGATGCAGACGACCATCGCGTCGCAGACGATGAATGCCAGCTCCCCGGCCAAAGAGGTCATGATTCTCGTCCGGGTGATCGCATCCGCTGTGTGCATCGCCATGACCCGGCTGTAGAGGGTGATGCTCAGTACCGGCAGCGGCGTGAGGATGATCCCGAAAAAGACGATCAGAAAGCGGTTGCGAATCGAAAGGCGGAAACCGTCTTTCACCTGATCCAGGTGCCCTTCCGGGAAAAACGCGGGGATGCGCTTGCGCCATTCGTTCTCCAGAGCGAAATAGAGGACCAGCGTGGTGACGCCGCCGCCGAAGAACGCAATCCCGAAGAAGCGGGTCAAACCGAAAACCAGGTCGGGCGTCTCGACATCAAACAGTTTGCCGGTGATCAGCGGCTCCAGAAGACCGAAGATAAACCCGGCCAGGATCCAGACCGCAAAGGATATCAAGGACGCTACCAGGGGAAACCGCAGGGCCTCGCGCTGAAGCGGATAGGCCTCGAAATCCGCCAGGGATTGAAAGGCGGTCTTCCCGCTCGCCACGTCGAACAGTCCTTTGAGGGACTTTCGAGTGGTGAGGGTGAATGCAACAACGAGAAACAACGTACCGATCAGAAAGAAAAGGGGGGAGTAATAGGCTGGAACGCTCGGATCGTGGCGATTGACGTCAATGATCAGGTAAAAGTACAGATAGGTGATGACCGCCCCGCTACAATTGACCAAGGGAAGCAAGATCGTGATTCGTTTCATCTGTTGACCTCATCGATCTCTGGGATTCGCCACCCGGCCGAGGGGCTGCCGTCCGCGCCCCGTGCCCCGGAGGTGAGTGCCGGCGGCCAGCGCGACCTCTTGCGCGGGTATCGACGAAAAAATGCCGCGCACTGATATGGTATGCCGGGCGCACCGTTCAACTCCCAAACGAAAGGTGCGCTGCCTGACACCGGTTGTTGTATCGCCTTACCCCGTTACCCGCCCCTGTCCGGATCCCTATAGCGCTTCGGCACCAGCGTCACCCGCGGCACGCCCCCCAGGGGGCTTTCGTCCACCAGCAGCGGGCATCCGTAGGTCCTTTCGAGCACCTCGTAGGTCAGGACCTGCTCCGGCGGGCCGAGGCTCACCGCCTCCCCCTTGCCCAAGAGAAGAAGGCGATCCGCATACAGGGCCGACAGGTTCAGGTCGTGGGAGACCATGACCACCGTCACGCCGCGGTCTTTCTTGAGCTGCTCCATCAGGTCCATGATCCGGACCTGGTGGGCGAGATCGAGCGCCGCGGTCGGCTCGTCCAGAAGCAGGAGTTCGGGCTCCTGACAGATGGCCCGGGCGATGAACACCCGCTGACGCTCCCCGCCGGAGAGCTGGTCCAGACGGCGGCCGGCGAAACGCTCGATTCCGGTAAATTCCATGGCCTGGTCGGCGACAGCCCGGTCCGCCTCCCGGTCGAGGCCGAGGATGCCCAGGTGGGGAGAGCGGCCCATGAGAACGATGTCCCGGACCCGGAAGGGGAACTCTTCCGCCGGAAGCTGGGGGACCAGGGCCAGCCGCCGGGCCAGCGCCTTTCGGGAGTAGCGGTCGATCGAGCGACCGAGGATCCGAACCGATCCGGCGGCCGGAATTTCCAGTCCGGCCAGATTCTTGAGCAAGGTGGTCTTGCCTGACCCGTTGGGGCCGATGACGATGAAAAAAGACCCCTTCGGCACCGAAAAGGTCAGGTCCTTCAGGGCCTGAAGCGGGCCGTAGAAGTGGCTGAGTCCTGTAATGTCAGCGGCGTTTTGCATCGGACCCCGAGCGTTTCAGCAGATAGATGAAAAGGGGGGCGCCGATCATGGCGGTGATCACCCCCACCGGCATCTCCCCCTGGCGGGGCAACACCCGTGCCAGAAGATCGCACAGCACCATGAAGGCCCCGCCTCCCAGGGCGCAGGCCGGCACCAGCACCCGGTGATCGGGCCCGACCAGCAGACGAAGCAGGTGGGGCATCACCAGACCCACGAAGCCCAGGAGCCCGCAGTTGGCCACGGTTGCCGAGACCATGAAAGAGGTGACCACCAGCAGCACCAGGGTCACCACCCGGATGTTGACCCCCATGCTCTGGGCCATCTCTTTTCCCATGAGCAGCAGGTTCATCGCGTGGGACAAAACGAAGAACAGCACGAAGCAGGGGATGAGCATGGCGGCCAGAAGCCCCACCTGGCGCATGTCCGACTGGCCCAGATCGCCCATGAGCCAGTAGATGATGTTGTGAAGGCGCGCATCCTGGGTCAGGGAGATCAGAAAGGTGATGACCGCAGAGCAAAAGGCATTGACCATGACACCGGCCAGCAGCAGGGAGTCCTTTTTCAGAACCGACTGCCCCGAGGAGAGCACCAGCACCAGGGCCAGGGTCGCCATGCTTCCGGCAAATGCGGTCAGGCCCACCCCCGGAAAACGGGAAAGCCCCATAAGGATGCCGAGGATCGCCCCCACCGCGGACCCTCCCGACACCCCGAGGATGTAAGGTTCGGCCAGGGGGTTTCGAAGCAGGGCCTGGAAGACCAGGCCGCCCAGCGATAGGGCCGCGCCCACGAGCACGGCCAGCAGAACCCGGGGAAACCGGATCTGCCAGACGATGGTTTCCACCATCGGATCGGCGGCCTTTTTCCCCTTGACGGCGGCGGCCAGTGCCTCAAAGACGGCATCGGTGGAACCGAAGGCCAGCGCCAGCAGCGCGGCAAAAATCAACAGCACCCCCAGCAGGGCGCTCACCGTGCCGATGCGAAAAAGGAGTGAGGGAGCGTTCGCCTTCACGGAGAACCTCCGAAGATGTCCGGGTGAATGAGCCGGGCCAGAAGTTCCAGGCCGTCCACCAGCCGGGGCGATGCCCGGTCGAAGAGGTTGGAGTCGACCAGGTAGATGCGCCCTGCCGAGGCCGCCGGCATGGAAGGCCAGCTTTCCCACTCGGCCTTGACCCGGTCAAAGGTCTCTCCTCTGGCCATGGAGGTGATGATGAACACCTCCGGCGCCAGGGCGAGCACCTGCTCCCGGCTGAACCGGGGGTAGGGGGTCGGCCCGGCCGCCAGGTTTCTTCCGCCGGCCATCTCGATCAGTTCGTGGATGAAGGTGTCGGTCCCCACCGAAACGATCGGGGTGATTCCGATCTGGAAAAAGACCCCCGGCTTGCTGCCGGCCGAGGCGGCTTTTCCCGTGACCCGCTCGATCCGGTTGCGAAGACCTGCAGCAAGGGCCGCAGCGCTCTTTTGGGCGTCGAGAAGGCCGCCGATCTCCGCGATGGTATCCATCACCGCCTCCAGGTTTCTCGGGTCCACGGCATAGACCGGCACCCCCAGCGCTTCCAGGCGGCTGACCACCGCCTTGGGGTTTCCGTCTTTTACGGCGATACACAGATCCGGTTCCAAGGAGACGATCTTTTCCAGATCGAGCTGCACGTAGCTTCCCACCTTGGGAAGGGCCTGTGCGGCGTTCGGGTAATCGGAAAACCGGGTCACCCCCACCAGCCGGTCCTGTGCCCCCAGGGCGAAGACAATCTCGGTGATGCTCGGGGCCAGGGCCACGATCCGCATCGGGTGCCGCGGCACGGAAACCGTCCGTCCGAGCTGATCCACCACCGTGCCGGCCGATGCCGACGCTGCGACAAGGGCCGTTATCAGCAAAATGGACAGCGCCCGGACCGCAGGGAGGCCGCGGCGGCTGGGTGCGCAATTGTGGGGGCGGGGTCTTTTCATCGATCGAAAACTCCGGTCAATCACCTGCGAGCATATGCGAATGCCGGCCATCCTTCAAGATCCCCTGGGTCCTCATCGGCAGAAGCACATCCGACTTTCCCGGGGAATCGCATCAGCCGCAGAGCCGCATCTCCTTGCCGGTGAACCGCAGCCGGCCCGATGCGTCGAACACGGCGGACTTGCAGACAATGTGGTTCATCCCCCGGACGGTCAGGGCATGCCAGGCGTCTGCGATGTCGAAGTGACCGGACCGGGAGGTGATCAGTTCCACGGCATCGGCCCCGGCAGCGGCTTTTTCCAGGGACGCTTCCTTTTCTTCCATCCAGTCCGCCGGCACCTGTCCGGCCACGTAAACGATGATTCCGGATTTCATGGTCTTCTCCTTTTCCCGTCGTTTTTGCCCGCCAGGGCGCTTTCTTTTCCTTGCGCAGCAAAGAAAAGGGAACAAAAAAAGCCCTTCGAGACCGATCGCTCGAAGGGCTGCACCCAGCTTTCTTGACCCTTTGCTTGCCTGTACGCCATGAACCCGTGACGCGGCGGCAATCGCCAAGGCAGGTCTTCTGACTCTCCCGCCCCTGTCGGCGGCCTTCCCACCCGGCTGCAACCTGGGCAGTGGCGCGCAAGGCCGAAGGGGTTCCCCGGCTGCGTCTGGCAGCGGGGCGGGATCACAGCGGCGGGACCGCTCCCGATTCTCACGGGATTCCCTATTGTGCCCGAGCAGGCACCTTGGCGCCGCGAACCTACAAAAAATACGGGCCGGGGTCAAGGAAAGAATGGGACGGGGGCTGTAAAACCGCCCCCCGGAGGGGAGTAAATTATTTCGGATCCGAGCAAGAGCGGCGGCCGATGCCGGATATGGCAGCGCCTTTTTCGACCCGTCGAACGACCGGCAAAAGCCGCCCGGTGTCGGACGCCGTCTTCGAGGATTGTTGCATTTTTATTCAGAATTTTTTAGTAAACCACATAAACCCGTCCGCCATTTTGTTGCGACAACACAAAAAGAAAGGGCGTTCCAATGAGCAACCGTCTGGTTTTCCTTCAGATGCGCACCGTTTTAGCCTCGGTTTTCGTTGCCGTCCTGTGCACGACCGTTCTTGTTTTCCCCGCCTGGGGGCTGGACTTCAGACCCGGCAAATACGAGATCACCGTGGACGTCAAGATGCAGGGCATGCCCGGCGGGATGCCGGCGCAGACCATGGTCCAGTGCCTGACCGAGCAGGATCCGGTGCCCAAGGCGTCGGCCGATGCTCAGGGCTGTCAGGTCAAGAACATGAAGACCCGGGGAAATACGGTCACCTATACGATGGTGTGCGATCAGCAGGGGATGAAAACCGAAAGCACCGGAGAGGTGACCTTTTCGGGGGATTCCTTTACCGGCAAAAGCGAGATGAAAATGCCGCCTTCGGCCGGCGGCATGACCATGACCACCGTGACATCGGGAAAGAGAATCGGCGATTGTAAATAGGCGTACCTTCATTGCAGGAGATCCATCATGAGAAGAACGATTCCCGCCGTCGCCTGTCTGATGGTTGCTTTGCTTTTCTGGGCAGCCGTGGCGGCGGCCGAAGACCCGAACCGGGAGCTGATGGACAGGGTGGTGTCCAATGAGGCGGTTGCGGTCGAGGCGCTGCTGCAAAAGGGGGCGGATGTGAACTATCGCGATCCGGATTCGGGCACCACCCCCCTGATCATGGCCAGTACGTACGGGTTTGCCGAAATCGCACGGCTGCTGATCGAAAAGGGGGCGGATGTCAACCTGCAGGACCACAACGGCGCCACCGCACTGATCGGGGCCTGCCGGAGGTACCCGGAAATCGCAAGGCTCCTGCTGGCCAACGGCGCCGACGTGGGGGTCGTTTCTCCCGTCATTGGCGGCCCTTTTGCCGCAGCGATCATGTACGCCATCGGCCAGGAAGGAGACACATCTCTTGCGGAATTGCTGCTGAAGAAAGGCGCGAGTGTGAATGAGGCCGCGACCGAAGGGCGTCTTGCCGGATACACGCCCCTGATGATGGCGGTCGACCGCGACAGCCTTGAGGTCGTCCGTTTCCTCGTGGAAAACGGCGCAGACGTCAATGCCCGGGCCGCAGACGGCGCCACCGCTCTTTCCAAGGCGAAGAAAAAAGATGCCGACCCGATCGTCGAGTACCTGCAACAACACGGTGCCAGATGACGGCGCTTGCCGTCCTTTGAGGGACTGCCCGCACCGCTAAGGTCCATTTCCGATCCGACACTCCCGCCATGGCCGGACCAGCAGGATAAGGCCCGTCGCTCCCAGGTACATCGCCCCCAGATAGGAAAAAACCATCGTGTAATTGTTCCCGCTGATGTCGAGAAGGTGGCCGCTGAGCCACGGGCCGATGGGCCCGGAAACGAATCCGTAGGCGGTGAACACGACCCCGAAGATGGCACCGAAGTGGGTCATGCCGAAGCAGTCGCCGGCCAGAGGGCCGGATACCGCAAACAGGGTCCCGAAGGCGAAACCGATCACCGCCGCCAGGCCGGCCCATAGCCACGGGGCCGCCAGGTGGGGCATGACCAGGTAGGCCAGCCCGGCGGCGGCAAAGCTCACGGCCATGGTGAGGGTTCGCCCGATGCGGTCCGAGTAGTAGCCGCTGATCAGCCGGCCGCAGCCGTTGGTCAGGTTAAAGGCGGTGAGAATGACCGCGGCCTGGGCGAGGCTCAGGCCCCGGGCCAGGCCGAAGCCGGTTCCCAGCACCAGCATGCTGGCGCCGGCGGCCCCGGCAAACACCCAGGTCAGCCAGAGGCACCAGAACGCGCGGCTTTTCAGCGCCTCTTTCAGGGAGCGGTCGTCAAGGAATCCGGCCGGCGTGGCCCCGGGTTCCGGCCGGGATGCGGCATCCGGAAACCGGATCAGAAAAGCGGCGGCCACGCCCACGGTCAGCGCGGCACCGCCGGCGGCCAGGGTCAGCGTTGCATATCCCCATTTGAGCAACAGGGCGGAGAACACCGGAGACATGACCGCCGCCGCCATTCCGAAGGCCATGTTGAAAAATCCGGCCACCAGCCCGCGCCTTTCCGGGTACCAGCGCTGGACCACGGTCAAACCCGGCAGGTAGATAAAGGCCGAAGAGGCACCGACGCAAAACGCCCAGACGTTGACTTGGGCCATGGTCGTGGTGCGGCTCAGCCAGAGGAGGCTGGCGCCGCAGATTATCGCGCCGACGGCTGCCAGCCGTCCCGGCCCGTATTTCTCCTGCCAGCGCCCGCACAGGTACATGAAGCACGTGGCGCCGGTTAAGATGAAAAACACGGTCCGGCCCACCTGACCGCCATCGGCGCCGAACGCCTGCTGCCAATGCTGTCGAAGGACCCCCGGCAGGGCGAAGATAAACGCGCCGGGCCAGAAGATGGCAACGGCGCAGGCGATCAGGATCAGGCCTCGGATGTTTTTGGTCGGGTTAGGGCCCATCCATGGACACCGGATGAAAGGAGACGCGCTTGACCGTTTCGAAAAGCAGATCGAATAGGGTCTGCCGCCTGGCGGTTTGAAAGCAATTTTTCAGCGCAAGCTTCGCTTGGTCGAACGGATCATGCAGCTCTTCGGACAGCCGGGGGCCGAGATACGGAATCGGGTTGGACGCGGCCGCCCGGATCCTTATCCGAGCCCGGTTGCTAGGTGCTGCTTTTTCTCACGGCCACCCACTTCTTTATTCTCATGAACTTTTTGAACAGCCAGACCTTGGTGTCGAAAAAGGGGCCTTCCATCTCGGCGGCAACGTCCTTGAGCAGCTCCCGTATCGGAAGCTTCTGGGGGCAGGCCTCCTCGCACTCGCCGCACCCCTCGCACTGGGAGGCCCGGCAGGGACGGCCGAACAGGCCGCCGACCCGCACTATGTAGCCCAGTTTGGCCAACCGGGCGTTTTGAAACATCGAAAGCTGGTTGTAGAATTCGAAGCAGGTGGGAATGTCGACCCCGGCCGGGCAGGGCATGCAGTAATAGCAGCCGGTACAGGCGGCCTTCATCAACGATCGGTAGGTGCGGGCGATCTGCTTTACCCGATCCAGCTCGGTTTCGGTGAGCGAATCCGGCAGGGCCTGGTCCGCGATGCGCAGGTTTTCTTCGATGTGGGCCTCTTCGTTCATGCCCGAGAGAACCACCGTCACCTCCGGATGGTTCCACACCCACCGCAGCGCCCACTCGGCCGGCGATCTCTTGGTTTCGGCCCCGTCCATGATCCTTGCCACCGCCGGAGGCGCCTCTCTGGCCAGCAGGCCGCCTCTCAGGGGCTCCATGACGACGACCCCAAGCCCCTTTGACGCGGCGTATTTCAGGCCGCGGATGCCGGCCTGGTGCTTTCGGTCCAGGTAGTTGTACTGGATCTGGCAGACGTCCCAGTCGAAGCCGTCGACGATCCACTCGAACGACTTGCGGGACCCGTGAAAGGAGAAGCCGGCGCGGGCGATGCGGCCGGATTCCTTTGCCCGGCGCAGAAAGTCGCAAACACCCAGGGCCATCATCTTTTTCCAGCTGTCCCCGGAAAGGGCGTGGAGAAGGTAGTAGTCGATCCGGTCGGTTTTGAGCCGCTTGAGCTGGGCGCCGAGCAGCCGGTCCATGTCCTGCCGGGTGTTGACCGACCAGTGGGGGAGCTTGGTTGCGAGTTTGACCTTTTCCCGGTACCCGCCGGCCAGCACCTTTCCGAGAAAGGGTTCGCTGGCCCCCAGGTGGTAGGGCATGGCGGTGTCCAGGTAGTTCACGCCCCGGTCGATGGCCGTCTTGAGCTGTTTTTCGGCCCGGGGCTCGTCGATGGGGCCGCCGCCGGGGATGCCCCGTTTCTGCGGCAGCCGCATGCACCCGAATCCCAGGATGGAGAGCGCGTCGCCCGACTTTGCAATCTTTCGATACAGCATGATTTCCTCCGCCGGTTGGGCGGGATTTTCCGGAACAAAAATAGGGACGTTCTCAATATTTAAACATTTGCTTCTCGTCTCGACTGGATTCCCGAAAGGCGTGCCGCGACGACCAAGAATAGACGCCTTTGGTGCGCTTCATCATGTCAAGGTACCCCGTATCGCCATGATGTTGAGAAAATCCGCAAGGAGCAAAGGCGACGAGCGGATTCTATGCGACGGTGACCTTGTCAAAAGCGTAT
>JASFPT010000083.1:0-14476 GCA_050115795.1 Desulfobacterales bacterium
CTCATCGGTCTGGCCATGATCGAGTCGCTGTGTATCAACGCCCTGGTCATCGCGCTGATCTTGATCTACGCGCATCCCCAGGCGGCGGCGATTGCCGGCCTGTTTACCGGCGCCCACTAAGACACCTCCAAAAAAAAAGCGGGGCGGTGCCGACGGCGGCACCGCCCCGCTTTTTTTATTTTAGAATTCCCTTGAGGTACTGGCCGGTGTAGGAGTCGGGGATCTTCGCGATCTGCTCCGGCGTCCCGCACCCGATGACCTGCCCGCCGCGGTCCCCCCCTTCCGGTCCCAGGTCGATCAGGAAATCGGCCGATTTGATCACGTCCAGGTTGTGCTCGATGACCACCACGGTGTTGCCGCTGTCCACGAGGCGGTCGAGCACCTCCAGCAGACGCCGGATGTCTTCCGGGTGCAGACCGGTGGTCGGTTCGTCGAGCACGTAGAGAGTGGATCCGCTTCCTTTCCGGCTCAGCTCCCGGGCCAGCTTGACGCGCTGGGCCTCTCCGCCCGAGAGCGTGGTCGCCGGCTGCCCCAGGCAGATGTAGCCGATCCCCACGTCGGCCAGCATCTGCAGCCTCTCGCGGATGGTGCCGATGTTGCGGAAAAAAGAAAGGGCCTGGTTGACGGTCATATCGAGCACCTCGGCGATGCTTTTTCCCTTGTAGCGGATGTCGAGGGTTTCCCGGTTGTAGCGTTTACCCCGGCAACCATCGCAGGGGACGTAGACATCCGGAAGAAAATGCATCTCGATCTTCAGGATTCCGTCCCCCTTGCAGGCCTCACAGCGCCCTCCTTTGACGTTGAAGCTGAACCGGCCGGGCTTGTAGCCCCGCGCCCGGGCTTCGGGCGTGCGGGAAAACAGTTCACGGATGAAGGTGAATGCGCCGGTGTAGGTCCCCGGATTTGACCGGGGTGTCCGCCCGATGGGCGACTGATCGATATCGACCGCCTTGTCCACCAGTTCGGTACCGATCAGCTCTTCAAGGGCGCCGGCCTGGATCCGTGCGCCGGTCAGCCGCCGGGAAAGGGCGCGGTAGAGGGTCTCCAGTACCAGCGTCGACTTTCCCGAACCGGAAACCCCCGTGACGCAGATCAGACAGCCGAGGGGAAAGGCCACATCGATGCCCTTCAAGTTGTTGGCCGACGCTCCCTTGACCCATAGAGAGGGGCCGTTGGCGGGCCGCCGCCTGGTCGGGACCGGGATTTGCCGCCGGCCGGAAAGGTATTGACCGGTCAGGGACGCCTCGGTGGATGCCAGGCGGTCGGGGGGGCCGGCGTAGACCACACGGCCGCCGTTGACACCGGCGCCGGGCCCCATGTCCACGACAAAATCCGAAGCCCGGATCGTTTCCTCGTCGTGTTCGACGACCAGGACGGTGTTGCCCAGGTCCCGCATCTGCAGCAGGGTCTGCAGGAGTCGTCGGTTGTCGCGCTGGTGCAGCCCGATGCTCGGCTCGTCCAGCACATAGAGAACCCCGGTCAGCTTGGAGCCGATTTGAGTGGCGAGCCGAATCCGCTGACTTTCTCCCCCCGAGAGGGTGTCTGCCGAACGATCCAGGGTCAGGTAGTCGAGTCCCACATTTTCCAGGAACTGAAGCCGCTCTCCCACCTCCCGCACGATCCTGGCAGCAATGGCAGACGCCTTGGGGGGCAGCGTCAAGCCGGTGAAAAACCGGCGGGCGCCGACGACGGTCATGGCCAGCACTTCGTGAATGGCGCAGCCCCCGATGCGAACGGCGCGGGCGACCTCGTTGAGGCGGGCGCCGCCGCACTCCGGACACGGCGTGTACTTCATGTACTGGCGAATTTCTTCCCGGGATCCGGCGGCATCCGTTTCCGCGTAGCGGCGCTCGAGCCGAGGGATCAGCCCCTCGAAGGGCTGTTCGTAGGCGACCCGTCGCTTGTTCTGTTCCAAGAAAAAGGGGACTGTATCCTGCCCCGACCCGTAGAGCAGCACCTGGCGGAAGGCCTCCGGAAGATCCTTAAAGGGAGTGTAGATATCGGTTCCGTAACGGCGTGTCAGGGCCTCGAGGAATTCGACAAAGTGCACCGAGCTGCGATTCGCCCACTCGGCCACCGCGCCATCCCGCAGGGAGAGCTCCGGGTTGGGCACGATCAGTTCCGGATCGAATCCGGCCGTTGCGCCCAGACCGCCACAGCGCGAACAGGCCCCGTGAGGGGAATTGAAGGAAAACGACGCCGGGGAGAGTTCCGGGAGGCGGACGCCGCATGTTGCACATACCGCCCGTTCACTATAGTGGATGGGGTCGCCGTTTTCGACGTCGACGATCACCCGGCCTTCGGACTGGGCGGCAGCCAGTTCCAGAGAGTCGGCGAGACGGTTTCTCATGGTCGGTTTGACCACGAGCCGGTCGACGACGACCTCCATCTCGGCAGCGGCGTCGGGAGCCGTTGCCAGTGCATCTTCCAGTTCCAGGACCCGGCCGTCGATCCGGACTCGGGCAAAGCCCTCCCGCTTGAGCCGCTTCAGGCGTTTGCGAAGAGGCTCCTTGGCGTCGCCGGGGACCGGGGCAAGGATCTGCAGCCGGGATCTTTCGGGCAGGGCCATCGCCAGGTCGATGATCTGGTCCATCGTCTGCCGGGCAATCGGCCGCCCGCACTGCCAGCAGTGGGGAACCCCGATCCGGGCGTAGAGCAGGCGCAGATAGTCGTGGATTTCCGTTACGGTGCCGACCGTTGACCGCGGGTTATGGCTGGCCGTCTTTTGTTCGATGGCGATGGCCGGCGACAAACCTTCGATCAGGTCCACGTCGGGCTTCTCCATGCGCTCGAGGAACTGCCGTGCATAGGCGGAAAGCGACTCCACGTACCGGCGCTGGCCTTCGGCATACAACGTGTCGAAAGCAAGGGTCGATTTACCGGATCCGGACAGGCCGGTGACGACGATCAGACCGTCGCGGGGAAGGGTGAGGTCCACGTTTTTCAGGTTGTGTTGCCGGGCGCCTCGAATGATGATGCGATCAGAGTCCATTTTTAGAAATTTAAAGAAATGGGTAGAAATTCATAGAATTCGGAAGAAAAGAACATTGTCGATATCGTGTCAATAACGCCGGATATATCGAAAATACCTGATAAAACACCGGACTAAAAAAATCCAGTATTTCAAGACAATTGAACTCTTTTTTATATTAAGTCCTGTGATAACATATCCTTGTGGTTTGTTAGGCTACCGTTAGAAAAGCATTTACAAACCCCCACTGATCCGGTTTGACAACTTCAGGCGAAATCCTTACAAACCGGCTAACCTTTTTCCGCAGCATGTAATCTATCATAATTCTTCCAAACTGGTTGATTTAACCCCTTATGGACCGGAGTTTACCCGAATCCCTCTTCGCCGAGGGATCCTTTTTTCCGATCATCGGAGCAGGCACGGCCATGGAGCAGGTCTGGAACGCAGTCAAAGAGAAGATGCAGGGGCATCTTCCGGCCCACAGCTTCCGGATGTGGATCGAACCGATCGAGTTTCTCGAGTTTCGCGACGAATCGCTGGTCCTTTGCTGCCCGAACAGCTTTTCCCGCCGCCGGGTCTTGGATCAATACAGCAAGGCGCTTGAAGACGAAATCGCCCGGGGCGCCGGACGACCCCTGAAGCTGCGGATCGAGGTCCATGGCGCCAACGGGAACGGTGACGGAAATGGCCACAAGGAGCGCCACCGGCAGCTGCCGCTGCCCAACCTGAGCGGCCGCCCCCACAGCGGCCGTCTTCTGCGGAAAAATTTCACCTTCGACCAATTCGTGGTGGGCGGCAACAACGACTTTGCCTACAGCGCATCGCTTTCCCTGGCCTCCCGGAAAAGCAGCCAGCAAAGCTCTCTGTTTCTGCTGTCGGCCACCGGTCTGGGCAAGAGCCATCTGGCCCAGGCCATCGGCCACCACATCCTGACCGAGATGCCCTCCGAAAGGGTCTACTACATCACGGCGGAAGACTTTACCAACGAGATGATACAGGCCCTCCGCCACGACAGTATCGACCGGTTCAAGGAAAAATACCGGAGCCGCTGCGATGTTCTGCTGCTCGAAGACGTCCAGTTTCTCAGCGGCAAGGAACGCACCCAGCTGGAGCTGGCGCTGACCCTGGATGCCCTGGCCGACGCGGGCAAGAAAATCATCTTCTCCAGCTGCTACGCTCCGTCTGAAATTCCGAAGCTGAGCGATGAGCTGCGTTCCCGGTTGAGCAGCGGGCTGGTTTCCAACATCGATCCGCCGGATTTCAAAACCCGTCTGCGGATTCTCAAGAAAAAGGTCGAATGCAACGGGTTTCCGATTTCAGAAGACGTCATGCATTATTTGGCCAGCGAACTGACCGAGAACGTCCGTCAGCTGGAGAGCGGTCTGATCGGGGTCTCGGCCAAGGGATCGCTGCTGGGCTCCCGGATCGACGTTCCCCTGGCTGAAACCGTGGTGAAAAATATCGTCAGCCAGAAACGGGCGATCACCGTCTCCTCCATCAAGAAGCTTGTCTGCCGGCATGCCAGAATCTCTGAAGAAGACCTCATCTCCCGCTCCCGGAAGCAGACGATTGTCCGGCCGCGGCAGATCGCCATCTACTTGTCGAGAAAGTACACCGATCAGTCCCTGCAGGCCATCGGCAGAAGTTTCAACCGATACCATGCCACGGCTCTTCACGCCATCGCTTGTGTGGAGCGGGGAATGAAAGAAGACACGCGGATGCGCCGGTACGTCGATTTCCTTTGCCAGAAACTGGAAAACGGGAAGTTCTAACCTCAATGGTTTTTGAAAACCATGTCCTCCAGGGAGACCAGGTCTTCGAGGATTTCGAGGCGGGCGTTTTTTTCTTTTTCGATACAGCAGCGCAATCGAAGGGCACACAGGGTCTTGCAGATGGTGTCCTGGATTTCGAAGTTTCCGAAACATCCGAGCCGATCCCCGAAGTACCCCGTGACCTGCAGCTCCTTTTTCATTCGATTTCCTCTTTAGACAGCAGCGAAACCATCTCCTGGTGAATTCGGCCGTTGGTGGCCAGCAGATGCAATGATCGGCGGCCGTCATACGGTTGGTCGGCAAAATCGGTGACCCGGCCGCCGGCCGCTTCAAGGATACAGACGCCGGCTGCCGTGTCCCATGGCTTGAGGTAAGACTCCCAGAAGCCCTCGAACCGCCCGCAGGCCACATAGCACAGGTCCAGGGCAGCGCTTCCCAGCCGGCGCATCCCTTGAGCGGCGTTCAGACAGTTGGAAAAGCGGTTCAATACCGGCTCGGCCACCGCCTGAATGTTGTAGGGAAATCCGGTGACCAGCAGGCTTTCGGCCACCTGCGACGCCTCCGAAACCCGGATCGGCCGGCCGTTGAGCCGGGCCCCGCCACCGCTGACCGCCGTGAACAACTCACCCCGCAAGGGATCCAATACGATTCCCAGCAGCACCTCTCCCTTCCGGGCAAAGGCCAGGGAGATGGAGAAGATTCCCAGTCGGTGGGCATAATTGGTGGTGCCGTCGAGGGGGTCGATGATCCAGCAGAAATCTTCCAGACGGGGTTCCTGGCTGCCGCTTTCTTCGGCCAGGAAACCATGATCGGGAAAGGCCCGCCGTATCGTTTCGATGATGATCCGCTCTGCGCCGGTATCGGCGTCGGTGACCAGATCGTTTCTTCCTTTTTCCCGGATCGACTCAATGCGTCCGAACCGGGAAAGCAGAACGTCGGCCCCCTTGTATGCCGCCGCAACGCCGATCCGCTTGACTGCTTCGAGATCCATACGGGACCCTCTTTACAACCCTTTACATTTCCCCGTCAACCGGAAATGCTTCGGCTCCGATGCGGTCGATGCTGTGGGCCATGGCCTCTATCAGGGGCGTGAGGGTGGCGGCGTGGGTCGCCGACACGGCAATGCCGTCCAGCTGCCGGACAAAGGCGGCAACAGATTCGGCCTCCACCAGATCCTGCTTGTTGAGTACGCGGATGGCGGGGATCCGGTCCAGGTCAAGATCGGCCAAGATCTCTTCCACGGTCTCGATCTGATCGATGCACCTCGGATTTGCGATGTCGATGACGTGCAGCAGCAGGTCGGCGCTTTCAAGCTCTTCCAGGGTGGCACTGAACGCGCTCACCAGGTCCTCGGGCAGGTCCTGGATGAAACCGACCGTGTCGGTGATGATCACCTCCAGGTCCCGGGGAAACCGGAGCCTGCGGCTGGAAGGGTCGAGGGTTGCAAAGAGCCGGCTTTCGGCCAGAACCCGGCTGTGGGTCAGGGTGTTGAGCAAAGTCGATTTTCCGGCGTTGGTATAGCCGATGATGGAAATGATCGGCAGCCCCCGTTTCTCCCGTCGGCGGCGCTGGTGGGACCGGTGGCGGCTGACGTCGGTCAGAGACTTTTCCAGCTGCCCGATCCGTTCCCGCACGCGTCGGCGGTTGATCTCCAGTTTCGTTTCTCCCGGGCCGCGGCCGCCGATGCCGCCGGTCAGACGTGAAAGGGCCGTGTTCTTGGTCACCAGCCTCGGCAGCAGATACTTGAGCTGGGCCAGCTCTACCTGCAGCTTTCCCTCCCGGGTGCGGGCCCGCTGGGCGAAGATATCCAGAATCAGCTGGGTGCGGTCGATCACCTTCAGCTCGATCTGGTCGGTGATGGAACGGATCTGGGAGGGATTCAGTTCTTGGTCGAAGACGATGAGGGTCGCCCCTCTCTGAAGGGCCTGAATGCTCAGCTCCCGGAGTTTGCCGGATCCCATCAGGTAACGGGAGTCGGCCTTCTGGCGTTGCTGAACGACGGTGCCGATGACATCGATGCCGCTGGAGCGCGCCAGTTCCCGAAGCTCGGCCAGCGAATCGTTGGCGCGGCGGCGCGAGGCGGTGGTGACGCTCACCAGCAGGGCGCGCTCTGCTGGCCGGTCTGCTGCCCGGCCTTTCCGGACCTGAGCAAACTCCTGTTCCAGGGAGTGAATCAGTTCCAGGCATCCGATGTCGAGGCGGTTCGGCGGGAGCGGCTCGAGAAGGTTGACCCCGGCTTCTTCGGCCTGCGGCAGCAGGTGACCGATATGAATCTTGCGGGGGGCGCCGTCTGTGTCGACGATCACCGCCCCCAGCAGGTCCAGGCGCAGCAGGGCCAGGTCCGCCAGGTCGTCCTCGGTAAGGGGTTCCCCATCCAGGTGGGTGTGGATGCAGCGCAGCCCCCGGAGGCGGCCGGGCGCAAGCCGGTAGTGGCTGATGTCCGGGATGACGATCGACTGCCGGTCCCCCACCAGAACATAGTCAACCCGGCCGCGACGGTCGATGAGCAGACCGATCTGGCGGCGGATCTCCGCCGACAGCCGGCCGGTTTCAAGCGCTAGCTCCGGTGTGATCGGAAAACGCGGGGGGATGCGCCGACGATAGAGGTTTTGAAGCCGCCGGAGCGGGTCGGCCTTGAGCCCTTTGGTATTGCCGTAAACTTTCTTCATATCCGGGCAGTGGTCGCCGCGTGGCGTTAGGGTCGGGTGGCCAGGTTGGCAAACCGCGTATGGGTGTCGAAGAACTTGAGTTTGACATCCCCGGTGGGGCCGTTTCGCTGCTTTTTCAGAAGAATTTCGGCGGTTCCCCGGTTGGGGTTGCTCTCGTCCTTGTTGTAGACCTCATCGCGGTAAATAAAGGCCACCACGTCCGCATCCTGTTCCAGGGCCCCGGATTCGCGAAGGTCCGACAGCTGGGGACGCTTGTCGCTTCTTTCCTCCAGCTTCCGGTTGAGCTGGGACAGCGCCAGTACCGGGAGGTGGAGTTCCTTGGCCAGCGCCTTTAGCGAACGGGAGATTTCAGAGATCTCCAGATCCCGCCGTTCGGCGGAAACGGGCGCTTTCATCAGCTGGAGATAGTCGATGATCACCAGCCCCAACCCCTTGTCCAGCTTCAGGCGGCGGGACTTGGCCCGGATCTCGGTTGCCGAAATGTTGGGGGCGTCGTCGATGAAAATGGGCGCTTCGGAAAGGGTACCCGCCGCGTCGGTGAGTCGGACCCAGTCCTCCTGGCTGAAAAAGCCGCTTCGAAGCTTCTGGGAGTTGACCCGGGCCTCGGCGCAGAGCATCCGTTCGGTCAGCTGTTCTTTGGACATTTCCAGGGAAAACAGCGCCACCGGGGTGCCGTGGTCCACCGCTGCATTCCGGGCGATGTTCAGGGCAAAGGCGGTCTTGCCCATGCTCGGCCGGGCAGCGAGAATAATCAGGTCCGATGCCTGCAGGCCGGAGGTCAGGCTGTCCAGATCGGTGAACCCGGTGGGGACACCGGTGATCAGTGCCTTGTTGCCCTGTCGCTCCTCCAGGGCGTCGATGCTCTTTTCGATGACCCGGCTGATCGGGTGAAACGACTGGCTGTGCTTTCTTTCGGAAACCTGGAAAATGGCGGTTTCGGCAAAGTCGATGATGTCATCGACCAGGCCGCGGTCTTCGAAGCAGCGTCGGGCGATGTCGTTTGCTTTTTCGATCAGTCGGCGCAGGGCGGACTTGTCGTGAACGATCCGTGCATAATGCTGGGCGTTGACAGCCAGCGGGACGGTGTCGACCAGCCGGGCAAGATAGGCGGCCCCCCCGACCTCTTCGAGTTTCCCACGCTCCTTGAGCATGTTGGCCAGGGTGACCAGGTCCACCGGCTCGTTTCGGGTGAACAGCTCGGTGATGGCCTCAAAGACGCGACGGTGGGCGGTCTTGTAAAAATCATCGGGATGCAGAAGATCGATCACGTCCAGCAGGGTGCTGTTGTCCACCAGGATCGCGCTCAACAGGGATTCTTCGGCTTCCAGGTTCTGGGGGGGAAGGTGATGGAAAGAGGGGTCCCCCGCGCCTTTTTTTTGGGGATCAGCCATGGCTCATGGCACCGTCGTTCAGCCGCAATAGAAAGCGCATTCGCCGCAGCGCGCCGTCGCCAAATCGGCTCTGGCGCATCTGCGATCTGCCGCAAAGAATGCGAACGAATCGAATCGCACCGTATATCTTCTTACGGTAGAAGAATCCCTGCAGCTTGCTGCAAGGGGGTGTTCAAAAAGCCGAGGTCCGGGGCCGAGCGGTTCAAGCGCAATAAAACGTCCAAGGCCCTTTGAGCCGCGAGGTGCGCGAAGAACACCAAGCCGGAAACCTTCCCTGTTGAGCATCCTTCGTGCTCTTTGCCGCCTTCGTGGCATGCCCACGCGCGGGCGAGCGAAATCACTCTGCCGGAACGACCTCGACGGTGATTTCCGGTTCGATGTCCGTGTAGATCCGGATCGGGACCTGGAATGTGCCCAGGGTCTTGATCGGTTCGATGAGCAGGACCATCCGCTTTTCGGCTTCGATACCTTTTTCTGCGAGGGCGTTGACGATCTCTCTGACCGTGACCGAACCGTACAGCCGGTCTTCTTCGTGGACTTTGGCGGCAATCGTCACCGAAACGCCTTCCAGGCGTTGGGCAATCTCTTCGGCGGCCTGCTTCTCCTTGGCGATCTGAAGCTCGACCTTCTTTCGCTCCTGCTCGAACATCTTTCGGTTTTCAGGCGTGGCCAGCACCGCCTTTTCCTGGGGCAGCAGGTAGTTTCGGGCGTATCCCTTGGCCACATCGACCTCGGCGCCGATGAGGCCCAACGATTCTATGGTTTCCTTGAGTATGACTTTCATCCTCGATCCTCCATGGATAAAATCGCTGCCGCGAGTGTAGGAAAGTTTCGCGTCCAGCGAAACCGAAAAAATGGATATCAGCAGACTTTCCGGTTTACCGGTGCCCATCCCGACAATGGCCAATTCCAGAATACCGGCAATTGTTGCCAGCGGCTGACCGTCACTCGTTCTGGGATGCTTCCAGTTTTCTGAAATTCAACCACATATCGAAAAAGCCGAACCCGATCACCACCAGCAGGAGAAACTGCTGAAGCGCGATCAAACTGTAGAGTATGAACCGAAGCGCCACCGGGAGCCGCTTTTTCTCAAAGAAAAATGAAACGATGGCAATCCCCTGGAAAAAATAGACCGCCATCAGGACGATCACCCCGTTCATCCCGATGATTTTCAGGCTTTGCGCCGGCAGCAGGAGCATGACACCGCAACCGATGGCCGCCCAGACCAGCTGCTCCGGAGCCCGCCATCGGTTCAACGCGCCGAATTCCGGGATCGGAAGCCCCTGGCTTCGCAGCATCGGCCGAGAAATCAGCACGCAGGCCCAACTGATCAGAATGGAACCGGAAGCTGCAAGCGACGGGAGAAGCCGCACCAAGACGAATTGGATCTGATCCAGGGACCCTTCGATCCGATCGATGACCTCGGGCGATACCCCCACCTGGCGGTACATCTCCAGGGTCACCCGCAGGTTTTCGCCCACATAGCCACCGATCAGGGCCACAGGCCCCTTTCCCGCCACGATGCTGAATATCACGACCGCCGCCGCGGCGACCCCCAGTGCGGCCGCCGATGCGGCAAGGACCGTCTGCTCCACGCTGAATCCCAGGGGGTAGAGCTCTGCCAGCGCGAAACCGATCAGCATCAACTCGACGAAGATGATCAGGTCGACGGCGGGTGATCCGACCACGGCGGCCATGATCGCTGCACTGATGCCGGCGATGACCACTGCCGGTTTTCTGCCGAGTTTCACCCGGTAAAAGAGCACCGGCAGGGGCATCAGAAAGGTACAGAAAAACCCGATGATCGGCAGCAGCAGGGTCGCTGCGAAAACCGCTAGGGTGGCCGCAATGCCGGTGGCGATATCCCGGATCGGAGCCATGGTTCGACACACGCTCCTACGGTGCTGAGGGCGGTGGCTGCGCTCCAATATCCACGCCAGCGCACGTTTCGCCGGATCGCGGGGCGCGCAGGTTTCCCGGCGCCACAGCCCGATTCCTTACAGGTCGATGCTGCCGACGTAAGGCAGCAGGGCGATGGTGCGAGCCCGCTTGATCGCCTGGGTCAGCGCGCGCTGGTGCTTGGCGCAGGTTCCGGAAATGCGCCTCGGGATGATTTTCCCCCGTTCGGTGATAAAATACCGAAGCGTCTTGGGGTCCTTGTAGTCGATCGCCATGTTGCTGTCCGCACAGAAGCGGCAGACCTTGCGGCGATGGTAGATTCTTCTTCGAAATCCGCCTTTGCGCCTTCTTGACCTAACGGCTGCCATATCTACGCTCCCTCCTTTGCTTCGCTTTCGCCGCCGGGTGCCGGCGCGTCCGGCTCCGGTTCCGTTTCGGGTTCCGGTTCCGCTTCAGCCTCTGGCTCCGGGGCCGGTTCAGCGGTGGCGGGCGCTTCGGATGCGGGTTGGGTTTCGGATTCGGCCGATGCCGCTTCTTGCTCGGCGGCCTTTTCAGCCTTCTTGCGGGCGGCCTCTTCCTTGAGGGCTTCCACATCGGCATCTTCGTCGAGAAGAACCGTCATGTACTTCAAAAACCGGTCGTCGATGCGGAAATTGCGTTCCAGCTCCCTGACCAGTTCACCGGACCCGCAAAAATCGAGGCGAGCGTAATAACCGCGGGGCTTTTTCTTGATCTCATAGGCCAGCTTCCGGGTGCCCCATTCATCGCACTCAACCAGATACCCGGATTGGCCGGTGATCAGTTCGCCGAGCCGGTCGAACAGCCCGGAACGATCCTGCTCGGGGATCTCCGGGTCGATGATCACCATGGTTTCATACCTTCTCATGGTCCCTCCTTGTGGGTATAAAGCCCCGGGTCGAGCCCGGAGCAAGGATTGGGGGCAACGTCATTACCTATCCTTGCCGGCGGTCGGGTGTCAAGCAGCGGCCGGCGCTTTGACCTGCCAAAAAAAAAGGTCAGCTTCGGCAAAGCCAACCTGATTCAGGCAAGATGGTGGGCCGTGAAGGAATCGAACCTTCAACCTACTGATTAAGAGTCAGTTGCTCTGCCTAGTTGAGCTAACGGCCCACGGTCGGGTTGCCCCCGAAAAACAAAGCCGGTTTATTAGCAGTCCCTTTTGGCATTTGTCAAATCTTTTTTCCCATATTCTCGGGACACGACACGCTCGATGGCCGATGAAAGCGATTCTTTTCTCGCGCCGCTACCGCTTCCGGCTTTTCCGCCGCTCCCGCTTCCAGTCCGGATCCTTTTTCCGCGGTTTTCCAGCCCTTTCGCTGGAGGAGGGCCTGCGCTCCCGGGTCGGGTCGAAAAAGAAACTGCCGGGAGTTTCCGGCAGCGAAGGCTTTTTCGGTGCCGCCGGTTCTTCTTTCGCCTTGGGAAGCGGCGGGCCGGTCAGTGCGTCCGCCGGCAATTGGTCTGCCAGGAAGAGTTCGGGCCCGAATCGGAAAAACACAACGCCCGGGGCCTTTGCCGTGTGCACCGTCACCAGTACCGGGTCCGGGTCGATGCGCCGACCCCGACGAAGGGCCGCCTGCGGATCGGCCGCCAGGCACACCCGGTCTTTTTCGGTCGGCACCAGCCCCCGATCCCTCACGTGGGGCCAAGCCCGCCGCCGGACACAGTGAAACAAAAGCCCGGGCGGCTCCGGCTCGTACTCCGGCTGCGGAAGATGTTCGCGCTGCCGGGCCCTGATCCGGCCTTCGCCCATCTCCACGGGCGGTTCGGGAATGCTGATGAGCACTTCCCGCAGGTGGCTTTCCCGGACGTGCTTCCAGCCCTGTTCTTCCGAGAGCGCCTGGAGAAGCGATTTCACCCGGACGTAACCTGCCCCATCCGGGACAAGGCCGAATTCGTAGGGCTTTCGCCCGAGGATGTACGCCAGCATCTTGGCCAGATCTTTCGGATTTTTTTTCCCGCCCATCGTCTTTGGCTGTCGCAGTTGACGATTCAGGAAACAGAACGCACTGCCCGGTACAATCGGTGGCCGCTGCCATGGGGCATGCCGATAGACGACCGGCTCCTTGCCAGCCACAGCAGTCCAAAGAATTTCGGGTCGACACCACCGGCGGACATCTTCCGGTGTCTGCCTCCGGTGTCTTGACCCCCCGACACAGCTATTTTATAAGAATCCTTTCTTTTTTTGCAAACGGTCTTCCCCGGGGCGGCGGCCGGCCTCCCGTCTTCAGGGGACAGAAAAGGGGGCCGGCGGAAAGGATGCATGCATGAACCGCGAAACTTCCAGGCGCCTGTACCGCCGGGCCCTCGGCGTGATTCCCGGCGGGGTCAACAGCCCGGTGCGGGCCTGCAAATCGGTGGGCGAAGAGCCCCTGTTCATTGACCGTGCCATTGGGTGTTTCCTCTACGACGCCGACGGCAACCGTTACATCGATTATGTCGGGTCCTGGGGGCCGATGATTCTCGGCCATCGCCACGCGGCGGTGGTGGCGGCCATCGAGGCGGTGCTGTCCCGGGGGACCAGCTTCGGGGCGCCCACCGACCTGGAAATCGACCTGGCCGAAAAGGTCATCGAGGCGGTTCCGTCCATCGAGAAAGTTCGGATGGTCAACTCCGGAACCGAGGCGACCATGAGCGCCGTCCGCCTTGCCCGGGGTGTCACGGACCGCGACAAGATCCTCAAATTCGACGGCTGCTACCATGGCCACGGAGACACCTTGCTGGTAGCCGCAGGGTCGGGGGTGGCGACTTTGGCCATCCCCGGAAGCCCCGGCGTTCCGGAGCCGGTGGCCTCCTGTACCCTTTCGGCGCCCTATAACGACCTGGAAGCGGTCCGGCGGGTCTTCGACCGCCAGGGGCAAGAGATCGCAGCGGTCATCGTGGAGCCGGTGGCCGGCAACATGGGGATGGTTCCCCCTGAACCGGGATTTCTCGAGGGGTTGCGGGAGCTGACCCTGCAATCCGGCAGTCTGCTCATTTTTGACGAGGTCATGTCCGGCTTCCGGGTCGCCTACGGCGGAGCCCAGGCACGATACGGTGTGATCCCCGACCTGACCACCCTGGGGAAAATTATCGGGGGGGGCATGCCGGTGGGGGCTTACGGCGGAAAAAAAGAGATCATGGACCGCATCGCGCCGGAAGGACCGATTTACCAGGCCGGAACCCTTTCGGGCAATCCGGTGGCGATGGCTGCGGGCCTTGCGACCCTGGAGGAGATCGGTCGCTCGGGATTCTACGACGCCCTGGAAGAAAAGGCCGGCCGCCTGGCCGATGGCCTTTCGGCGGCGGTGGCCGATGCCGGCATCCCGGCATACCTGACCCGGGTCGGTTCGATGATGGGGCTTTTTTTCACCGATCGCGCGGTGAAAAACTTTGAAGACGCCAAGACCTGCGACCTGGAGCGGTTTGCCGCGTTTTACCGGGGCATGCTGACCCGGGGAATCTACCTGGCCCCGTCCCAGTTCGAGGCCCTCTTCGTTTCCTCCGCCCACAACGTGGACTTCATCGACGAGACCGTGGAAGCGGCCAGAGAGACGCTTTTTGAAATCGCCTCGACGCGATAAGGGGCGTCCATGGAGCCATAGCCCGGGGCTGAAGCGAGAATCCAGAGGTCAGAATCCGGGGCTCAGAACTCAACACGCAGCCTTGCCGCTGGCAGGCGGGGCCGCTATCTTGATGCTGAGAAAAACTTCGCGGCGCCATTTTTTTGCAGTGAACGGCCGCTGTGCCGTTCATGACGGCACGACACGGAGGTCGTGT
>JASFPT010000084.1:0-14320 GCA_050115795.1 Desulfobacterales bacterium
ACCTGGGCCGACCTGACCGAGCTCGACTATCGCCACCGAAAGCTCTGGATCTACATGGCCGAGGTCTTTCTGGCCTGGTGTCGACGGGGTGTCGACGGGTTCCGCTGCGACGCCGGATACATGATTCCACTGCCGGCCTGGACCTACATCATCGCAAAGGTGCGAGAAGAGTATCCGGATACGATTTTCTTTCTGGAGGGACTGGGGGGCAAGATTTCCGTGACCCGGGACCTGCTTAACCGCGGAGATTTCAACTGGGCCTATTCGGAGCTGTTTCAAAACTACGACCGGGGCGCAATCGAAGCATACCTGCCCGGGGCGCTGGAGATCTCCCAGTGTGACGGGATCACCATCCATTTTTGCGAAACCCATGACAACAACCGCCTGGCGGCTACGTCCAGGCGGTTTTCAGAGATGCGTACGGCCCTGTGTGCACTGGCTTCGATCAGCGGCGGATTTGCCTTTACAAACGGCGTGGAGTGGTTCGCCACCGAAAAGATCGACGTTCACGGAAACCCTTCGCTCAACTGGGGGGCAAAGGAGAACCAGGTTAAGGAGATCCGACGGTTGACGGGCCTGCTTCACCACCATCCGGCCTTCTATGACCGGACCCACATCGAAATGGTCCAGGAGGGGGCCGGGAATTTCCTGGTGCTGTGGCGGCACCATGAGCCGACGGCTCGACAGCTGCTGGTGGTGGTGAACCTCGATGCGCAAAAGCCCGCGGAGGCCGCCTGGAACCCGGCACGGACCCGGATGGGGACAACGGGCCTTGTGGACCTGCTGTCGGGGCGGCCCGTTTCGGTGGCCCGATCCGGAAGTCTTTGCCGTCTTACCCTCGGCCCCGGACAGGTTTATTGTCTTACCGAGCGGGCACAGGACCTGGAGATGGTTCAACAGGCCGGGGACCCCGGCCCCATTTTTTCCGAGCGGCTTCGCATCCAGCGGTTACGGGCAAAGGTTTTGGAAGTGTTCGAACACCTCCGGGGAACGGGACATCTGGATGCAAAGGAGCGCGACGATGCGGCGATGCGCCTGGCCGAGGATCCGGCCGAATTCTGTCGCACGGCCGCCGAAAGGAGGGCCGAACCCCGGGTGATCTTTTGGCGCTGGCCCGCCGACGTTCGCCGGGAAGTGATGGTTCCGCCCGGTTTTTTTCTCCTGGTGACGGCCGACGCCCCTTTCCGCGTCCGGATCATGGACCAGAAGCACTGTCTTGCCGCCGAGGAGTGCCTTCGAAGCGGGGATGGGCGCTTCTTCGCCTTGATCCGACCCTTGTCCGCCCCCAACGGCGGCCTTGCGTGCACGGTGGAGCTTTCCGTGTATGAAGCCGGGGGGTCTGTCCATCGCAGGGGCCGGCTTCGGCTGCTGTCATCGCCTGCTGGAGAGCGGGTGCGGTCGGTTTTCGGCCGCCCCGAACTGCTGGCCGCCGAGCGGCTGTTGCTGGGAACCAACGGGTTGGGGGGAATGCTTCGCATCCCGGTCTCCTGGGGGGCGCTCCGGAGTCGCTACGACGCCCTGCTGGCCGCCAACCTGAACAACGAAGCGCCGGATGATCGTCGGATCCTGCTGACCCGGTGCCGGGCTTGGTCGGTGTTCCAGGGAACCTCCCAGCAGGTCGGAGACGACTGCCTGGATGCCTTCACCACACGGGGCGAATCCCGTGGGTTCTGGCGTTTCCGACTACCTACCGGGCAGGGCCAGCACGTCGTGATCCGTCTCGGGGCGGAAATGGTGGAGAGAAAAAACGCGGTCCGGATGGTGTTTTTCCGGGAGCCGGCAGGAGATCACCCGGATCGGCTGGAAGACCGCAAGGCGGTTCGGATCATCGTAAGGCCCGACATCGAGGACCGCTCCTTTCACGAGGTCACCAAAGCCTATATGGGCCCGGAAACCCGCTTTCCCGCCGCGGTTCACCCGCTATCAGACGGGTTCGATTTTCAGCCGGCCCCGGACCGCGCCCTTGCGGTTCGCGCTTCGACGGCGGTCTTTGTCCAGGAGCCGGAATGGAACTACATGGTCCACCGCTCCCTGGAGGCCGAACGGGGGCTCGATCCCGACTCGGATCTGTTCAGCCCCGGCTACCTGGAGGCCCGGCTGGCCGGCGGCGAACACCTGGAGATCACCGCCGCCGCCGGGAGCCGGCCGGCGGCCGAACCGCTTGACGCCTCCGATCTGCTGAGGGCCATGGCCGAGGCCTTTTCCCGGGAGGCTCCCTTTGACCCTCCGGCCGTTTTCAAGGAAGCCCTCTCCCACTACGTGGTCCGGCGACGGTCCCTGAGCACCGTCGTTGCCGGCTACCCGTGGTTTTTGGACTGGGGACGGGACACGCTGATCTTCGTGCGGGGGTTGATCGCCGCCGGGGAGGCTGACACGGCCGCCCGGATCCTGAAGCAGTTTGCCGCATTCGAGGAAAACGGCACCCTGCCGAACATGATCCGCGGAAGCGATGCAAGAGACCGGGACACCTCCGACGCTCCGCTCTGGTTTTTTACCGCCTGTGCCGATTGGTGCGATGTCGAAAAAACCGACGCCTTGTTGGAAACCGCCATCGGCTCCAGAACCGTCCGGAACATTCTCACGGACATGGGCCGGGCGATGATCGCCGGCACGCCCAACGGCATCCGGGTCGACCCGGACTCCGGGCTTCTCTTTAGCCCCTCCCATTTTACCTGGATGGACACCAATTACCCCGCCGGAAGCCCCCGGGAAGGATACCCGGTGGAAATACAGGCCCTGTGGTGGGCCGCCTTGCGGTTTTTGGCCCGCATCGAAAATGCGTCTCCCCGGCAGCCGTGGCAGAAACTGGCCGACCAGGTCCGTCGGTCCATCGCCGAACTGTACACCACGACGCCGGATATCGGGCTGAGCGACTGCCTCCACGGCCCTCCCGGAACCCCGGCCCGGGAAGCCTCGGCAGACGATGCCCTCCGCCCGAATCAGCTTTTTGCCGTGACCCTCGGGGCCGCGGACCCGGATCTGGGCAAACGGGTGCTCATGGCCTGCTCCTCGCTTCTGGTCCCCGGCGCCATCCGCAGTCTGGCCGATCGTCCGGTGAACCACCCCCTGGAGATCCGCCACCAGGGAAACCTGCTGGTCGATCCGCATCACCCCTACCAGGGCCGTTACATCGGAGACGAAGACACAAAGCGAAAGCCCGCTTACCACAACGGTACCGCCTGGACCTGGGTCTTTCCCTCCTTCTGTGAGGCCTGGGCGAACGTGTATCCGGACTCCGGCAGACAGACCGCCATGGCCTACCTGACAAGCGGCGTCCCCCTGCTGGAGACCGGCTGCATCGGTCATCTGCCGGAAATCCTCGACGGAGACCTTCCCCACGCCCCCAGAGGGTGCGACGCCCAGGCTTGGGGCGTCAGCGAATATTTCCGGGTCTGGAAAAAGATTTCGCGTCCGTGACCGCTTGAACTTTGATCCCCTCCGTATTACAACTCCATGAAACAGAGGTCTGAGCCGCCGAGCCGATCCGGCCGGCGTGATTTTTTTACGCGATAGGGAATTTTATCCATGAGCATGCAAACCTTTCAGGTGTTTCCCACCATTCCCGAGTCCCTGTCCTTTCTCGAGACCCTGGTCCGGAACCTGTGGTGGTCCTGGAAACCGGACGCCAAGGACCTGTTTCGCAGAATCGACCCGAAACTGTGGTCCGAATCGGGAAGAAACCCCGTGGTTTTTTTGACCCGCCTCCCCCAGGAGCGGTTGGAGCAGCTGGCCGTCGACGACAGCTATCTGGCCCACCTGAAGCGGGTGGAGGGCCATTTTGCCGAACGAGTCCTTTCATCCGTGGATCGCCAGGACCCCTACCGCGACGGCGAGACCATCGCCTATTTTTCCATGGAGTTCGGCATCCACGAGAGCATCCCGCTGTTTGCCGGTGGCCTTGGGGTGCTGGCCGGAGACCACCTGAAGGCCTCTTCGAACATGGGCCTTCCGCTGACCGGGATCGGGTTGCTCTACCGCGAGGGCTACTTTCGCCAGTTTCTCGACACCGACGGCTGGCAGCAGGAAGAATACCCCCAAACAGACCTGTACCAGCTGCCGCTGGAGCGCGCCCGGGATCCGGAGGGAAATGATCTTCGGGTCTCGGTCACCGGCCCCGACGGACCGATCCATGCCGATGTCTGGAAGCTGGTGGTCGGTCGAATCCCCCTGTATCTGCTCGATGCCAATATCCTCCAGAACGGACCGATCGTCCGGGATATCACGGCCCGCCTCTACTCCGGGGACGCCCGAATCCGCCTGTCGCAGGAGGTGCTGCTGGGAATCGGCGGCATGCAGGCCCTGACCAAGATGGGGATTCTGCCCAAGGTGGTTCATATGAACGAGGGACACTCCGCATTTTCCAGTATCGAGCGGGTGGCCCAGACCATGGAACGCGTCGGTGTCGACTTGAAAACGGCCCTGGAGATCGTTCCCCGCAGCACGATCTTTACCACCCACACACCGGTGGCGGCCGGCCACGACGAATTTCCCGCCGATCTGGTCAAGCCGGTGCTGAAGGTCTTCGCCCCCCGGCTGGGCACCACTGTCGAAGAAATTCTTTCCTGGGGGCAGCCAACCGCAACCGCGGCGGACGGTCCCATGTCGATGTTCGTCCTGGGGCTGCGGATGGCCGGACACTGCAACGGCGTGAGCGAGCTTCACGGTCAGGTGGCCCGCAATATGTGGTCCCATGTATGGCCGAAGCGCCCGGTGGAAGAGGTGCCGATTTCCCACGTCACCAACGGCATCCACGTGTCGACCTTTATCTCCGACGAGTTCGCCCGCCTCTTTGACCGGTACCTGGGCCCGGAGTGGTACATGAGCTCCCGAAAGCCGGAAAACATCCGCCGGATCAACGACATCTACGAAGAAGACCTGTGGCGGGCCCACGAAATGAATCGGTCCAGGCTGATCCGCTACTGCCGGGAGCTGATGGCCAGGCAGTACGCCCGCAGAAACGCACCCCGGGCAGCCATCGAAGAAGCCGAGTCGGTGCTCGACCCGGAGGTGCTGACCATCGCCTTTGCCCGACGATTTGCAACTTACAAACGGGCCTATCTGCTTCTCCAGGACAAGGACCGTCTCGATGCGCTTTTGACCAGCAAAGAGCAGCCGGTTCAGTTTATCTTCGCCGGAAAGGCCCACCCCCGGGACAACGAGGGAAAGGAGTTGATCCAGCGCATCGTCCGATTCGCCCGGCAAGCCGATATTCGCCACCGGTTCATATTCCTCGAAAACTATGACATGGCCATGGCCCGATACCTGGTCCAGGGCGCCGATGTGTGGCTCAACAACCCCCGACGCCCTTTCGAGGCCTGCGGCACGTCCGGAATGAAAGCCGCGGTAAACGGCGTTCTGAACCTGAGCATCCTCGACGGCTGGTGGTGTGAAGGCTACAGCGAGGAGGTGGGGTGGGCCATCGGTCGCGGTGAAGAGTATCCGGACACCGCCTATCAGGACGCCGTAGAAAGCCAGGCCCTTTATAACGTTCTGGAAAACGGCGTGATTCCAACCTTTTACGATCGGAAGAACGGCGACGCCCCGAATCGTTGGATTCGCATGATGAAGGCCTCGATGAAGATGGCCATGCGGGATTTCTGCAGCCTTCGTATGGTGGCCGACTATTACAACCGGTACTATGTCCCGGCTGGAAGGCGGTTCGACGAGCTGCTGGCCGAAGACGCCGGCGAAGCCCGGCAGATCGCCTCCCAGGTGAAACGGTTCCGCTCTTTTTGGAATCATGTGCAGATCGATCCGCCGGTCAGAGAGATGCGCGGCTCCTACCGCGTGGGTGACGAACTGCGGATCATCACCCGGGTCAAGCTGGGGGAATTGAGACCGGAGGAGGTGGTGGTCGAACTGTACTACGGCCTTCTCAAGTCGGTGGACTCGATTCGGGAGGGAAGAACCCAAACCATGACCATGTCCAAGGATCTGGGCGACGGGAGTTACGAATACGCCTGCTCCATTACGTGCACCAGTGCCGGACGGTACGGTTTCACGGCGCGGGTGACGCCCCAGGGCGACCGGCGGGTGCGCACGACCCCGCTCATGGTCGCCTGGGCCTGATGCCGCCGGAAGGCCGGTGAGCCGGCCGGGGGATAAGCGCATATGAGCAAGGGAAAAAGCACGCCCCGGGTATTGATCGTCACCCCGGAGGTCACCTATCTTCCCGATCGGATGGGAAGCCTCTCCAACTATCTGACCGCAAAGGCGGGCGGACTTGCCGACGTGTCGGCGGCGTTGATCAGCGCCCTGTTCAATCAGGGGGCCGACGTGCACGTGGCCCTGCCCGACTACCGATCCATCTTCAGCGACCGGCTGGCGCCGTTTCTCCGCAAAGAGCAGCGGATGATGCGGACGGTCATGCCCGACGACCGGCTGCACCTGGCCCAGGACCGGGCCTTTTTCTATCTGAACCGGGTCTACTCGAGCTATGGGAGGGAAAACCTGAAGCTGTCCCTGGCCTTTCAACGGGAGGTGATCAACAACATCGTTCCCCGGGTTCGGCCCGATCTGATCCACTGCAACGACTGGATGACGGGACTGATTCCGGCCATGTCCCGAAGGATGGAGATCCCCTGCCTGTTTACGATTCACAACATTCACACCGTCAAGTCGACGCTGGCGGAAATCGAAGACCGCGGCATCGATGCGGCCTATTTTTGGGAGCACCTCTACTACAGCCAAATGGCCTACGAATACGAGGAGACCCGGGACACGCATCCGGTGGACTTTCTGGTCAGCGGCGTGTTTGCGGCCCATTTCGTCAACACCGTCAGCCAGACCTTCCTGGAGGAAATCGTCGCCGGGCGACACGATTTCGTAGACGACCACCTGCGCAGGGAGCTGACCAACAAGTATTGGGCCGAATGCGCCGTGGGCATCCTCAATGCACCGGACCCTGGATTCGATCCCGCTGCAGATCGAAATTTACCCTACGCCTATGGTCCGGAGGACCACCAGCAAAAAAAAGCAAAAAACAAGAAGGCGCTGCAAAAGCGGCTCGGACTCATCCAATCTCCAGGGGCTCCGGTCTTCTTCTGGCCCTCGCGGCTCGATCCGGTTCAGAAAGGCTGCCAGCTGTTGGCCGAGATCTTCTACACCATGATCTCCGAATTCTGGGAAGACGGCCTTCAGGTGGTGTTCGTCGCCAACGGGGACTATCAGAAGGTCTTTCGCGACATCGTCAACTGGCATGGATTCCAGCGCCGTGTCGCGGTCTGCGACTTTTCCGAGGAACTGGAGCACCAGGCATACGGCGCCGCCGATTTCGTTTTGATGCCGTCGCTGTTCGAACCCTGCGGGCTGCCCCAGATGATCGGCTGTGTCTATGGGGCACTGCCGGTGGTCCATGACACCGGAGGGCTTCACGACACCGTCAAGCACCTGTCTGTAGACCAAGACGAGGGGAACGGGTTTGTTTTTGAAACCTACGATTCTCCGGGACTGCTTTGGGCGGTCCGGGAGGCCATGGGCTTTTTCCGTCTTCCGGCAGCGAAACGCAAACAGCAGGTTGCCCGGATCATGACCTGGGCGGCCAAAACCTTCAATCACGACGTGAATGCCCGCCAGTACATCGAACTCTACGAAAAGATGCTCCAGCGGCAGCTGATCGTTTAGCGCACCGTGCCTCGGCTGCCGCAGGGTTTGTGTCGCCTGTCTTATGCAGGGGGATACAGGATGCGCACCGGGAAAACCCTATGCCGAAACCGGATCCCATCGACGCCTTGATTCGAGAAGACCCGTTGTTGCTTCCCTACGGAGACGTTCTGCGCCGGAGAAGGTCGGCCGTGGCGAAAAGGCGGCGGCACCTGACCGGGGACCGCCAGACCCTGGAGGACTTTGCTTCTGGACATGAATTCTTCGGGCTTCACTTCAGGGACGGCGGTTGGGTGTTCAGAGAGTGGGCCCCCAACGCCACCGCCATCAGTCTGATTGGAAACTTCAGCGGCTGGCGGGAAAATCCCGCCTATTTCCTTTCCCGCACCGAAAACGGCGGCGACGGTGTATGGGAGATCCGTCTGCCGGCCGAAGATTTGGCCCACAAAGAATTTTTCCGGCTCCGGGTCCACTGGGAGAGCGGCAGCGGCGACCGGATTCCGGCCTGGACAAGACGGGTGGTCCAGGACCCGGAAACGATGATCTTCAATGCCCAGGTGTGGCGGCCCCCCGAGCCGTACCGGTGGAAGAACGCCGCCCCGGGATCCTCCAGCGAACCTCCCCTGATCTACGAGGCCCACATCGGAATGGCCCAGGATGCCGAAAAGATCGGCTCCTACCGTGAGTTTATGGACCATGTGCTGCCAAGGGTCGCCGCTTCCGGATACAACACCCTTCAGCTCATGGCGATCCAGGAACACCCCTACTACGCTTCTTTCGGGTACCAGGTATCGAGCTTCTTTGCCCCTTCGTTTCGGTACGGACCGCCGGAGGACCTGAAGGCCCTGGTGGACGCCGCTCACGGATACGGTCTGCGGGTCTTCATGGATTTGATCCATTCCCATGCCGTGGCCAACGAGGTCGAGGGGCTGAGCCGGTTTGACGGCACCTTGTATCAATACTTTCACGACGGACCTCGGGGGATGCACAGGGCCTGGGGATCCAGGTGTTTTGACTACGGAAAGCATCAGGTACTTCATTTTCTGCTCTCCAACTGCCGATACTGGCTCGACGAATTTCACTTCGACGGCTTCCGCTTCGACGGCATCACCAGCATGCTCTACTTCCACCACGGTTTGGGAACCGCATTCACCCGGTACGAAGACTACTTCGGCGACCAGGTCGACGAAGACGCGCTGGTCTATCTGGGTCTTGCAAACCGACTGGTTCATTCTCTGCGTCCCGACGCGACGACCATTGCAGAAGATGTCAGCGGTATGCCGGGGCTTGCCATACCGGCCGAGGCCGGCGGCGTCGGTTTCGACTACCGTTTCGCCATGGGGGTACCCGACTACTGGATCCGGCTGACAAAGGATACCCGGGACGAAGACTGGCCCATGGGCCATTTGTGGTTCGAACTGACCAACCGTCGCCGGGAGGAGAAAACGATCAGCTACGCGGAGTCCCACGACCAGGCGCTGGTGGGCGACCAGACCCTGGTCTTTCGGCTCGTCGGTTCGGAAATGTACGACAAAATGCGCACGGAAGATGAAAGTCTGCCGGTCGACCGCGGCATCGCCCTGCACAAGATGATCCGCCAGATCACCCTGGCCACCGCCGGTCACGGATATTTGAATTTCATGGGAAACGAATTCGGGCATCCGGAATGGGTCGACTTTCCGAGAGAAGGAAACGGGTGGTCGTTTCGCTATGCCCGCAGACAGTGGCACCTGGCCGACGACCCCAACCTCAAATATCATTTTCTGAAAGATTTCGACCGGGAGATGATCGCCGTCGCCAGAAGGTTCGATCTGCTTGCGCATCCCCATATCCAGCTTCTCTGTGAGCACAACGGCGACAAGGTGCTGGCATTCATGAGGGCCGGCCTGGTGTTTGTCTTCAACTTCCACCCGACCCGCTCCTTCACCGACTATCCGATTCCGGGAGCAGAAGGCCGCTTCCGACTCATACTCGATTCGGATGCCCGGCGATTCGGCGGGCATGACCGTCTGGTCGCAGGCCAACTATACGAGGCCGGTGAAACCTCGCATACCGGCGCCAAGCGCATTTTTCTGTATCTTCCAAACCGGACCGCCCTGGTGCTGGAACACCAGTAGACGGAAACCTCCGTGGCAGGGTGTCGAGGGGGGCTGCCGCCGGCCGCCGATTCGCGGCGCAGCCGGTTCAGAGAAGACGACCTGAAACGATTTTCTTCTATTTCCGGAAGGCGTAGTAGTACTTCATGACCTTTTCCACATACTCTTCGGTCTCCCGGATCGGCGGGATTCGGTTGTAGCGCTCCACAATCGTGGGGCCCGCATTGTAGGCCGCAAGGGCGAGATGAAGTCTTCCATCGAAACGCTGAAGCATCTGCATCAGGTATCGGGTACCCCCCATGATGTTCTCCCAGGGGTTGAAGGGATCTTGGACGCGAAGGGCCTGGAGGTTCTCCGGCATGAGCTGCATTAATCCCAGCGCGCCGGAACGCGAAACCGCCCGCGGATTGAAATCCGACTCCACCTTGATCAGCGCCTTGAGAAGATGCGGAGAAACACCGTTCCTCCGGGCGGCCTCGGCGATCACCGGATCATATCGACTCGGTGATCGACGGATGGAGCTCTTTTTGGGGAGCCCCTTTTCTTTCATGTAGAGACGAAAAGCCGGATCGGTGGGTACATTGGTAAAGTGAAGAACACCCTGGCTGTCGATGTAGCGATAAATGTCGGCCAGGGCTCTCCCAGGGGAGAAAACGATTAGCAGCAAAACGGCGCTCAGCAGCACCGCTTTTCCGGAGAGGTATCGTTTCAGGCGGTCTCGTCGGAATACCATTTGGCTTTTTCCTCGGCCTCACGGTATCGTTTCAATACGAGCCGGTTTGCAAAAGACGGCTTTGCGATATAGCCGGCAATGGTGTCCAGAAGGGCTCCTTTTTCCGAAAGCAGGACCGCCCCCCTGTCTTTTTCATCCACAAACCTTCTTTCGGCCCGGTGTTCGTAGATCGTCTCGGGCCCGATCCGACGCGCCACCGCCTCCGGATCGATCCCCTGCCGGGAGAGTTCTTCGGCAACCGTTTGAATATCGACCGCCACACGTGCCGCGATGCAGACGAGCCAACGGTCGCCGGCCATCGGCCTGGATTCATCAAAGAGTTCCAGCTGCAGCCCGTTTTTCAGAGCGATCGTGTCGATCCGCCTGATTTCGGTCATCCGGTTCTCCCTCCGGATCAAACGTCGGGTGGCGATAGATCAACGCTCGCTGCGCTGCGGATTCCATCGCCCGCGGCAGGGGTGCCCTTTCTATATCGTGTCTACTCAAATAACTCAAGCTGTCGCGGACTGGCCGCTCCCGCAGTTTGTTTCTGGGGGTGCTGTTCGCGTTTGAGGTGTCTTTCGACTTCCAGCAAAAAAGGCGAGATACGCCGATCATGACTGCGACCATAAATTCGCCTTTTCCGTGACCAGCACAAGACAAGGCGTTCTTTGGCCCGGGTCATGCCGACATAGAAAAGTCTTCTTTCCTCAGCGAGTTCTTCTTCCGCGGCTTGGTCCGACAGCATGGGAATGAGTCCATCTTCACAGCCTGTGATCAACACCACGGGAAACTCCAACCCCTTAGCGGCGTGAAGCGTCATCAGCGCCACGGACTCGGCCCGGCTGTCAAGTGCATCGCTATCGGTTTCCATCGAGATTCTTCCCAGGATTTGTTCCGGGGTGACAACGCCTCGGCTGGCGTCTCGAATCCATGTTTCGAAATGTCGAACGTGCTGCTTGTCCGTGAGGACGGCGTCGGCCACACCGGCAGCTTCCATCATGGCGGTAAAGACCTCTTGTGCCGGAAGCTGAACCAGCTTTGACAGACGATCCAACAACCGTCGGCCGGCTTCGCAGAACCGCTTCTGCGCGCTTCTGGCCATGTCCGGCACCGGCACCTTCCAGGCGGCTTCTACCGCATCAAGCGCTGACAGCCGATTTCGATACGCCCAGGCCTTGAAGGCCGAAAACGTCTTCTGCCCCATGCCATTTCCGAAAAGCGGCAGCGTTGCCTCCACATCCCCATAGGTCGCCGAACGGTTCATCATCCGCAACAGTGCATGGATTTTTCGAAAGCCTTTTGGATACAGGCTGCTTTTGCGGACGGGTGCCACCGGTATGCCTGCCGCTGTCAGAACTTCTTCTATCAGATCCATCTGGCGAACGGTGCGCACCAGAACGGCAAAGTCACCGAAGCTTCTTTCGGCTTTCAAGGAGGTATCGATCTTTCCATAGTCGATGCTGTGAAAACCGGTGCCTCCGACTTCGGCTTCGATGATTCGGCCGGCGGCAACCGCTTCGGCTTTTTCCGACCGACACTCGATCACATCGATGGTTTCGAGCCCGTCGATTCCGGAGAAGATGGTCTTCTGACGAGTGCTCGACGGTTGGATGACCTGTTGAGACGCTTGAAGGATGGTCTCCGTCGATCGGTAACTCCGGGAAAGAGAGATGACCTCGGCTTTCGGATAGTCCTTGTTGAATTTTTGGAAAAAACGGACATCGGATCCGCGAAAACCATAGATCGACTGGTCCGGATCACCGATCGCACAGATCGTCCGCTCGGGCGATGCTTCGGGGATAATCATCCGCACCAGGCGGTGCTGGCCGAGATTCAGGTCCTGGTATTCATCGATCAGCAAGTGGCGAAACCGGTTTTGCAGCGCCTCTCGAAATGATTTGTCCGCTTCCATCCGGCGGCATGTTCGGACGATCAGATCCTCGTAGTCCAAAAGACCTTGAATCTGAAGAAGCCTTTCATAGCATCGAAAAACGCTCCAGAACGCCGGGTCGCTGGATAAAATCAATTCCAGCACCTCTTTTCGTTGTTGTTTGACGGAGGCGATTCGGTTGGCCAGGGAAGACGTTGTTTCCGATATCGAGACCCCTTCTGGTTTAACCAGCTGAACGGCATCGGCGATCAGTTCCCGCGCGGCCTCTTCATCGATCAGGTGGCCCGGCAGCTGTCCGGAATCCCGAAGCACCGACAGACAAAACCCATGAAATGTCGAGACCGTCGGCATCCGGTTGTCCAGGCCCAGTTTTTCCAGCCGCCGGGTCATCTCCGCGGCCGCATGGTTGGTGAAGGTCACCGCCAGGATCTGCCGGGCCGGTAGATCGCGAACCGTGATCATGTGGGCGATCCGGGTGGTAAGGGTGTGGGTTTTTCCGGTTCCGGGTCCCGCCACCACCAGGATCGCTGGCGTTTCGCTGCGCTGGGCCCGGCGCTGCTGAGAATTCAGCCCGAAACGGGTTTTTCCAGTCTCTGCCCCCGGCGTCTTGGGGCTCCGACCGGTCTTTTGCCCCGCGTCGGAAAGCATCGGGATCGGCTCGGCCGCATCGGCCATCGCCACGCCGGTTTCCGACGGGGTGCCATCGAAGAAAGAAAAAAGAGCTCGCTGGCCCAGAAGGCGTTTTCGCTCTTCGGTATCGAAGATCTGGACCTTTCCAAATTCACCGTCGTAACCCGGGGTGACCCGAATCCGTCGGTCCCTCATCCGCCGGATCGCTTCTCCCAGGAGCGGAATCGAAGATTGGTCCAGGTCCTCGGGGGGAATCCGGCACAGGATATCGAATTCGCTTCCAAACTGAAGGAAAAGTCCCCGGGCCGCCTGTTGAACTTTCTTGCTCTGCGCCCCGACCGACAGAAGCTCCGCGAGAATGTCGTGCAGCGGCACCAGACTCAAGAAATCGTGGGCCCGCTCCGGCCGGCGGCCATGGGGAAAATCGGCAAGCTCCTCGACCCGATGAAGGACACCGAGGGTCAAGGGCTTGCCGCATCGGGGACAGCGGTCGAAATGGCGCCTGCTCTGTTCGGGGGAAAACCGAACCCCGCACTTCCGGTGACCGTCGAAATGATATTTTCCTTCCTCCGGATAAAACTCCACCGTCCCTTTGAATTGCGTCGGATCCCCGGTTTGCAGACAGTGGCGGATCTTCGTATAGCTCAGATCGCAATCGAACAGCGTCGCTTCCCTGGCCAGCTTTCCGGGTGAGTGGGCATCGGAATTGGATACCAGGGTTCTGCCGTCCAGATCCGAAATTCGCCAGTTCATCGGTGGATCCGAAGACAGGCCGGTTTCCACCGCAAAAATTTCTCCGGCAAGATCTTCGAAACACTCGGCGATGCTATCGAATCCGGATTTGGAACCGAACAGGGAAAACCAGGGCGTCCAGATGTGAGCCGGAATTAGAAAACCGGCTTCGGATGCGGTCATTACGATCTCAAGCAGATCCCGCGCGTCGAGGCCGAGAATCGGTCGGCCGTCGGAGCCGGTATTCCCGATCCGGGACAGGCGCTGGTTTACTGTTGTGGCGGATTCGAAGCTTTCGAGGAAGATCAGGTTGTGGTTTTTCCGGGTCCGGCCGGCCTTTTTGTAAATGTTGCTGATTTCGGTGGCCAGCAGAAAATAGACCGGTCTTCGACACGGCCCGGGCACCTGGGAAACCAACGAATCGGCGATGTCCGGCCGGAGTTTGAATAACCCGTTTCCGGTCGGAATCAACTTGTCCTGCAATTCGGAAAACCAACCCGGATGGGTAAAATCGCCGGTGCCGACCACGGTCAGCCCCTTGAGTTGGGCGGCGACAAAGAGATGTTCCAGATCCAGCGTCTTGGCTGTGGCACGGGAATATTTCGAGTGGATGTGAAGATCGGCCAGAAACATGGCGCCTTTACTGACACAGGG
>JASFPT010000085.1:0-14319 GCA_050115795.1 Desulfobacterales bacterium
GAAGAGCTTTTTTTTCTGAAGCCGGCCTGAAAAAAAAGCTCTTCATGCTTCTGGACTACTTGAAAACCCTGAAGGAAATGATCCTCTCGGACAAAGAATACGAGGTGCGGGAGGACATCTACAAAAAGCGGCATTTCACGGTAGACATCCCCTCCATGTACGGGAGTTATCATGAGGCGAAGTTCGACGCCCTCGGCCTGACGTTTCGAATCGAGTCGCTGGTCAACGTCCTCTTTGAAGAGATCGTCGACAACATCGACCTGAGCCTGATCACCAAGGCCACCTTTTATCAGATTTATGCGCGGCTGCGGCTGTTCGACATGGCCCTGAAACTCGACGGTCTGTCCTCGGTGGAGATGGAGCTGCAGCTCGACCTGCTGGCACACTCCCTGGAGATCAAGGGGTTCACCATCACCCAGTACCTGGATATCTTCAAGGGATTTGCCCTGGCGGTCAAAAACATCATCAACGACTATTTCAACAACGTTCACCAGGAGACCCTGACGCGAATCCTGCAGCAGGTTTCCGTGGACCAGATCGCGCCAAAGTACCTGCCGCAGCGCGTGGTGGGCGAAGACCGGGAAAAGATCAACCATCGGGCATCGGAAATTTTCTTCAGAGACCAGATCGCCCTTTCCCTGGGCTTGCAGCAGCTGGATCTGTTTTTGGGTCGGATCTTGAACACGCTTTACAACCAGGCCGCCCGACTCCCAAAGGACAAGCTGCGCAGGCTTTTGATCTACGATCCGCAGAACACCATGGTCTCCATCGAAGACACCGGCAGCCGGGTCGCCGGATTGATCTATCTGGGGAACAAGGGCCTCAACCTGATGCGGCTGAACAATTACGGGATGCGCGTGCCGCCGGGGTTTATCATCACCACCGAGGTGTTCCGCTTCAGGGACATCATCGAGAGCTACGGACCGGCCGACGAAAATTTCAAAGAGCAGGTGGGCCGGCATATCCGCCGGCTGGAGACCGGCTCCGGCAAGTCTTTCGGAAATCCGAAAAACCCCCTTCTGTTGTCGATCCGCAGCGGATCGTCCATTTCCCAGCCCGGCATGATGGACACCTTCCTCGATGTGGGCATGAACGAGGAAATCGCCGCCGGGATCGCAGCCCAAACCGGGAACAATTGGTTTGCCTGGGACAGTTATCGCCGTTTTCTCCAGTGCTACGGGATGTCGTTCGACCTGGAACGCGACGACTTCGATGCGATCATCGACGACTATAAAAAGAGGTGGGGCATCCCGCTGAAGCGCGATTTTACCGGTGACCAGATGAGAACCGTCGCCCTGGGCTACAAGAAGATGATCCACGAGGCCGGTATCGAGGTGGTCGAAGACCCCGAGACCCAGCTTTTTCTGATCATCAAAAAGGTCTTTGAATCCTGGGATTCGAAGCGTGCCCGAACCTACCGGAAAATCATGGGAATTTCGGACGATTGGGGAACCGCGGTGACGGTCCAGTCGATGGTCTACGGCAATCTTTCCAGAGAGTCGGGGACCGGCGTGGTATTCACGCACAATCCCCGATGGTCGGAGGACACGATTCGGCTCTGGGGCGATTTCACCGTTTCCAATCAGGGCGAAGACGTGGTGGCCGGTCTGGTCAAGACGCTGCCCATTTCCATCAGCCAGCAGACCATTGAAATGCGCGACACCGACATCACCCTGGAGACGCACTTTGCGGAAATCTACAAGGCGCTGAAAGCCTGGGCCAACGAGCTGATCTACGAGCGGGGATGGAGCCCCCAGGAAATCGAATTCACCTTCGAAAGCCCTTCGGCCAAGGACCTATACCTCCTGCAGACCCGGGACATGGCCATGCGGGAGCGAAAACAGGTCTTCACCTTTTATGCGACCGGAGAAAACAAGGTTCTAGCCCATGGAATCGGGGTCAGCGGCGGCGCCATGAGCGGCCGGCTCGTTTTCAGCCTGGACGAAATCGACCGGTTGCGCTCCACCGAACCGGAGCAAAAGCTCATCCTGGCCAGGAGCGACACCGTTCCCGACGACATTCGCGAGATTTACGCCGCCGACGGGCTGCTGACCGCCCGGGGCGGTCTGACATCCCATGCGGCGGTGGTGGCCCATCGGCTGGGCAAGACCTGTGTGGTCGGCTGCGCGGATATGATCTGCGACGAAAAGGAAAAGCAGATCCGCTTTCATCAGGAGATCCTCGGCCCCGGGGACTTCATCAGCATCGACGGCCAGGAAGGAACCGTTTACAAAGGAAGCGTCAAGATCAAGGAAGCCGGATAAAGGAGGCGTTATGGAGCCGAGGCTCGGGGTCAACGGATTCGGTCGAATCGGGAAGCTGACGGTCTGGCATCATCTGGCCCGAAAGTACTTCAAGGAGATCGTCGTCAACATCGGCAGGTCCGCCGGGAACTCGCTGGCCGATATCGCCCACTATATCGAGAGAGATTCCACCTACGGTCTGCTCCGCAATTATCTATACGGATGCAACGCGGAACCGGTCGTCGGCGATCTGGATGAAGAAAAGGGACTGATCGTCGTGGACGGCATTCCGATCCGGTTTCTGCGATCCGCCCGAAATCCGGCAGACATCGGCTGGCGGGAGCAAGGCGTCGAACTGGTGGTGGAAACCACGGGGCAGTTTCTCGATCCGACCGCGGAACCGGACGACCCCAAAGGGTCCCTTCGCGGTCACCTTTCGGCCGGGGCCAAAAAAGTAATCGCTTCTGCCCCCTTCAAAATCAGGGACCAGAGCGCTCCGATGCCCGAAGATGCCGTTACCACGGTGATGGGCATCAATGACGCGGACTACGATCCGCGGCGGCATCGGATCTTGTCCAACGCATCTTGCACGACCACCTGCCTGGCCCACATGATGAAACCCCTGCTCAATTTCTTCGGCCCCAAAAAGATTCTGTCGGCATCCATGGCCACGGTCCACGCGGCAACCGGCTCCCAGGCGGTTCTGGACCGCCTTCCCAAGGCGGGCAAGCGTGATCTTCGCAAGAATCGCAGCATCATGAACAACATCATTTTGACCACCACCGGCGCTGCCAGAGCGCTGCGCCTGGTGATTCCGGAAATGGAACAGATCGGCTTTATCGCTGAATCGGTTCGGATCCCGACCAGTACCGGATCGCTGATCATCCTGGTGGTCAATCTGCAAGAAGAACTCTCCGGTGAACCGATCCGGCGGGAAGTCATCAACGACATCTACCGTCGGGCGGCTGCGGATGATCCGAACCATTACCTGCACTTCTCCGAGAAGCAGAACGTATCCGGCGACATCATCGGATCGCCGCGGGCTGCGGCCATCATCGAGGGCCACGAGACCCACACCCGGACTGCGGAAGTCTCCATCGACCTGAACAAGGTCCCGGGCCTGGAGCCCGACATGGTGGCGTCTTTACCTGCATCGGAGATCCGGATATCGGTCACGCAGACGGTCATCTACGGGTGGTATGACAACGAAATGGGCAGCTACGTGAATATGCTCGGCGACCGAACCGTGTCGGTAGCAGAGCAGGAGTAGCGGTGGCAGGATCGTGGCAGAAACGTTGGAGCTCGGCCGTCTACGGTCAGCCGTCCTGGTCGCGGGGCCCGAAGCGATCCGCATGAATTGACGCGTGTGCCGCGCGGGAGAATTTATCCATCCTCTTCATCCAGATCTTCGCTTTCGGCGATCCGGAAAGAGCCCTTGGAGCCGTTCAGCTTGTCTTCGTCGGCCAGAAGTTCTTCCAGGTCGTTCCCAGTGCCGTCCATGGCCTCTTCAAACTCTTCGAGCACATCGGCAGGGTCCTGTTCCTCTGACAGGACCTGAACATCGTCCAAGACGATCTCAAGCCGATCCGCATCCTTTGACCGGCAGATTTCGGCCACGGCGACGGCCAGTTTTTCGGCGCAATAGCGGGTCGGGTAGAAATTGGGAGACCGCAAGGCGGCGATGACCGCATCCAACCCCGCGTCCAGCGCGTTTCGGATGGCGTCCAGTGCGAACTTCTCTTCGCAAAGAAGCGCGAACATTTCCTTGTCCAACTCGCCATATTCGCTGATCGTCAGTTCGGTTTTTGCCAGCTGCAACTCATATTTGTGCCGCATTGGTTGTCTCCCGTGCTCTAAAGTTGAGATGTAAATAGTAATCACGATATGGTGATTGTCAATCCAGCCAGGCCGGCGGCTGACAATTGAAGGCCCCCTGCAGCAGGCGGCAGTCCCGCCAAAGCGGGCTTCTACCGCGAGAAATTCTGCCGGGTTTGATTCGCTCGCCAACCCCACGGTAAACTGCGGGAAAGGCGTTCGCTGTTGCGGTTCACGGGTCTTTGCCCATGGGCGCCTTTCCCGCGGCACCAATGATCGCATTGGATAGGCGGACGAATTCGACCACCGAGAGCGTTTCAGCCCTCCGCTCTTCGGATATCCCAGCCGCCCTGAGCCCCTCTGCAACGGCCTCTTCCTTCATTGCGATCCGCCCCCCGCCCAAGGCGTTTCGGAGCATTTTCCGTCGTTGACCGAAGGCGGCGCCGATCAGGGCGAACAAAAAGGGCTCATCTTTTGCCGCCTCCGGCATCGGCTCCCGGAACCGGATCTCCAGCACCACCGAATCGATCTTCGGCTTGGGGAAAAATGCCCCGGCCTTCAGTTCATGTACTTTTCGGACATCCGCGCAGTAGTTGACCATGACTGTCAGCCTTCCGTATGACTTTCGCCCCGGCGGTGACAGAATCCGTTGGGCCAGTTCCTTTTGGAACATGAGAAACGCCCGGTCCACCGAAGCCCTCTCGGCCACAAGCCGAACCAGCACCTGGGAGGAAATGTTGTAGGGCAAGTTTCCCGCTACCGTGATCCGGCCGCCAAGGCGTCGGGAAATCCGCGCGAGGTCGAGCTTCAGGATATCGGCTGCAAGGATGTCGACGTTGGAAAGCCCCCGCCGGAGAATCTCCCCGCGCAGCGCCCCCAGCAGCGCCAGGTCTCGCTCCACGGCGATCACCCTCCGCGCCCGCTCGGCCAGGGCGACCGTCAAGGCCCCAAGCCCTGCACCGATCTCGACCACGGTATCGGTGCAACCGATTCCACATCGGGACACCAGGGCCCGGCCGGCATCCGGACCGTCCAAAAAATTCTGGCCGAAGTGTTTTTTGGCGCGAAGACGCCAAGTCGAAAGAAGTATTCTGGCCGATGTCATGGCAAACCTGGATCATTTCAGAAGGGAGGGAAAACAGCGCCAGCGGAAACGGACGGTTGGATCTCCTCCGAATTGCTTGTCCGGACCGGGGGTCGAATGCGATTTATGGACGCCTTCGATGTCTCTTAGACTAGCACAAAAGCGCCAAAAACTCAACTTTTCAGCTTCCGATGTTAAAAATTTATCCGATATTCTTGACTTTTTTTAACCTTTTTCTTATTTTCGAAAAATGCGGAAGCGTACTTGTCGCATTCGGACCGGCTCAATACCCCAAGGAGGAAGGCATGGCTAGAAAAAAGGGAAAATCCGTCAGTTTTGATGCGATGGTGAAATTTTTTCTTCACCATTACGAGATTCCGACGAAACGGGATGTTGAAAAGCTCCTGGCCAAGATCGATCGTCTGGAAACCCAGATTAAAAGCGCCGGGGCAGGAGGTGGGCGCCGTCCGGCGAAGAAGAGTGGCAAGACCGGAAAAAGCGCCACGGCCTCCGACACGGTGTTGCAAACCATCGCGAATCTCAAGCAGGGGGCCGGTTTTGCCGACATCCAAGCCAAGACCGGATTCAACGAGAAAAAGCTTCGGAACATTATCTTCCGGCTGAACAAGCTGGGAAAGATAAAGAGAAAAAGCAGGGGCGTATACGTCGCCGCCTGATCTCCGATCGAATTTCGCCGCCCGGAGCACGAACGCCGCAACGACGGTCGAGCCGATCCGTTTCCGGCAGCGGTGACCTTCGACAGGGGTCCTCCCCCGAGAGATATACCGCACAAGGGCGCAGGTTTTCTGCGCCCTTTTCCTTCTAAAGGAAGTGTCCATGATGGCAGATCCCGACGCAAGAGGCAAAGACGATTCGGCAGGCGCCGTGGTTCACGGCCATGTCGTAAAGCGCACCGTATCCCTTCCGACCATCTCCTGTGAATTCATCGAACTGGAGCATCTGGCCACCGGTGCCCGGCACATTCACATCGCAGCACCGGACGCGGAAAACACCTTCGGCGTGGTGTTCAAAACGGTCCCCGAGGACGCCACCGGCGTGGCCCACATTCTGGAGCATACGGTCCTGTGCGGCTCAACCAAGTATCCGGTGCGGGATCCGTTTTTCTCCATGCTCAAAAGAAGTCTGAGCACCTTCATGAACGCCTTTACCGCATCGGACTGGACGATGTACCCCTTCAGCACCCAGAACCGAAAGGACTACTACAACCTGATGGACGTATACCTGGACGCCGTTTTTTATCCCCGGCTGGACAGGCTCAGTTTCCTGCAGGAGGGCCACCGTCTGGAGTTGGCTGCCGAGACGACGGGGTCGACTGCGTCCCGTCAGCGTCTGGTCCGAAAAGGGGTGGTGTACAACGAAATGAAAGGGGCGATGTCTTCGCCGGACCAGGTAGCGGTGCGCTCCCTGCTCAACGCCCTGTACCCCTCTACGCCGTACCGATTCAATTCCGGGGGGGATCCGGCCAAGATCCCCGAATTGACCCACGAGCAGTTGGTGGCCTTTCACCGCCGTCATTACCACCCGAGCAATGCATACTTTTTCACCTACGGCGATATGGCGCTGGACGCTCAGCTGGAGTTTATCCAGGACCGCATCCTGGGTCGGTTCTCGCGGATCGATCCGGCAACCGAAGTGCCCCCCCAACCCCGCTGGACCCAACCGAGGGCGGTCCACTACCGCTACCCGATTCAACGGACAGAAGACCCGTCAAAGAAGCATCAGGTCTCCCTGGCCTGGTTGACCGCGGATATCACCGACGCCTTTTCCGTTCTGATCCTCTCGCTGCTGGAGCAGGTGCTCCTGGCAAACGCCGCATCCCCGCTTCGCCGGGCACTGATCGAATCCGGGCTGGGGTCCTCGCTGAGCGACGGAACCGGCTATGCCGCCGACTACCGGGACACCCTTTTTGCGGCCGGCCTCAAAGACGTGGAAAGATCCGCCGAGGAAGCCGTGGAGACCCTGGTTCTCGACACCCTGCAACGCCTGGTCCGCGACGGAGTCGACCCCGAGTTGGTGGAATCGGCGATTCACCAGATCGAATTTTCCCGCAAGGAAAAGACCAACCACCCGTATCCGTACGGTCTGAAACTGCTGCTCGGCACCGTCGGGCCATGGCTGCACGGCGGGGACCCGGTTCGAACCATCGAACTCGAAGGCGACCTGGACCGGATCCGGAAAGCGTACGCGGCAGGGGGCTTTTTCGAAGACCAGATCTCAGCCCGGTTGATCGACAACCCGCACCGGGTTCGCTTCCTCATGGAACCGGACCCGCAGCTGGAAGAGGCCGCCTCCACGCAGGAGGCCGCAGGCCTGGAGGAGATCTTCCAGTCCCTGGCGCCTGAACAGCGCGCCGCCATCGACGCCGACACCCGCGCCCTTCTCCAGCGGCAAGACCACATCGAGGATGTTTCGGTTCTTCCGACGCTGACGGTCGGAGACATCTCCCCGGAGATTCGCGGCGATCCGGAGAGCCGGCCGCCGGTTCCATCTTCAGCGGTGGTGTACGACCGCCCGACGGGGGGGATCTTTTACCTGGCGGCGGCGGCCGGCGTCGGTGCCGTTGACCGGGACCGGCTGCAATTGATTCCGTTTCTCTGTTATGTGCTGCCCAAAATCGGAACGGCCAAAAGAGGGTATGCGGAGATGGCCCGAAAAATCGACCTGCACACCGGCGGGTTCAGCCTTTCGGCCAACGCCCGCACCCGTTTCGGATCCTCCGGCGACTGTGTGCCGTTTGTGGCCATAAACACGAAGTGCCTCTTTCGGAACCTTTCGCCCATGTTCGAGATCGTGGAAGAACTCCTGGTCGAGCCGGACTTCGGGGATCTCGGGCGGCTTCGGACCCTTCTTCTGGAATATCGGGCCAATTTCGAGTCGATGGTCGTCCACAACGGCCACCGGTTGGCCATCTCCCTGGCTTCCCGGAACTTTTCCCCCGCCGCCGCCCTCAGCGAACTGTGGGGCGGCGTCCACCAGCTTCGGTTCATCAAGGCGCAAAGCGAGCGGATGTCGGACTCGGACCTTCGCAAACTTTCCGATCGCCTGGCGGATCTGGCGGCCGCCATTTTCACCCGGGACACGGTGTCGATTGCGCTCATCGGAGAGGGGCCGGCACTGACCGAAGGGATATCGGCAGTTTCGGCCATGGGATCGGCCATGAAATCGGGGGCTTCTTCGGGATTTTCATATCCGGGAACGCTGCAGGCGGGCTTCACCCCCCGCGAGGGATGGAGCACCTCTTCGGCGGTCTCTTTCGTCGCCCGCGCCTTTCCGGCGGTCCGTTTCGATCACGAGGATGCAGCACCGCTCACAATCGTGGCCAAGATGCTGCGATCCCTTTACCTGCATCGCGAAATCCGGGAAAAAGGCGGTGCCTACGGCGGAATGTCGCTGTACAATGCCGAAGACGGCATTTTCTGTCTGGCCTCCTACCGGGATCCTCACATCCTGCGAACACTGCACGTATATGACGGTATCGCGGGCTTCATCGAGGGGCAATCCTTCACGGAAGCCGATATCGACGAGGCCAAACTGCAGGTCTGTTCGGATATCGATCGCCCCGACCCCCCTGGACCTGCCGCCCGAAAGGCGTTCTACCGAAAGTTGATCGGCCTGACCGACGAAGAGAGAACCCGATACAAACAGCGGGTCCTGTCGGTGACCCGGCCTCAGATCCTGAAGGCGGCGCGCACGCTGTTTTCAGGCGATCCGGGCCGCGCCGCGGTGGCGGTCATCTCCGGGGAGGAGCAGCTGCAATCGGCAAACGAACAGATGGGGGGAGCTCCCCTTACCCTGGAGCGCATCTGAGCCGGCCCGAACAGCCCGGATCCCGACGCAATGGCAACAGGGGGGCATGCGCTGATGGGAGGAGCCCTTGGAAGCGATTTCATACAGGGCCATTGAATTGCCCCAATCGCGGAGCCGTGAACCCCGCAGGTTGAGCCGGATTCCGTGTTTCCCCCGCGCCAATCAAGACGCCGGTTCGCCTTATGCAATCATTTGTTTCAACTGCGTGAGCGCGTCATCCGACATCTTGAATGAATGTTCCGGTTCGGGAAATTTTCCATCGACGACATCCGATTTATAGGCCCCCAGCGCTTCCAGGATGATCGACCGGATGTCGGCGTACTGCTTGACGAATTTGGGCACGAATTTGTCAAACAGTCCGATCATGTCATGGGTCACCAACACCTGGCCGTCGACATCCGGGCCCGCACCGATCCCGATCACCGGTACCCGGACCGTTTCGGCCACCAACTTTCCGAGGGGTGCGGGCACCGCCTCCAGGATGATGGAAAAAACGCCGGCCGTCTCCAGCGCCCTGGCGTCGTCGATGATCTGCTTGGCCGCAGCGGCATCTTTGCCCTGCATCTTGAACCCGCCGAGGGCGCCGGCGGTCTGAGGGGTCAATCCGATATGGCCCTGCACCGGAATCCCGGCGTTGACGATCGCCTCGACGGTTGGCGCGAAATAGGATCCCCCTTCCAGTTTCACCGCAGCGCAACCGCCCTCTTTCATCAGACGGCCGGCGTTGACGATGGCCTCCCGGACGGAGGTGTTGTAGCTCATAAACGGCATGTCACCGACCACCAGCGGCCCCCGGCAGCCCCGCATGACCGCTTTGATGTGGTGAACCATGTGATCCATGGTCACTTCAACGGTTCCCTCCAGACCCATGACGACCATCCCGAGGGAATCGCCCACCAAGACAATGTCGACGCCGGCTTCATCCGCCAACAGCCCAAAGGGGTAGTCGTAGGCGGTCATCATCACCAGCTTGCGTTTCTTCGTCTTTGCTTCCCGGATGTCCGGGAGGGTTACTTTTTGGCTGGCCATAACGAACGGTCTCCTTTCGTTAAAGCAAATGTCGCTGCGATAGACTCAAAGCCGCAGGGAAAAGCGAAAACCCTGCTTCCCCGCATCCCAGCTTCCCGGCTTCTTACCCATAGTGCGCCTGGAGCGTCTCGATCAACGCCGTCAATGCCTGGTTGACCGGTGTTTCGATGCCGCAATGGCGGCCTTCGTCGACCACCGCGCCGTTGATGGCCCGGATTTCCGTCTGACGCCGGTGATCCACGTCCTGGCCCATGGAGGATCGGTTGGCCCCGGTGGCCGCCGCAACCTCCAGCACGTGTTCTGCGGCGTTTTCCGGCACCTCGATTCTCCGGGCGCGGGCCACGGCCATCGCCTCGGCAACGGCGGCGCGGGAAAGCTTCCGGGTCGCCTCCAGATCGAGGATCTGCCCGTTCCGGATCCCGGTCAGCGCGGTGATCGCATTGATCCCGACATTGATCAGCAGCTTGCCCCACAGCGCGCTCCGGACATCTGCCGTGATCTCGGTGGAGATGGCCGACCGTTTCAGCATCGCCGCGATTTTTCGGAGCCGTTTCGCATCGAAATCGGCCCAGGGGCCGATCTTGGTCGGTCCCCTGCCGGCGTGACGAATCCGGCCCGGCCCGAGCGCTGTGGCGCCGTGAGCGGTGGTACCCGCAAGGGTCCGGCCAGGGCCGACGAGTTCGGCGATGATTTCGGCGTTTCCGATGCCGTTCTGGAGCGTGAGTACCGCGCCGGAGGGACCGGCAACGCTTGCGGCGGTTTTTGCCGCAGGCCGGGTGTGCATCGACTTGACGAAAAGGATCGTCAAATCGGCTGCTCCGATCTGCTCAGGATCGACCGTCGCCCGGACCGGAACCGTTCGTGTTTGACCGTCGGTTTCGACGATCAGACCGTTTTCCTCGATCGCCTTTACCTGTTCGGCCCGTACGTCAAGGAGCCAGACATCCGTCCCGGCCTCGGCCATCAGAGCGCCAAACAGGCTGCCCATGGCGCCGGCCCCGATGATGGCAACCTTCATGACACCCTCCCTGGTCTTCAACCGTCATCGCTGTGGCATGTTATCTGGCCACCGCCCTGGCCAGCCACATGGTCAGCGGCGAGAAAAAAGAGATGATCAGCAGATCGATCAACAGCACTGCCAGAAACGGCAGCACTCTCCTGCTGACGGCGCCCAGGCTGTCGCCGGAGATGGAACAGGAGACAATCAGACAGATCCCCATCGGCGGTGTCAGCATGCCGATGGCCAGGTTGGTCACCACCAGGGCCCCGAGCTGAATAAGATCGATGTTCAGTGACGGAAGCATCGCGGTAATCATGGGCACCAGCAGGATCAAAGAGGCGGTGGTCTCCACAAAGGTTCCGGCGATCAGGAGGACCAGATTGATCAGCAGCAGCAGCAGAACGGGGTTTTCGGTCAACCCGAGCAGGGTCCCGGCCAGGCTCGCGGGAATGTTTTCGATGGCCGCAATCCAGGAGAACACCGAGGCAGTGGAGATGATAAACATGACGATGGCTGAAGTGACCGCCCCGTCCCGGAACAGGCCCACCAAGTCTTTAGGGCTGATTTTCCGGTACACGAACATGCCGACGATCAGCGCATACACCACGGCCACGGCGGCCGACTCGGTGGCCGTGAAAATGCCGAACAGGATGCCGCCCAGAATGATCGCCGGTGCGCCGAGGGCCAAAACGGCCCGCTTGAACGTGATCCAGACCGCCGGCAGCGAAAACGCCGTGGTCGCAACGTATCCCTGTTTGAACGAAATATAGGTCGCCACCGCGATCAGGGAGACGCCGATGAGTACACCCGGCAAAATGCCCGCGGCAAACAACTGGCCGATGGAGGCGCCGGTCAAAAATCCGAAGATGATCATCGGAATCGACGGGGGAATGATCACGCCGATCGAGCCGCCGGAGGCCTGCACCGCCGCCGCAAATTCCGAGGCATAGCCGGATTTCTTCATCGCCGGGATCAGAATGGCCCCCACCGCGGCCGCATCTGCGGCGGCCGACCCGGAGATTCCCGCAAAGAACATGGCCGAAACGATGGTCACGGCGGCCAAGCCCCCGGGAAGCCATCCCACCAGGGCATTGGCAAAGTCGATGATCCGACGGCTGATTCCCCCCGCTTCCATCAGGGTGCCGGTAAACATGAACAGCGGAACCGCCATGAGGTGAAACGAATCCGTACCGCCGAACATTCGCTGGACCACCATCATCAGCGAGAAGTCGCCCTGAACCCATATGCCCAGGATCGATGCCACCCCGATGGCGATGGCGATCGGCACGTTGACGGCAAACAGAAACAGCAAAGACAGGATCAGAACTTCAGTGGTCACGGCGGCCCCGCTTGAGCTCCTCCAGGAAAAACGCGATTCCGTGCACCAGCAGAATCGACCCGCTGGCCGGAATGATGCTCATGACGATCCATTTGGGCAGGTTCAGGGCCGGGGAAATCTGCAGCCGGACGAAATAGGCAAACTGCCACCCGTAGTAGATCATCACGGCAAACAGCCCGATGGAAACCACGTGGATCAAAAGGGCCGCGGCCCGCTGTAGTGCCGGACCCATCCGGGAATACAGCACATCGATTCCGGGATTGGCCTTCCGGTAATAGGCCACCGAGGCACCGAGGAAGGTGAGCCAAACGAGAAGAAAGCGGGCCAGTTCCTCGGACCAGAACAGGGACCGATTGAGCATGTATCGGGAAAAGACCTGCACGGCGACAATGCCCGCCATGGTGAACCCGAGTCCGAAAAGCAGGTATTCCACCCCCTGGTTGATCCGGAGGCTGATCCGTCGAATCGCAGCCACAATCCCTCCCGGGGCTTATGGTGTTTCAGCGGGGAGCAACTGCTGAATCTTTCGAAATTCTTTTCACTTCGTCGATCCTTTTCTTTGCTCGCCCAACGAAAGAATCCATCTGCCTTTGCTGAAAAGCTGCGGCGAGACGGGAAAGAAACGGCGCCCTGCGCCCCGTTTCTCGCAGAGGTTTAACTTTTTCCGCCCGCTGAAAACGCAGAAGCTTCCATGCTTCCCGGCGTGTCTTTCCGGTGCTACTTCGTTGCTGCCAGTATCTTGACCAGCATCGCATGGACCTTGGGATCGGCGTAGAGCTCCATGTTTTTGAGATCGGCAACCTTGGCCCGGAAGGCGTCAAGATCCGGGTTCTCCACCACCTGCATCCCTTTGTCTTTCAGAAACTGAAGCCGGGCGGCATCCTTGGAGCGGTTCTCCTTTCGCTGATACACGGCCGCATCGTACATCGCTTTTTGAATCATGGTCTGGGTCTGGCTGTCGAGCCCGTTCCACCAGGCCAATGAGGCCACATCGATGTGGTAGGAGTACACGTGCCGGGTAAGCGTCATGTATTTTTGAATCTCGTAGAACTTATAGACTTCCATGACCCACAGGGGGTTTTCCTGCCCGTCGATGACCCCCTGTTCCAGTTCGGTGTAGATCGGCCACGGCATCGGCGTGGGATTCGCTCCCAGGGCCTGCCAGATGGCTTTGTGGATCGCCGAGGCCATCACCCGGATCTTGAGGCCTTTGACGTCAGCCGGTCCGTGCACCGGACGCTTGTTGTTGGTCAGATTGCGGAAGCCGTTTTCGGAAAAGCAAAGCCCCTTGAACCCCGAGCTTTCCAGGCTGCTGAGGATCTCTGCCCCGATCGGTCCATCGAGGATTTTATCCGCCTGCTCGTTGTCCTTGAACAGAAAGGGATAATTGATCACCCGCGCGATCGGATCGAACGTGTCAAAGGGGCCTCCGGTCACGATGGCCATCTGGATGGTACCCATTTGAACCTGCTGAAGAATCTCGGTTTCATTGCCAAGCGATGCGGAATGAAAGATCTGGACCGCGATCCCGCCGTCAGAGCGCTTTTCGATGAGCTCTTTGAACTTTTCGGCCGCGATGTTCTGGGCGGACCCCGGCTTGGTCACCACGCCCAGCTTGATCTTCAGGCCGGCCGTTGCGGTTCCGGATAAAAACAAAAAGGCCGCTGCGACGGTAACGACAAACCACTTTTTCATTTTACCCTCCCTGTTGCACCGATTCATGTCGGCGGTTTGACAACCGATCCGACCCGAAAAAAATAGCGGCATGGGTTTCGCCGGACCCCAGCGGTCACCCGGCCAGAGGCTGGAGCTTGCGCCCATTACCTTGGCGATCTTTTGCCAAGCCGTCCAGTAAAAATCGCAGTGTGCCCGATTTTTCGCCGGGATATCAGGATTCTTACAAGGAGGTTCCGTTTGAGCGGCCTCAAAGTCCCCGGAAGGATGAACCTTCGCAGCCATGACCGGGGTGTTTGACAATCCA
>JASFPT010000086.1:0-14111 GCA_050115795.1 Desulfobacterales bacterium
CAGAAAAACGGCAAGGCGCCGGCCCCGAGCCCCGAGGGCTTCTTATTTTCCGCGGCCTTCCCGCCGCAGTTCGTGGCGTCGGTCTTTCCTTTCTATCCTCAGCTTGCAGCCCCGGTCGGCGCGGTTTCCTTTCCTGCCGGCGTCAATGTCGCGCTGTTTGCCGGCCATCTCCGCGGCTTGTATCAGCCGCCGCGGATGCAAAGAAGGTTCCGGCGGTGCGGGGCCTTTCGCCCCTTCGATCAGGGGCCCGGCGCTCTGCGCGATGCGAATCGATTGACAATTTCAATGATCTCCGGTAGATGCTCACTATGACGAGGTGCAGATGAACAAAGACAGCTTGCCTGAAGACGGGGTCGTCTCCGTCAACGATGCGGCCGTCGCTTTTGGGAAGATCCGCCCGATTGCGGCGCTGCTGATGGATGATTCGGGGATGAACGCCTTCGTTCGGGCCTTCGATGACACCCGGGCGCTGTTTGCGGGCCGCTATCCGGGCTATCGAGCCGCCAACACCAAGTACCACGATTATGCACACACCGTATCGGTCGTTGTGGCCACGGCGCGGCTCATGCACGGCTGCCTGGCTGACGGGGTGACGTTTTCTTCCCGAAACGGCCTGCTCACGCTGACCGCCGCTCTGTTTCACGACGTGGGCCTGATCCAGACCGAAGAAGACCGAAACGGCTCTGGGGCCAAGTACACCGTGGGACACGAAGAAAGAAGCGTTCGTTTTTTGCGTGAGTACCTGGCGAGTCAAGGCTTTTCAGACCCGGAAATCGAGGTCGGTGCAAACTTCATCCGGTGCACGATTCTCAGCATTTCGCCGGCACAGATTTCGTTTCTCTCCCGGGAAGAAAATACCTGCGGCCGCATTCTGGGTTCGGCCGATCTTCTGGCGCAGATGGCCGACCGGCTCTATCTGGAAAAACTGCTCTTTTTGTTCAGGGAGTTTGAAGAGGCGCGTCTTCCCGGCTTCGACACCGAACTGGAACTCCTCTGGAAGACGAAGGATTTTTACGAATCCGTTGCCAAAAAGCGGCTGAACGAGGACCTGGGAAAAATCCATACGCACATGCGATCCCACTTCCGGGAGTGGATGGACATCGACGCCGATCTCTACACCGAAGCGATCGCAAAAAACATCGACTATCTGGAGACCATCATCAAATACTGCCGCAACTCTTTCGACTGCTACCTCGAGTTTCTTCGCCGGGGAGGAATCGCCGACCAGGTCCGCAAAGAGCGCTCTGAAAAATAAGACCGCCGGCGCCGGCTGCCTCCGAAGCGACCTTGCCGCATTTCCATGAACTGCACAGCATCTTGTGCACCACTGCACAGCATTCTGTGCAGCGGGTGCTCCCTCCCAAACCCTATCTATTTGAATTGAATCTAAATTTTGATCCGGCACGGAATTTGTACTCTATCTCACTCTTTTTTGACTCGACAGATGTCAACCCCAACGCGATGCGTGAACGCCGACGTGGGAAAAGCCCTCTACCTGGACGTGGAACTGTTGGCGACGGTCATCCGCAGCGTCTGCGAAGCCGCTGTGGACGACGGCATGTCGCCTGGCTGTTCAGGCAAGGGTGATCGCGGTCATCTACGAACGGCTCTTGGGGTCCCCGGGGGCAAGATGGATCGGGTGCTCGTGCGAAAGTATCTCAGGCTATGGAACCGATAGGGGAGGCGATTGGAATGGCGCTGAATTTCACGGTCGACGATGGCATTCTGGTGATCCAGGGGGGCGGAAACTGGAATTTCGGAGAAATGAAAAAGACCCTGAAAGAGGCGGTCAGGGCCCTGGGCGACCGCCGGGCAGCGGGGGTGCTTTTCGACGACCGGAACTCCGGTTTCACCGGACACCACGAAGATTTCAACGACATGGCCCGGTTCAGGAAAATGCTCGCCGACCGTATCGGCACGAAAATGGCGGTGGTCGTTTCAGACGATCTGCACTTCGGCCTGGCCCGGATGTCTTCCGCCATCCATTCCTTCTACGGCATCGACATCGAGCCGTTCCGGGACCGGGAAGAGGCCCGGCAATGGCTGTCCGAGCAGCACCAATAGCCGGTCCGCGTCGGTCCCTCTTGCAGGGTTGAGCACATGCCGTCTCCTGTTGCCGCTTCTGAAGCCGGTAATTGGATCAGGCCATGTTCTCCCGCCGCTGCCGCGATTCCTGCAATGACAAAAAAAACGGGCACGCCCTGCACAAATAGGGCATGCCCGTTCTTGTCAAGACAGCGGGTTAGATCACGGTGACATTTGCAGCGGAAGGACCTTTTTGTCCCTGCTCCACGTCAAAGGTGACCCGGTCGCCTTCTTTGAGGGATTTGAAACCGGTCGCATTGATCGCCGAATGGTGAACGAATACATCCGGTCCGTCTTCCTGCTCAATGAATCCATACCCTTTTTGGTCGTTGAACCACTTTACGGTGCCGTTGGCCATGATAACATCCTCCTTTCTAAGAATTTCAACGTCACATGCTGGAGGATGCTGTTGGTACGGTGGAAATGATCCTTCAGAAGTGGACTGTCCAGCGGATGGGCGGGACTTGGTTGATGGTCCAAAATAACACGCTCTATGGGAAAAGCAAGATTAATATCTGAAATATTTGAAAAAACGCAAACTTTTTCTTTTAATCTTGTAATTACAAGCAGTTAACCGGAAGGCTGCATCCACGGATCACCAAATCGATCCGGCCGGCGCAAGGTCCCCCGACTCGTTGCGCGGACGTCGCGGGCGAATCGAGCCAGACCGCCGACAACCGATCTTAAAAAAATACGGCCCAGGAGACTTGGCGGGGCTCCGGGGGGATGTTGAGACGGCCTTTAGGCGTTTTCCAAACCGAAGCCGTTGAATCGGCAGTATTCTTCATCAAAAGAAAAGGGCCGGCTGAGCACCGGCCCTTTTCTTTTGATTTTATGTGGTAGGCGGTACTGGATTTGAACCAGTGACTTCCACCGTGTGAAGGTGGCACTCTCCCACTGAGTTAACCGCCCAGAATGTCTTGTCAGTCGTCGTCGACCTGGTCGACCATCTCCTTGAGCTCTTTGCCCACTTTGAAAAAAGGGAGCTTCTTGGCCGGGACCCTTATCTGAACGCCGGTTTTGGGGTTTCGGCCGGTGTAGGGCTTGTACTTTTTCACGGTGAAACTGCCGAAGCCTCTGATTTCCACCCGTTCTCCGCTGGCCAGCGTATCGGTGATCGTCTGAAAGAAGGTGTCGACGATCTTTTCCGCGTCTTTCCTGCTAAGGTTCGCCTCCTCCTTGAGCGCATTGATCAGGTCTGAACGATTCATGAAGGCTCCTTTGAAGATTTTGCCAGCGGTGATGCAGTGTTACACAGCTTCCGCAAATACAGCTTCTGTTTATAAAGCCCGGTCCCGGGCCAAGTCAAGGATTTTTTACAGGCCGCCGGATCGGGGATATTGATAAAAGCTATTGTAATATAAGAGGCTTAAAAGCGGTGCTCCCTGTCGCTTTCATCTTCGGCACTGGCCGGCCCGCTTTCGGCATCCACCGGGCCTGCATCCGGATCTTCGGACATATCTTTATGGATTACAGTATCTTGCATCATATCTTCTTCTTCCCTGTCATCCGCATCAGTGGATTCCGCGCCGCCTGCCGTCCCGGACCCGGCAGGGCCGCCGGGGGCCTCTTTCCCCGGATCCGGATCCGGGCCCGGTGCCGGTCGTTTTGAGACCTGCGCCGGCGCCGATTCTTCTCCGGGGTCTTCCGCTTTTCCGGGGAGGCGGTCGAAGAGGCTCGGCTCCTCCAGCGGCCGGGACGGGCCTTGCTCTGGGATCGATAGTGCCTCGAATGCGGCGGCCAGTTCGTCGGAGGCCTCGCTGCCGAGTTCCTCGATCTCCTTGGGCGTGGGCAGGTCCTTGAGATCCTTCAGGTCGAAGACTTCCAGAAAGCGCTTGGTGGTGGCATAAATCAGCGGGCGACCGGGTATTTCTTTGCGCCCCAAAACGCGGATCAGCTTCCGCTTGAGAAGGAGCCGCAGCACCCCCCCCGAGTCGACGCCCCGGATGTGCTCCAGGTCGGCGCGAATGATCGGCTGTTTGTAGGCGATGATCGCCAGGGTCTCCAGGGCGGCCTTGCTGAGCCGGGGTGGACTGGGCTGGAGCAGGTCTTTGATGTATTCGTTGTATTCGGGCCGGGTGCGAAGCTGATATCCTCCGGCCACCTCGGCCAGGAAAAAACCGCCCTGGCGTCGATCGTACTCCTCTTGGAGGGCGGCCATCGCTTCGCGGACAGTCTTTGCCTCTGCGGTTTTGAGCACCTTCCGGATCTGATCCACCGTCAGGGGATCTTCGGAAACGAACAGGAGGCTTTCGATGATGTGTTTCAGTTCGTCCATGGTCGTTTTACAGGTAGAACAGGCGGATGACGCCGGATTGAACGTGCTGCACGACCCGGATCAGCCGCAGTTTGACCATCTCCAAAATGGCCAGAAAGGTGACGATGATGCCCTGTTTGGTCATCTCCCCGGAGAACAGCTCCTCAAAGGCGGCAGAGCCTTTATCCTCCAAGATGTCCACCAGCTCGTTGATCCGGTCCTTGACGCTGATGACATCGGATGAAAACTCGACCCGCTGCTCCGGCGCCAGATTGTCCAGAATCCTTCGAAACGCATCGATCAGCTCAAAGAGTCCGACCTTGACCACCTCCTCATCCGGATCGATGGCAAACGCGCTTTTGTCGGTCCGGCGAACGAACGTGTGCTCGCCGAGCAGCGTTCGGGTGGCCAGTTCTTCGGCGGCCTGCTTCATCATCAGGTACTCGGAAAGGGGTCTTGCGATCGCCAGGCGCGGGTCTTCGGCGTCTTCTTCCACATCCTCGTGGATCGGCAGGAGCATCTTGGACTTGATCTGGGTGAGGGTGGCGGCCATGACCAGAAACTCGCCGGCCAGATCGATGTTCATCTGCTTCATCCACTCGATGTACTCCAGGTACTGGCGGGTGATCAGCGCAATCGGGATGTCCCATATGTCCACCTCATTTTTCTTGATCAGGTAGACGAGCAGGTCCATCGGCCCTTCAAAGACGTTTTCCAGCCGGACCCGGTAGATTTCGCCGCCGTCGTCGCCGTCGGACTCGTAGTCCTGGTATCGGGATTCTTCGTTCACGGTTGCCGTCGCCTTTGTCGCAACTGCTGGGATGCTGGGACGCCAGGAAGCGGGGAGGCGCATTGCCTCAGGCGAGATGCAGGCTTCCTGGAGTTGTCTCGGCGTTCCAGCCTTCCGGCCTTTGCGCCTCCCGGCGGCGCTGCACCCTTTGCAGCGCCCTATATGCCCATGGCCGTTCTGACCTCTGCCATGGTGGCCGCGGCCGTTTGATGGGCCTTGTTGCTGCCCTCCACGATGATCTCGTCGACCAGCCCCGGGCGCTCCTCGTAGTAGCGGCGCTTTTCACGGATCGGGGCAAGCCCTTCGATGAGGCTTTCGGCCATCAGCTGTTTGCACTCCACACAGCCGATCTCCGCCTTGCGGCACTCGGCGTTGACCCGGTCGACGATCTGGCTGTCCGAGTAGATGGTGTGAAACGTAAAGACGTTGCACACGGCCGGGTCGCCCGGGTCGCTTCGGCGTTTTCGCGCCGGATCCGTGATCATCTGGGAGACCTTTTTGCGGATCGTTTCCGGATCGTCGGACAGATAAACGGCGTTGTTGTAGCTTTTGCTCATCTTGCGCCGGTCCAGACCGAGGATCTTGGACGTCTCGGTGAGGATCGCTTCGGGCTCCGGGAAGACCTCGCGATACAGGAAATTGAACCGGCGCGCGATCTCCCGGGTGATTTCCACGTGGGGGACCTGGTCCACCCCCACCGGCACGCCCTCGGCCTTGTAGATAATGATATCGGCCGCCTGGAGCACCGGATAGCCCAAGAATCCGAAGGTGGAAAGATCCTTGCTGTTGAGCTGTACGATCTGGTCCTTGTAGGTGGGATTTCTCTCCAGCCACGGGACCGGGGTGATCATCGACAGCAACAAAAACAGCTCTGCATGTTCCTTGATGCGCGACTGGACAAAGAGCGTGCTTTTTTCCGGGGTGAGGCCGGCGCTGAGCCAGTCGATCATCATCTCCCGGATGTAGTTTCCGATGCCGCCCGGGTTTTCATAGTCGCTGGTCAGCGCATGCCAATCGGCGATGAAGAAGAAACAGTCGTAGGTGTCCTGCATGTCGACCCAGTTGAGCAGGGCGCCGTGCAGATTTCCCAGATGAAGCGGCCCGGTGGGCCGCATTCCACTCAAAATGCGTTTTTTTCCGGTCATGTCGCGAAACCTTCCATCATCCAAATAAGAATGCAATGCCCTGCATCCCCAGCGCCAGTTTCAGCAGCGGCACGATGGTCACGTGCAGCACGCGATCGACCACGCCGGTCAGCAGCAGGACAACGATCAAGAGCATGCCGAAGCGTTCGAGCTGCAGAAACACCTTTCTGAATCCCCCCGGCAGGGCCATGGCCAGCAGCCGGCTGCCGTCCAGCGGGGGTACCGGGATCATGTTAAATACCGCCAGCACCGCGTTGATGACAACACTAAAGCCGAACAGCTTGAGCGCGTGGCCGATCAGCTCCCCTTCCCATCTTCCATAAAAGGAAGGCGCTACGGCTGCCAGCCCCCGAAACGCAAAAACCGAGACGACCAGCAGCAGCACGTTGGCCGCGACCCCGGCCACCGAAACGATCATCGTTCCGGCGCGCAGGTTTCTGAAATTTGCCGGAGCGATCGGCACCGGCCGGGCATAACCGAACAATATCGGCGAACCGGTGACCTTCAAAATCACCGGCAGCAGGATCGACCCGACCGGGTCCAGGTGCCGGATCGGATTGAGCGTCAGGCGCCCGGCGCGGTAAGCCGTGTCGTCGCCCATCTTCAGGGCGGCCCACCCGTGGGCCACCTCGTGGACCGTGACCGCAAACACCATCGGCACGATCATGAGCACTACTTTCAGCAGGTCAAACTGAGGAGGCATAGTCCCGCGCGAAGGCCAGCTCTTCTTCCCGGGTCTTGAAGCGGCCGTTGAGTTTTCCGTCGAGCACCTTTTGCAGGATTTCCCGGTAGATCGGTCCCGGGGCCAGGCCCATCTGCTTGAGGTCCGCACCGGTGATGGACGGGCGGATCTGCCTCAGCCGGGTGTAAAAGCGGGAAATGTCCCGGATGACTTTTTCCCGACGGGTGGAGGCCATCATGTACAGGATCAGTTCGGTCCGAAACGGTGACAGTCTCCGGTACAGGGTGCTTTCTCTGACCGGGGGCTTGTGCTCCAGTGCGCGCAGGCACCGCTCGGCATTGAACCGCTCCTTGCAAAAAAAAACCCTGTGGCGGGGTGGCAGCTCGAAGCGCTCGCAGATCTCCTCGGTCGTTGCCCGGTCACAGGGGCGGATCAGGGCCAGAAAATAAACGGCCCACTTCATATAGGATTCGTCCAGAAAAAGCAAATCGTGCCACGACAGCACTTTTTTGACCGAATCGAAGCTCTCCATCCGCTCCTCGGTCAGTTGGAGGCTGGGATGGATCACCCGCATCAGGTTGTAGTCCTGCATCCGTTTCAGCGCCGGGGAGGGCGACTCCTCCTCCAGGATCAGTTTCAGCTCGGAGAAGACGCGGCGGCCCGAAAGGCGGCGGAAAAAATCCATCCGGACGGCGTTTTCGATCAGACCCCCGGTCAGCTTTCCGATCGAGAACCCGAATCGCTGCTCGAAGCGGATGGCCCGAAACACCCGGGTCGGGTCCTCCACGAAGCTGAGGTTGTGGAGCACCCGGATCACCCGCTCCTTGATATCGCGCAGGGCGGAGAAAAAGTCGATCAAGGTTCCGAACCGATCCGGGTTCAGGTGGATGGCCAGGGTGTTGATCGTAAAGTCCCGCCGGAACAGGTCGAGTTTGATGGAACTCATCTCCACCTCCGGCAAAGAGGCCGGGGCGCTGTAATACTCCATTCGGGCCGAGGCCACGTCCACCTTGAACCCGTCGGGGAAAATGATGACCGCGGTCCCGAACTTCTCGTGGGAGTGGATCCGGGCCCCGGCCATCGCGGCAAACCGTTTGGCAAAGGCGATGCCGTCTCCTTCCACGACGATGTCGACATCTTCGTTGGGGCGGTACAAAAAGAGATCGCGCACGAAGCCGCCCACCACGAATGCCGAGCAGTCGGTCTGCTCGGCGACCCGGCCCAGCTCCCGAAGCAGGTCATAGAGGCGATCGGATAGCCGCTCCCGTAAAAACTTGTTCACATTCCGGGTGCGCATGTGGGCGGCCGGCTCGATGGCGCCGGCGTTCTTTTTTTCCGGATCGCGATGACGGCGCACCAGAACGTTGAGAAGATCGGTGCGGGTAACCACACCGACCACCCGGTCTTCATCCAGCACCGGTAAAATCCGCTGTTTGCTGCCGATGATCTTTTCCTGGATCTCATCGATGGGCGCATCGGGCGCGACCCATTCGATCTCGGTGTGCATGTAATCTTTGACCGGCACCTGGTCCAGGCTGTGATACAGGGCCTTTTCGATAATTTGCCGGGTGATGTAGCCCCGGAGCTGGTCCGCCTCTTCGACCTTGTCGATGACCACCAGTGCATTGACGTTATAGCGGGTCAGGGTGTTGTTCGCGTCCCGGCAGGAAACCTGGGAGCCGATCGTTATGGCCGGAGACGACATCAGGTCCCGGGCGAGCCTCCGGGAACGGATCTTTTCGTACAGGAGCGCCATCAGCCGGTGCTCGACCTGGGCCAGCGGCATGCCGCGGATGGCCGCCGATGCGGCAAACGTATGACCGCCTCCACCCAGGGGGGTGAGGATCGCACCGACATCCACCTCCGGCAGGCGGCTGCGAGCCACCACGTAGATCTTGCTTCCCATGGCGGCGATGGTGAAAATGGCGTCCAGGTTTTCCATCTTGACCAGCTTGTGCACGAGAAACGCAAAGTCGGGAACGTAGTGGTCGGTGGTCACGGTGGTGACCACCACCTCAACGCCGTTGATGTCGTGTCGGGCGGCGGCCTGGATCATGTCGTTGAGGAGGCTTACCTGCTGAGGGCTGATCTCCCGGCTGATCAGGTCCGACACGATGTTCAGGTTGGCGCCGGAAGAAAGGAGAAACGCCGCTGCCTGAAAATCGGCCGCCGTGGTGGAGTTGAACGTGAACGAGCCGGTGTCCTCGTAGATGCCGAGACACATGATGGTGGCTTCGTCTGCGGAAAGCGGAATTCCCTTTTCTCGGATGATTTCCGATAAAATCGTTACCGTCGCTCCGGTCAGCCGGCAGTGCTCCACGTCACCGCGAACGTCATTTTCCATCAGGGGATGGTGATCGTAGACATGGATTTCGACGTCTTCTTTGCCCAGCAGTTCGGTGAACTTGCCGATTCGGTTGGGCTGCCGGGTGTCGACCAGCACCAGCCGACGAACGGCGGAAAAATCGATATCCCCGATGTCGGCCATGTTGAACAGGTAGACCATCGAGTTGATGAAAAAGTTGCGGAGGTTCTTTTCCTGGGAGCCGGGGAAGACCACAAGGGCCTCCGGGTAGAGCTTCTGGGCGGCGAGCATGGAGGCCATGGCGTCGAAGTCGGCGTTCATGTGGGTGGTGATGATGGTCAGGCGGTGCTTTTCGGCCGGTGCTGTCATAGCCTTGGCGTTCCCCGATCGATGGTTGCCCCTGCCGCGCCGACCGGATAGAGAAGATCTCCTTCCGGGCGGCGGCCTGCAGGAAATTGCGGCAGAAGCGTCTCACATATGGCCCGCAGAGTCAACGCCCGCGCGTCTTGGCGGTTCACCGGGGCTACGGCGGGGTCCCGATTTTGCCCGCCGGGGGGACGCCCCAGACCCCTTGACTTGTGGTCCAACAGGGACTGTGCTAATAAGAATTTAAAAATTTGTTGATAAATCATCCTGTTAATGGCAAAAGGCGATGGTAGACGACCGGATCCGACGTGTCGGACCTAGCCAATGAAGCCGCCTGGCCCCGCCCTTCACCCGGGCAGGGAGGCGAAAAGCCAAGAGAAGCAGCGACCGAGAATCGCTCAGTTTGTTTCGTCCGTGACCGCAGCCAAAGCGGAGCTCCTTCCATCAAAGGGGGTCGAATATGCCGGTTTTTATCTGGAGAGGGAAAGACAAACACGGCTCCAGGAGAAAGGGCCAGCACGAGGCGCCGAGCGAAGATGCCGTTCGCGCCCATCTCGCCCGAATCAAGATCACGCCCACCTCGATCAAGCCCAAGCCGAAGGACCTGTTCGAAAACATCGCCTTCCTGCAGCCGGGCGTGAAAAACGAAGACATCATCATTTTCGCCAAGCAGTTTTCGACGATGATCGATGCGGGTCTTCCCATCGTCCAGTGCCTGGACATTCTCCACAGCCAGCAGGAAAACCCCACCTTCAAGAAGATGCTAAAGGAGATCAAAGATTCGGTGGAAAGCGGCGCCACCTTCGCCGAGACGCTGAAAAAATACCCCAAGCATTTCGACGACCTTTTCGTGAACATGATCGCTGCCGGCGAAGCCGGCGGTATTCTCGACGTGATTTTGCGCCGGCTTTCGGCCTACATGGAAAAGGCGGCAAAGCTCAAGGCCCAGGTCAAGGGCGCCATGACCTATCCGATGATCACCATCGCCATTGCCATCATCGTGGTGGCGGTGATCATGGTATTCGTGATTCCGGTCTTCCAGGAAATGTTCGAGGGCATGGGCGGCCAGCTTCCCGCCCCCACCCTGATCGTCGTCGGGCTCAGCGAATTCGTTCGCGACAACATTCTGTACATGATCATCGCCGCCGTCTTGCTGTCCTACGCCATCAAACGGTTCTACGCCACGGAGAAGGGCAAGTTCGTGATCGATGCCCTCTTGTTGCGGTTGCCGATTGTCGGCCAGCTCCTGCGGAAGGTGGCCGTGGCCAAGTTCACCCGCACCATGGGGACCATGCTCTCTTCCGGGGTGGCGATTCTGGACGCCCTGGACATCGTGGCAAAGACTGCCGGCAACAAGATCGTGGAGCGGGCCATCTACGACATCCGCTTCGGCATCGCCGAAGGCCGCACCATGGCCGACCCGATGCTGGAAAGCGGGGTGTTCCCCACCATGGTTTGCCAGATGATTTCGGTGGGTGAATCCACCGGCGCCCTGGATGCGATGCTCGGCAAGATCGCCGACTTTTACGACGACGAGGTCGACCAGGCCGTGGAGAACCTGACCGCGGCCATCGAGCCGATGATGATGGTCTTCCTGGGCGTGGTCATCGGCGGGTTGGTGGTCTCCATGTACCTGCCGATTTTCAAACTGGCCTCCACGCTCGGATAACCCGGCAACGGCCATGCCCCGCTCGACCCCGCGGCGCAGCGCCCACCCGGCGCCGCGGGGGGCCCATGCCACTGTCCGTCCGATCGAGCACCCCTCGATGCGCGGGGCGTTGTTTGCAACCGACGGGGCGGGGAGCGTCTCCACGGCGCATTCCGCTCCTTTTTGCTCGCGGCGGCAGCCCGATACGGTTCCCTTCCCATGAAAGAGCGCCTGCTGAGTCCGGAGACGGAGATCGTTCCAAAGCTGAAATGGTTGATCTTCTTTCGGATCTTTTTTGCGGTGCTGCTCATCGGCTCTTCGATTATCTTCCGCCTCGGGGTGAGCCCCAGCCTGTTCGATCGCCACCTCAATGCCCTTTACCTGATCTTGGCGGGCATCTTTGTCCTGTCCATTCTGTACATCGTCGCCCTGCCAAGGGTCCGCAAGGTGGCCCTGTTCGCCTATCTGCAGATCGGCATCGACACCGCCACCGTCACCCTCGTGATCTGGGCCACCGGGGGCCTCGCCAGCATCTTTGCCATCCTGTACCTGCTGGTGATCATTACGGCCAGCATGATCGTCTTCCGGCGCGGCAGCCTGATCATGGCCTCTCTTTGCAGCATCCAGTACGGGATCATGGTGAACCTGGAGTACTACGGCGTCCTGCGTCCCCTTGCCGCGGAAGCCGGCAGATTCGCATCGGACTATCCCTGGTCCTTTGTCCTGTACAAAGTGCTGATGATCATTCTCGGCTGTTTCGCCGTCTCTTTTCTCAGCAGCCTGCTGGCCGAGCAGGCTCGCAAGACGCGAAGGGAACTGGCGGCGATGGAGGACCACGTCCGCCGGGTGGAAAAAATGGCCGCTGTGGGGGAGATGGCCGCCGGCCTTGCCCATGAGATCAAAAACCCCCTGGCGTCGCTGCGGGGCTCGATCCAGGTGCTCAGAGAAGACCTCGACTACGACAGCGGTCAGGACCGCCTGATGCGGATCGTGATGCGGGAGGCCGACCGTCTGGCGCTGCTGGTCAACAATTTTCTCCTCTTTGCCAGGCCGCCGGTGGGCAAACTGACCAAAATCGAGCTCTCCGGCGCCCTGAACGAGACCGTCGAGTTGTTCGAAAAAGACGGCAGCTGCCGGGGCCGGATCGCCGTCGAAAAAAGCTTCATCCAAGGAATCTGGGTGGAACTGGATCCGACCCACCTGCGCCAGGTGCTGTGGAACCTGCTGATCAATGCGGCCGAGGCGATCGAAGGGCGGGGCACGGTCAGCGTCGAAATGGAGGAGGCCGGAAAGCGACAGGTGGTGGTCCGGATCTCCGACGACGGATGCGGCATGCCGCGGGAGACCCTCCGGTCGATATTCGACCCGTTTTTCACGACCAAGGCCGACGGCACCGGTTTGGGGCTGTCGATCGTGCACCGGATCCTCGACTCTTACGACAGTTGGCTCGACGTGGAGAGCGAGGAGGGCGCGGGTACCACCTTCAGCCTTCGGTTCCGACAGTGCGCCGCGCCCTGAGGCCGCCGCAGCGCCCAACTTCCGCTTGACACTCCCCGGCAAATCGGCTACCAATGACAGCTTAACTTATCGCTTCGACTGGCAAATTTAGTACCCCGGCGGGCCTGCTCCGCGAAGCGGTTTGAACCAATGATTCGGCCGACCCATCCCCTGCCAGAGGGCGGGGTTCCGCTCTTCGGGCACCTTTCCGTCGGGGCCGCCTTGAAGGGCGTTTTGCGTCCGCGCGGCGGTTGGTCAAAAAACAGGGATTCAATGAAACCGGAAAAAGAAAGCGATGTTCTCGATAAGCGGAGGCAGAAGATCGATCAACTCAGGACCGAGAAGATCCGCCTGTATCCGAACGATTTTCGAACCACCCACTCCATCGGCGAGATCCGGGCCCTGATCGAAGATGCCCCGGATTCCCTGGCCGAGAATTCCCCCGTATTTGCCGTCGCCGGCCGGTTGATGGCGATCAACCGCTTCGGAAAGTCCTCTTTTGTCCGTCTCCGGGATCGCTCCGGTCAGCTGCAGGCCTACCTGCGAATGGATCTGCTCGGCGAAGCGGCCTATGCAATTTTCCGTCAGCTCGACATCGGCGACTTTATCGGCGTTGCCGGCGGGTTGTTCCAGACCAAGACCGGGGAATGGACGCTGCTGGCCAAGGAGATGCGGCTGCTGAGCAAGGCGATTCGCCCGCTGCCGGAAAAATACCACGGCCTTCGGGACCCGGAAAAGCGCTATCGCAAACGTTACCTGGACCTTCTCATGAACCCGGAGGTGCGGGAGATTTTCGTCAAGCGCAGCCTGGTCATTCAGTCGATCCGGTCCTTTTTGCTGGATCGGGACTTTCTCGAGGTCGAAACCCCGATGATGCAGCCGATCCCGGGCGGGGCGGAGGCCACCCCGTTCGTGACCCACCACAACGCCCTGGACATGGACCTGTACCTGAGGATCGCACCGGAGCTGTATCTCAAACGCCTGGTGGTGGGTGGACTGGAGCGGGTTTTTGAAATCAACCGGAATTTTCGGAACGAAGGAATTTCCACCCAGCACAATCCCGAATTCACCATGCTCGAATTCTACCAGGCCTACGCCACGCACGAAGACCTCATGGCGCTGACCGAGGCAATGCTGGCCGAGGCCGCCCGCCGGGTGACCGGCGAAGAAACGATTGCCTATCAAGGGGAGACCATTTCACTGGCCGCCCCATGGCGGCGGATCACGCTGGCAGATGCGCTGGAGCAAATCGGCGGGGTCGAGCGGGCGAAGTTGGGGGACCGGGAGGCGCTGTTGGCCGTCGCCGCCGATCGGCAGGTGCATGTGACCAAGACGA
>JASFPT010000087.1:0-14031 GCA_050115795.1 Desulfobacterales bacterium
GGCCCCACACCCCCAACCCCGCCGCTCCTACCCAAACCGCCCCGGCGAAAACATCGCCGTATCGAAGGCCGGGGGTCGACCCTGCAGCATGTCGGCCAGCATCTCTCCGAGAACGGGTGCGAACTTAAAGCCGTGTCCGGCCAACGCTGCGGTAAAGACCCGATCGTGCCCGGGCACCGATCCGAGGATGAAGTCTCCATCCGGTGTTAGGGTGTACAGGCAAAGACGGCTTTCCATGTCCCCGCCGGCCAGCGCCGGCAGATACGCCTCCAGAAGGGCCGCAATCGTCTCCCGCTCCGTCGGGTTCACCTCCCGGGGTATGGCATCCGGGTCGCAGTCGGCAAGGCCGTTGTGCATGGCGGCTTTTACCCGCCCCGTTTCTCCGACCGCCGGCAGGGAGTAGAACTCGGCGTATTCGGATGCGCCCCTGCCTTCGGATTTGGGTACCTGCCAGAAATTGACCGGATAGGTCCCCAGGGAGAACGGTCGCCCATCCGGAGGCGCCACCCAGTGGACGGGCACCCGCTTGGGCGAAAGAAACCTTCCGGCTTCTCCCAAAAGGGCTTTGTTCCGCGCACCGGCTGCAAGAAGCAGCCGTCCCGCCTCGTAACGCCCGGTTTCCGTCGTCACCGCCACATGATGCGGCTTTTCTTCCCATCCCACGGCCCTTTCTTCAAAATGAAGGTCGGCGCCGGCGTTTTCCGCCTCGGACAGCATGGCCGCAATGCAGCGCTCGGGAAACAGAATGCCGGCTTCGAGTTCCAGGCCGGCCGCAAAAGAACCGGGCGGGTTCAACTGGGGCCAGCGCCGGCGGACATCGGCCGCCGTCAACGCTTCGAAGGGAATCCGGTAGGTCTTTGCGCTGGCGAAGAACCCCGAAACGGCCGGAGCATCGTCGGGACCGATGGTGAGGTTGGGTGTGGAAACGAGAAGTGTTTTGCCGACGTCGGCCTCGAGCTTCCGCCAGAGGGCCCAGGCGCGAACGGCCATGGGCACATAGGCGGTTCCTTCCAGGTAGGCCCGCCGGATGCTTCGCGTCTGACCGTGGTGGCTTCCGCGGTCGTGCGGCGGCCGGAAGGCGTCGAGGCCGACGACGCGGCCGCCCCGGCGGGCCATCTCCATGGCGGCGGCAGCCCCTGCCGCACCCAACCCGACAACGACGGCGTCGCAGGAAGCGGTCATTTGAGGATATCGGTCCTTCCGGTCCGGATGGCGTCGCCCGCCAATTTTGCCGCAACCTTCAAGGGGGTCCGTTCTTTCTTGCCGGCCATGATGATCTCGTAAAGTTCGTCCCGCGTCTTTGGCGGTTCAACCTCGGTCTTGTTTTTTTCAAGCGAAAGCGCTTCGTTGGGACACGTGGGGATGCACACGCCGCACCCGAGACATCGCTCTGTGTCCACCGCTGCAATGCCGGTTTTTTCCATCACCCGCACCGCACCGACCTGGCAGCGGGATTCACATACGCCGCAGCCGTCACAGGCGTCTGCATCGATTTTGGCATGGTAGTTGGTTGCAAAAAAATCGAGGGGCTTGGGAAGGTGTTTGTGAATGTCGAGAATCCCGCAGCAGCATCCACAGCAGGAGCAGATGAATTCGGCCTTCTGGGTGTTGGAGGGTTGAAGCACCAGCCCTTCCTTCTGGTTTTCTTCGAGCAGGGCAATCGCCCCTTTCCGGTCGATCTGCCTGCCGGTGCCGTTGTCCACGAACATCTGCGCAATGTCGCCGATGGCAAGGCAGGTTTCCTTCCGATCGGTCATGCGGCAGGGTTTATTCTCCATGTTCTTCTTTTTGCGGCAGATGCATTCGATGACCACGAACGGCTCGTCGGCGGCCTCCATCAGGGCCGTCACCTCGTCGTAGGTGGCCACCCGGCTCTCCGGCCGGACGCTCTTTTTCACCGGAATGGTGCGCATCTGCGGCAGCCGGGTGCTCAAAAAGGAGAGCCCGAACCGCTTGTCGCTGGTGTACTCCTTGAAATCCAGGACGAATTCGGGCGTCAGCCGATCGATCTGCAGCTCGTACATGCCCACCACCAGGGGCGCATTGCAATAGAACCGCCGCCCGTCTCTTACCCTCGTTTCGATCCCTCCCTTGCGCTGGATCCGCTCGAGGATTTTCGCCAGCGCCGCTTCGGATTCGACCAGCCCCGCGGCGCGCTGGAACACCGTCTCCAGCGGCTCGGGCCGGAATGTCAGGCAGCAGGCGATCCGGGCTTCTTCGGGGGTGAAGATGTGCTTCAGGATTTTGAGCTCCGCTCCCTTGCGGGTGGCGGGAAATCCCACCGCCTGTTTGTCCAGGTGCTCCCGCAGCGCGGTGTAGGCTTGGTCTGTGTCGGTCATAAGGCCCCTTTTTTCAATGATGTGATTCTTCGAACCGGTTCGCAACTGAGGTGCGGTTTGTGGTTTGTAGTTCGTGGTCTGTGCCTGGCGGTCTGTGGTTGCCCTGCCATGGACGACATCCAATCTTTTTCACCACACACCACATACCACAATCCGGGATCGCCATCGTTTCAATGCTCAATTCTTCCCTTCTGAAGAACCGGAGCTGCCCTCTGCCGCGATGGCTGCGATGAACGCCGCGCCATACTTTTCGGCCTTTTTCTCTCCGACGCCGATGATCAGAAGCAGTTCCTCGACCGTTTTGGGCGCAGCCCGGGCCATCTCCTTGAGGGTCTTGTCGTGAAAGACCATGTAGGGGGGGATGCCCAGGTCCCTGGCCGTTTCCAGCCGAAGGTCCCGCAGCCGGTCATACACGAGCTGCTCTCCGGGTGACAGGTCCGCGGGCGCTGCTGCGGCCTTCTTTTTCTTCCGGGGCAGATTCTCCTTTTCAGGATCCTTTCGAAAAAGGACCTTCCGTTCTGCTCTGAGCACGGTCCGGCTTCCCGGCCCGAGGCGAAACCCGGAAACCGCCGAGTCGCCCACGGTCAACAGCCCCGAGGCGACCAGTTGACGAAACACGCCGTACCACTGCTGCCGGTTGAGGTCGCTTCCCACGCCGAAGGTCTTGATCCGGTGGTGCCCGAAGGCGTGGACCCGGGGGGTGTCTTCCCCCAGCAGGACATGGGTCAGATAGGCGGCCCCGAAGCGCTGGCCGGTCCGGTAGACAACGGAAAGCGCCTTTTGTGCGGCCACGGTTCCATCCCAGCTCTCCGGCGCCTGCAGACAGGTATCGCAATTTCCGCAGGCTTTCGGGTATGTCTCTCCGAAGTACCGAAGGAGCACCCGGCGCCGACAATCCACGGTTTCACAATACCCGAGGAGCGCGTTGAGCTTTTTCCGCTGGATCTGCTTGAAGGTCTCCTCCCCTTCCGAGGCCTCAAACAGCCTTCGCATCGCCACCAGGTCGCCCAGGGAATAGACCATCCAGGCATCGGCCGGTTCACCGTCCCGGCCCGCCCGCCCGGTTTCCTGATAGTAGGCCTCCATGCTGGCCGGCAAGTCCAGATGGGCCACGAACCGGACGTCGGGTTTGTCGATCCCCATGCCGAAGGCGATCGTCGCCACCATGACCCGTCCTTCCTCTTCGAGAAAGCGCTGCTGATGACGATTTCGCGTCTCTGAATTCAACCCGGCGTGGTAGGGGAGCGCAGCCACCGAATTTTGCGACAGCCAGTCGGCGATCAGGTCTGCGCGTTTCCGGGTGCGAACATAGACGATGCCGGACTCTCCGCCGTGCTCGGATTCGACAAACCGCAGAAGCTGGGCGCGCCCCTTTTCTTTGAGACCGACCCGATACCGGATATTGGGCCGATCGAAGCTGGAGACGAACTGCGCCGGCGTCCTCAGGTCGAGCTTGCCGAGAATGTCGGCCCGGGTCTGGGCGTCGGCCGTGGCGGTGAGCGCCATCCGCGGCACTCCCGGAAACCGTTCGGTCACCTCCGGGATCCTCAGGTACTCCGGCCGGAAGTCATGTCCCCACTGGGACACGCAGTGCGCTTCGTCCACGGCGAAAAGGGCGATCGGCAGACGGTCCAGCAAGTCCTGGAAGGAAGGCATCAAGAGCCGCTCCGGGGCGACATAGAGAAGATCGGCCTGTCCGCGCGCCACCGTCGTCTTGACGCGGCCGGCCTGCTGTGCAGAAAGGCCGGAGTTCAAAAACTCGGCCCGGACGCCGCTGAGTCGAAGCGCGTTGACCTGATCCTGCATCAGGGCAATCAACGGCGATATCACGATGCCGACCCCCTCCATCAGCATCGAAGGAATCTGATAGCAAATCGACTTTCCCATCCCGGTCGGCATCAGCACGAAGGCGTCTTTGCCGCCGGTGACGTGGGCGATGACCTCGGCCTGATGTTCGCGAAATTCATCGTATCCGAAGGTTCGACGAAGAATTTCCAATGCGGTTGGTTTTTCTTCTGGCACTGAATTCACTTTTTATTCCGAAAGGGCCCGCTTCAGCTGCCGGAGGACGAACTTTCCGCATTCTTCGCTGTCCGGGGTCTCGGGGATCTGCTCCATGGGGACCTCGGCCCGGGCCGCGCTTTTGTGTCCTCCGGCAGATCCCAGTGTCCCAAGCATCTCCTTGGCCAGTTTGCCGGCGTCCCTCCTAAAACCGGCGTTTCTGAAGATGACGATCAGGGTCTTGTTGTAAACCCCGGAGACGATACTCCAGTGGGCCTCCGCCATCTTCAGGAAAAAGTCGGCCACCATCACCAGCGTGTCCGGGTTGTCCACATCCCCGAGGTGAACCAATGCCATTCCCTTATAAAAGACGAGCCGTTCGATGGCCGACTTGAAGCGGGAGAGCGTCTTTCGGGAAAATTCGGTGGATTCGATCTTCTTGATGATGCCCAGGTTGACAAAGTCGTACAGATAGCGAAAGGCGATCATGTCCGCGGTCACGGTCTCCCGGACGAAATTGCTCGTGTCGGCCTTGATCGCGTAGAAAAGGGCCGTTGCCAATCGAGGCGACGGCGTGATCCTCAGTGCCTTGAGATACTCGGTCATGACGGTGGCGTTGGCGCCGCATTCTTCCCGGATATCGATGAAATCGGCATTCATCCCGGAAGTCACCGGATGATGGTCGATGATGATGGTAAAATCGAAGCCGGCGAAGGCCTCGCTGTGGGAAGGCTGAGAGTCGACGATGGCCCACTTGGTGAATTCGGATTTTTTCAGCTGCCGGATATGGCTGTTGCCGATGTCCAGAAGCTTGACGAAGGCGAGGTTGTCGGCCCGGTCGATTCGGTTGATCCGAAAAATCCGCGCCGATTTGGTCCGTCGCCAGAAGATTCGGCTCAGGGCCATGGCGCTGGCCAGCGCATCGGGGTCTGCATTGATGAGAATGGCCAGCCGGTCTTCCGGACCGATCACCTGCATCAGGCGTTTTGCCTTTTCAGCGCAGGACGTCGACTTGCCAAATGGGGATTCCAATCTGAGCCCCTCCTTTTACGAGTCTACAGAGGATCGGGTCGGTTCGCCGGGCAAAATCCGGAAAGCGCCCCTGCCGTCCCTCGTCAGGTCTGGCCATCGCCGCTTTCGGCATTCGATTCTGGTTCTCTGCGGCACGGTTCGACATCCCAGAGAGATCGCGCCTGAGCGGTTTTAGGGTTGCGGCTTGACGTTGCTTTGAACTCTGCCGGCCGCCGCATTCCAAGACACAAAACACACCGCAAACCACCGACCACTTGTCGCCTCTAATGCGCTCCACGGCTGCCGTCGGGGTCGAACCTGAGCGTGCCCATGTCAAAGTCGGCCAGGGCGGCTTCCAGTTCCTCGGCGGAAATTTCCGGCAGGCTCTTTCGATCCGGCCGGAGGGCCTGGGCCCCCCGGAGGTAGACGTGGACGATCTCCCGGGCGCTGCGGGAGGTGTTCCAGTGGATGAGCACCCGAATGCAGCGGGAAAGCCCGTCGGGCACCTGCATCTCGTGCCCGCAGAGCAGGGCGGCCTCGTACCAGCCGAGCTGCCGTGCCGCCAATGCCGGATAGGTGGCGTTTAGATCGACGGTGGTGGTGAAATAGGCGCTGGCCACATCCTCCGGCCGCATGTCGTTGGCCCGGATGATGAGATAGAGCATCTCTCGGGTCGCTTCCAAAATGGCTTCTTTGGTATTCTCCGAAGCGGTGGTGGCCCCCCGGACCCCGCGGCACACGAGCGATGCGCCGGCCGGGTCGCTGCTTGGCTTCGAATCGGGCATTACAGGCTCCTTGGCGCATACGCGCTGCTGGGATGCTGGGAGGCTTTCAGCAGGCAGTAAGCAGTCGGAAGTAGGTAGAAAACGGAAGATTTTCCTGCTTACTGCATACGGCTTACGGTTTACTTCCTGCCGCCTGCTTCAGCCGCGCTCGGGCGATCCATCGTCGGCGCTTAAGCCTCCCAGCTTCATAGCATCCTCGCCGACTAGCGCTCCTTCTTCTTCTCCATCGCCTGCTTCAGCTTCTCGGCAAGGTCGCTCATGGGGGCGTCAGCCTCGTTGTGGCGGAATTCCTTCCATTTGCCCTCTTCTGCTTCGTCTGCCGGGGCCAGGGTGATCTTTCGGTTGGCCGTCTGGATCTCTTCGACGGTGACGGTGATCGGGTCGCCCTCCTTGAGCTGCTCCACGGAACCGGCCCCCGGTGCGCGGCGGAGCTTCGATTTGGGCAATAGCCCTGTGATGCCCGGCAGCAGGGTCACGAATATGCCGAAGGACTCTTTTTTCTCCACGGTACCCCGCACGACTTGCCCGACCGGGAATCGGTCGGCCGCCTCCAGCCATGGATCACCCTCGGCTTCCTTCAGGCTCAGGGAGATGCGACGTTTTTTCGGATCCACCTCCTTGACCGTCACCGAAACCGTTTCTCCGGCCGAGACGATGTCTTCCGGATTCACCACCCGCTTGACATAGCTCATCTCACTGATGTGGACCAGGCCCTCGATCCCCGGTGCGATCTCCACGAAAACACCGAAATTGGCGCAGCGGCTGACCCTTCCACTGACTTTGTCTCCCGGCCGGAATCGGTCCAGGACCGTTTTCCACGGGTCTGTTTCCAGATGCTTGATGGACAGAGCGATCTTTTTCTGTTTCTTCTCGGCGCCGTCTGCGATTCCGAGCACCTTGACCTTGACCTTCTGATCGGGCTGCACCACCTCTCCGGGTGCGTCCACCCTCGACCAGCTCAGCTCCGAGACGTGAACCATCCCCTCCACACCCGGCACCAGTTCGACAAAGGCGCCGTAAGGCATCAAGCGGGTCACCCGGCCTTCCAGTTCGTCTCCCGCCCGCAGGGCGGCAAAAAAGGCCTTTCTCTCTTTTTCCATGGCCTTGGCCAATAGCTTTTTCCGGGAGACGACAATGTTCTTACCCCTTTTTTCGAGCTGGGTGATCAGAAACGAATAGGTTTCCCCCACGTAATCCTCAGGGGTTTCCACGTACTGGACGTCGATCTGGCTGATCGGGCAAAAGGCTCTTTTGCCGGCCAACTCCACATTGAAGCCGCCTTTGCAGGTGGAGCCGACCTTCCCTTCCACCGGCACTTTCTTTTCGAATGCCTCCTGGAGCATTTCAAGACCGCCGATGCCGGAAATCGCCCGGGAAAGCCGAATTTCATGCTCGTCTAAGGCCACGACGTAAAGTTCGACCTCGTCGCCCGCGTTCACGGCCAGGTTTCCATCCTCATCGCGAAGCTCGTCGAGATCGACCACGCCGTCGACCTTGGTGCCGGTGTCGACAAACACCGCATCTTTTCCGACGGACAGGACTTTCCCCCGAATCTTGTCGCCGACCTGCAGGTCGTCGGTCCTTCCAGAATCGTAAGACGCCAGCAGCTCGGCAAAGCTCGGTTCGGAGTCTTCGGTTTCATCTTTTTCGTTTTCGTTTTCGTTTTCCATCTCTTCAGTCATGTTTCGGTTCCTGCTTTGTGTGGAGATTGGTTTGTGGTGTGTGGCGGGTGGTGGGTGGTCTTTTGTTTTCTATCAAATTTCCTGCAGCCGACCCCCAACTGCAAACCACCTGCAACCGACCGCCTTCTGCAAGCCGTTTACGACACACCAATGACCAGGTGTTGCCCACTTCCGGGGTCATCTGGTATCCTCTGTGCCCCATGAACCGATTGCAAGGTGGATTTCATATCAGGAAAAAGAGCGGCGTGAAACGGATAAAATGGGTGCCGATCCTTTTGCTGCCGGCCCTGCTCGCGGCAGGATGCGGGACATCGCCGGCGCCGCGGCCGTCTCCTGCTTCCCCTTACCCCCCGAGCCTTTCTCCGATCGGGTACACGATCCAGGTCGGGGCGTTTGCCAGCATCGAAAACGCTTCGGGGTTGAGCGACAGCCTCGAGGCACGGGGGTTGGATGCCTATTATTTTGCCGATCACGACGGGCTTTTCAAGGTCCGTTTCGGGGATTTTCCCTCCAAGTCCGAAGCGCGGCGACGGGCCGAGGCGCTCAAAAATGCAGGAGCCATCGAAGCCTATTACATCGTCGGCCCCGAAGCCTACGGTCCACCGACCACCGAGGCCACCCTCCGACAGCGCCTCGTCAATACCGCCCGGGGCTACATCGGCCTTCCCTACCGCTGGGGGGGCGCATCGCCCAGGCAGGGCTTCGACTGCAGCGGCCTGACCATGACCGTCTATCGGCTCAACGGTCTGAACCTCCCCCGATCCTCGCGCCAGCAGTATCGAACCGGCACCCCTGTCCCCCGAAACCGCCTGCAGCCCGGCGACCTGGTCTTTTTCGACACCGCGGGCCGGGGTACGGTCTCCCATGTCGGTCTGTACGCCGGCAGCGGAAAGTTCATCCACGCCCCCAAAAGCGGCGGCACCATCCGCAGCGAACGCCTGCAAAACCCCTATTTCAGAAGGCGGTACGTCGGCGCCCGGGACTATCTGAATTGATGCTTGCGCCTGCGGCGCGCCGGGTGGAGAGTGGCGGACGGAACGAACCGCGAGCCACACGCCGCAAGCCACAACCCCTCCCGGAGGCCCGCCAGGCGCCTTTAGGGCGATTTAAAGCCCACTCACCGCGCCGACGGCCCGAAGCGCTTTTTTTCCTGGGCGGTTCTTTCCGAGGTCGCCGTTGAGGATCGAAAGCACGCCGGCAAAAGGGCCGGCATGGTCCGGGTCCGGTATGACCGGATCCAGGGGATTTCGGCGGTCCGTCAGCGAGACGGTGGCAAAGCCGCCCCGCTCGGCATCGGTGGCCCGATAGGTCTTCAGACCCGCCAGCTTGGCGGCCATGTCCCCCACCGGATCGTTTCCGACCATGAGACAGGCGGCGGGCGGCTCCCGGAGCATGTCGCAGATCTGACGATAATAGCCCGCATCGGGTTTGACAAAGGCCATGTTGTCGATGTGGGTGAACAGGTCGAACAAGTGGGGGGGGATTCCGGCCCATGACATTCGTGTTTCCTGGGCGGTTTTCGGGAAGACGGGGTTGGAGGCCAGCACCAGCTTCAGCCCGGAACTTCCGAGCGTTTCCAGGGTCCGATGCAGCCCGGCCGGGGCCGCAACCGGAATCTGAATGCCGTCATAGTCGTTTTCGTAAAAATCCATAAAGCGCTTCCATACGTCGGCCCCCTGCACATCGCTGCCATCGCAAAAATGCGCCAGGAAAAAATCCCGGTTGGGTTGAGCCCCCTGGTTTCGGCGCAGCGCCGCCGTGGCGCCGATCACCCGACGGGCCAGCTCCCCTTGGGAAAACCAGTCCGAAAATCGGGGGGCAAGCGCTTCGAAATAGCGATTGACGTAAACCGTCTCGTCAAAGAGCAGCATGGTGTTGTCCAGGTCGAGCAGGACGGCGTTGATCATACCGATGGATCCTTTCTTTTGCGGTGTTGCAAATTTGTCCCTACCGCGCAGGCCAGAAACGCTATAGGATGGGACTGTCAGGGGACGATGTCGATGGGGATGGAAAACATTTTGCCGGAATTCGGAGGGATTCGATGAAAATCCGATGCCTGATGGGGATGATGCTGGAATCGGTCCATTCCGGAAGCCCGAGAACCGCCGGCCGATAGCCGGCCCCGACGGGGGCCGCTTCGATCCGAGCGGCTCAGAAGCTGTCGAGCATCTCCTCGCCGGCTTCATCCGACGGGGGGGAGACGTGGGGGTTGTCATTGATGATCCGGACGCAGGTGTTCCAGCGCAGCACCGCATCCTGGTTGTCCGGGTTGCAAAAGGTCAGGGCCTCCTCATAGGAATCCATCGCCTTGACCAGCCATTGGTGAGCGACCTTGCCGGCCCCGGGCTGGCTGCTCTTCAGATGGGTTTTGGCGCGGCGCTCGAAAACGATCCCCCGGTAGTAGGCCTTGCAATAGCGGTCGCTGAGGCGATCGAGGATTTCTTTTGCCTTGGCAAACTCAGCGCTCAGCTTGTGGTCGAACTTGTCGGTCACGGAGAGAAGCAGGGTAATGAGCGCCTGCTGATTGTCCGGGTCGACGTTTAAAACATCCTGGCAGATGCTTTCGGCCTCGTAGGGCTCCTTGAGCAGGCGGTAGTGCTCTGCCTTTTCAAGGGCGCCGGCAATGGCCTCCCGGGAAAGCTTCTTGAGTTCCCTCATGGTCTCCTCCTTTGTCGGACACGGGTCGGCGGTTCAGGAATCTTGCGGCCCACTGGCCCGGGGCCTGGAAGGCCTCCCGCGGAACGGTTCCGCCACGACCGTGAGCTCTTCCAATATAAGACCTCTGGGTCGAACTTAAAGACTCGGCATCGCCGGCCAATCAACAATTGACAACTTCGCCGATTTCTGGCGATAATTCGAACCGCTGCCAACCGACGTTCCGCCGGCCCGATCCAGAACGCCTGCCGGCTTCGTAAGCTCCTGTTTCTTCTCCGCTATCGAGGCAAGTGCCGGCCCCCCGGCAGCACTCCGCAAGAGGCCCCGCACCCGGGGCGCGTCACCCGAGATTTTCCGCTTGACGCCTGAAAAAAGGAGGACGTTTTGAATCACGAATATGAAGCGATCATCGTCGGAGCAGGAGGCGCCGGCCTGTATGCCGCCCTGGAGGCGAGCAAAAAAGCCAAGACCGCGGTTCTCTCCAAGCTATACCCGGTGCGAAGCCATACCGGTGCGGCGCAGGGCGGCATCAGCGCAGCCCTGGGCAACGTGGAAGAAGACAAACCCGAGTGGCACGCCTTTGACACCATCAAGGGCGGCGATTACCTCGTGGACCAGAAGGCCGCCATGACTCTGGCCGAAGAGGCGATCCAGGCGGTGTATGATCTGGAGAACAGGGGCCTCCCCTTCAGCCGGACAGCGTCCGGCCTCATCGACCAGCGCCGCTTCGGAGGACACACCCGAAACTTCGGCGAAGGACCGGTCCGGCGTGCCTGCTATGCGGCAGACCGCACCGGACACATGATCCTGCAGACCCTCTACCAGCAGTGCATCAAAAACGACGTCGCCTTCTTCGACGAGTTTCAGGTGCTCGACGTCCTGATCGACGGCCCCCGATGCGCGGGGCTGGTGGCTGTGGAGCTCTCCACCGGCGAGATCCATCTGTTCCGCGCCAAGGCGGTGCTGTTTGCCACCGGCGGTTTCGGACGCATGTTCAAGATCACCTCGAATGCGTTCGCCAACACGGGCGACGGTCCGGCGCTGGCGGCAAGACGGGGCGTTCCGCTGGAGGACATGGAGTTTTTTCAGTTTCATCCCACCGGCATCAAGGGGCTGGGCATCCTGATCTCCGAAGCGGTCCGCGGAGAAGGGGGCATCCTTCGAAACCGGGAAGGAGAGCGTTTCATGGAGCGCTACGCCTCCACGCTCCTGGATCTGGCCCCCCGCGACATGGTCTCCCGGGCGATCCTCACCGAAATCCGCGCCGGCAAAGGAATCCGGGGCGACCGGAAGATCGACGACTACGTGCACCTGGACGCGACCCACCTGGGCAAGGTGGTGTTGGAAAGCAAGCTGCCGGACATCTCCGGGTTCGTTCGCACCTATCTGGGCATCGATCCCTCCGTGGAGCCGATTCCGGTCCTGCCTACGGCCCACTATGCCATGGGCGGAATTCCGACCGACGTCCACGGCAGGGTGATCTTGGACGACGCCGGAACGGTGTGCGAAGGATTGTATGCTGCAGGCGAATGCGCATGCGTTTCCGTCCACGGCGCCAACCGACTCGGCACCAACAGCCTGCTGGATTTGGTGGTCTTCGGCCGGCGGGCCGGCATCCATATCTGCGATTTCGTCAAGGGAGCCGACCTGCCGCCCGCGGATGAATCGGCGGCAGAAGATGCACGCCGGTGGATCGCACGGCTGATGGACGGTACCAAAGGGCCCCACGGCGGTCACATCCGAGAAGAGATGCAGGAGACCATGATGACCGACGTGGGCATCTATCGAAACGCCGCCGACATGGGCCGTGCGGTGGAAAAAGTACGCGAACTCCGGGACCGCTACGCGGCGGTTCGGGTGCAGGACACGGCCAAGTCCTTCAACACCGACCTGCTGGAGATCATCGAGCTGGGGAATCTGCTGGACCTTTCCCTGATCACGGCCGAATCGGCCCTGGCAAGACAGGAGAGCCGCGGCGCCCACGCCCGGGAGGACTTTCCGGAACGGGACGATGAAAACTGGCTCAAACACACCCTGGCCTACCTGGAACAAGATCGGGTCCGGATTGCGACCAAACCGGTGGACACGTCCATCTGGGAGCCGAAGCCGAGGGTTTACTAGTTGCCGCCCTTTTCCAAAATGCCGGCGCGCAGCCCTTGCGATGGCTGACCCAGTAAAAAATTGGTGAATTGCAAATCGATTTCCATGAAACTTTATTTTCGTGACATTGTTTTGGTTCGTTTTCTTTGCTCGCCCAAAGAAAAGGCTCCATCCGGCTTCGCCACGGCTGCGCCGGAATTTTTTTCCAAACCGATACGTTAATCTCCTTCTTAAAAACGGCCCCAAGGAGCCCGTCATGAAAATCAACCTCAAGATACAGCGCTTCGATCCGCACCAGGATTCGGAGCCCTATTTTCGGACCTATGCGGTCGAAGTGGAACCGACCGACCGCCTGCTCGATGCGATGATGCAGGTGAAACGATTCCAGGACGGTAGTCTCGCTTTCCGCAAAAGCTGCGCCCACGGCGTTTGCGGTTCGGATGCGATGCGGATCAACGGAAAGGACGCCCTTGCCTGCAAGACCCTGGTTCGGGACGTGGTCTCCGGTGAAGGAGACACGGTGGTGATCGAACCGCTGCGCTACTTTCCGGTTCAACGGGATCTTATCGTCGACCAGGGTTCGTTTTTCGAGCGCTACCGCTCGGTCAAGCCCTACCTGATCAACGACGAGCCGGTGGAAAAAGGCGAACGCCGCCAGAGCCCCGAGGAGCGAAAGGCCTTCGACGATCCCACCAACTGCATCCTGTGCGCATCGTGTTTTTCAGCGTGCCCGATCCCGGGGGAAAAGTCCGGGTTCATCGGTCCGGCGGCCATTGTGAACGCCTATCGGTTTCTGGCCGACTCGCGGGATCGCGGATTGCAAGACCGCATCCCGGTCCTGGACGAGCCGCTGGGCGTCTGGTCCTGCCAAAATCACTTCAAGTGCACCGAGGCCTGCCCCCGGTCGATCAAGATCACCAAGCGGATCAACCAGACCAAGCGGATGATCAAGCAGCACAAGAAGACGGAAGACGGCGGTTAATCGTTGATGGTTATTCGTTAATGGGAAAACGCAGAGAATAACGGGTGACGGGTGGCGAGTGGTTTGGGGTAGGTGGTGGTTGGTATATGGTATGTGGTATGTGGTATAAAAGGCAACCACGAACCACATTCCACGCACCCGATGCGCGCTGGAGGCGCCCGCCACAGACAACCAACTACGAGCCCCTGGCCGGTCCTTCAGAGCCGCGGGCGCCGGAGGCGCGCATTCGTTCCATCGTCGCGAAATACTCCCGCAGGCAGTTGCCGCAGTGGCGGCAGGCGGCGGCCCCGCCCTCCCCTTCGATCTTTCCGCAGGAGTAGACCCACCTTTCTTCGGCCGTGTCCTCCCAGCGCCGCATCACCCGGCGCCAGGCAGTGGTGGTGATCGCATGGTAGCGGTTCAGCGTGCGTCTTCGCAGCACGTAGTTTTTCCGGTGCTCCTCCGGAATCGTACCGGCGGTGTCGAAATAGGCCAGG
>JASFPT010000088.1:0-13842 GCA_050115795.1 Desulfobacterales bacterium
GGTGGCCGCCATCGGAAGCGCCGGGGAAGAATTCGACCTCCACCCGGCCGGGGAAAAAACCTTTATCCTGTGGCTCGAAAAAGAGGTGCAGCCCCCGTCGAGCCAAGCACCGCAGGAAGAATCCCCGCATCGTTGAGCCGTCCGCCGCAGGTGCGGCGAAAAATTCGGGCGGCCGACATTGCATTCGGCTTTTCCGTCGTTATTCTCTTTCAATGGGGGAAACCCCAACGATAGAGGACAACCTCTATTCTCCCTCCCAGCCCCGGCGTCAACCCCCGCCGGGGCTTTCCTTTTTTTCCGTTTCGCTTTCTCAGGGGAGGCTGCAGAGAAACACCGCAGCGGCGAGAGCCCTATCGCATCATCGGCTGTATGACCGCGCATACGGCATCGGCGGCCTGTTCGATGGTCATCACCCCGGTGTTGAGAACCATGTCGTAATTCAGGGGATCGGCGATATCCGCGTGAAAATAGCGACGGATAAATGCACTGCGATCCGCATCGGTCTGGTCGATACGGCGCAGGGCCTCGTCTTCGGTGACGCCGAACTGCTCGGCCACCTGACGGGCGCGAAAGTCCCGATCAGCGACCACGCGGAGCCGGAATCGCCCTTCGGCGGGGAGGATGAAGTTGGCCCCGCGACCGACCACCACCGCCCGGCCGTGTTTTCCGATCGTGCCGATGACCCGCATCAGATGCCGGAGATATTCGTCGGGCCAGAGGTGCCGGCGATGCACCAGGGAGGAGATATAGTCTTCCAGTACGGTCAGGGCGCGCTCATCCAGCGTCTGAACCAGCTTTTCGCTCATTCGCGCGCTTTTGGCCATCTCGTGGAGAACCTCCTGGTGGAAAAGGTCGAGGCCGAGACGTTCTGCGATCGCCTGGGCAACCAGCCGCCCCCCGCTGCCCGGCTGCCGGGACACGGTGACCGCCATCGCCGGCGGGCCCTCCTTTTTTTCCTTGTGCAGCAGATTCCACCGCTGCACGTGCTCTTCGACGATTTTTTCCACGGTTCTCATGGCCGCCTCCTTTCCGGGACAATGTCCCATTGGGCCGTGTGACGGGCAGAGACCGGCTCAATTCGGGTACCGAGAACGCCCTTTTCTGGAGAGAAAGGATGATGCTGCGCCAAAATCGCTGAAGAGAAGACCGGGCGGGCCGAAGGTTGCGCTATGCTTCCAGACAGAAGAATGCGGGAACTGAAAATCGAAAGCGTCTGCTTTCTGCAGCAGCGTCAGGCAGGCGTGGAGCCGGCGCGTCAATCCCGTCGCGGCACCGGAAGATGCAAACAACTAGGATTTTACCGACTCAAACCAGGTCTTGTCAATAAAATGAGGATCCGTATTTTGCGGCCTCACGGGCCGCTCGTCATACCCCTCAGGTCCCGCCGAAGCCGATCGTGACCGTTGTCCCTTCCACGATGACCGGCACCTGCCGTTTGCCATTGGACAGGGTGAGCATTTCTTTCAGCTTCTCGGGATCTTTTTTCACATCGATGTATTCGTGGTGCTTGTGTGCTTCCCGGGCACGGCTCGTGTAGGGTCAGCCCGACTTTCCGAAAATTCTTGTCTTTGCTTCCATGAGGTCTCCTTTTTTCCTGCCGTCGCGAGTCTCCGGTTCGACTTTGGGAAAGGATACCGAAAGGACCGGTAAAATTCAATGCGGAATCCCGCTGCAGGAACGATCCAGCACGGCCGGGAGAAAGGCCGGGGTCTGAACCGAAAGCACCCACTCCTTGGCTCCGGGCCGGGGCTATCTTCCGGCCCCGATCAGGCGGGTGTCGGTTCCGGCGAGGGCCAGCAGCGGGTAGCCATCCTCGTCGAAGGGATAGTCCCAGGAGCCCCGGAAGTGCCGCACCCGTCCGCCGAATCGCGTCTTGAACCGGTAAAGCCCTTGCATCGGGTGCTCCGGTGTGTCCTCTGACGGAATCCCGAACAGGTCGAACCACCGGCAACCATAGGCCTTGGCGTCCTGGATCGCACGCCACAAAACGGCATAGGCGGCGGTCCGGGTCCTTCCCTCCGGCGAAGAGGCGCTGAACAGGTAGGTGGCCTGTGAAGAGCCGGCGTGGAAGGCAAAAATGCTTCCTGCAACCAGCCGGCCGTTGAAAATCGCCCGATAAAGCCGGATATCGGGCTCACCGGCCCCCTTGGCCTCGGAAAACAATCCGCGGAAATAGGCGCCGCTTTCGGCCGGGATCTTCTTGCGCTCGGTCATTTCGACATACATCCGGTGCCAGGCCGGCAGATCGTCCTGCCCCCGCTGCTCGACGACGACGCCCTGCCGAAAGGAGGACCCGATACAGTAGCGCGTCTTTTTGTGCATGTTGGAGAAAATCTGTTCTTCGGGCGGGGCCAGGTCGAGAATGACCGTATCCGGGGCCTGCATGTCGGTCGGGGCCTTGCGAAGATTCCACCGGCGGCATCCGAAATTCATGCGAAGCTCGCGGACCCTCGGCTCCGGGCGGTCGAAGCGCCCGTTGTCCGGGAGGGATTCTTCTGCGTAGGGGCTCTGCCAGGGCAGGTCAAATCGCAGAAAACGGCAGCCGCCCGGAAGGCGGCGCCGGATCTTTTCGGCCACCTCCTCGAGGAAGGGACCCTGCCGATCCCCGGGGATATCGATGTCCGGACCGTGGGGTACGTATCCGAAGACGGCGTCGACGGCACAGGGCCGGTGAATCACCACCATGGAGCATTTCCGGCCCCGATGATCGATGGAAAAGGTCTGGGTTTCGTGGCCTCGCCGTTTTTTGAAGCGGGCCCAGAAGGCACTCTGAAACAGGTTGGCGTCGCAGTCGATCCGCGCCGGATCGACTTCCTTCACGGCAGTCATAAAAAACGAGCGGTTTCCTTTCCGCAGGCGATGCCTACACGTTGATGCGGGCCGGGGTATGTGGCTTGTCGTTCAGGGATGGAATTGGTGCGAATTCAGCATCCCAGCGTTGAAGGGGCAGCGATCGACCACCAACGACCGACCACGCGCATCGGCCTTAACAACCGCTACGCGTCCGATACCCGGACGATGGTCCGGCCGCGGTGCTTCCGGGCCTTCATCTTCTCGAGCGCATCATTGAGACCGTCGAGTCCGACCTCGGTGAAATCCGCTCCGGTCAGGGGGATCTTCCACTCTCCGGCGAGCTTTTCCCAGACCATTTTCCGCTCGGGCATCGGGCAGTTCTGGGAGTCGATCCCGTAGAGGGTGACCCCGCGCAGGATGAAGGGAAACACGTTGATCGGCAGATCCGGCGAGGCCACGTTCCCGCAGCAGGCCGCCGCCCCGCCGGGCAGGATCGACTTGAGGGTAGTGGCCAGAACATCGCCTCCCACGGCATCCACGCTTCCGGCCCAGCGTCCCTTCAACAGCGGCCGACCGCTGGTGTCGGCCGCCTCATCGAGTCCAAGAATCTCTTCGGCACCCAGGTCCTTCAGAAAGGGCGCCGCTTCGCTCTTTGTGGTGACGGCAGCGACCCGGTAGCCGAGTTTGGAAAGTATCGAAACGGCGAGGCTTCCGACACCTCCGGTGGCTCCCGACACGAGAATGGGGCCGCTGTTGGCGGTGATGCCGTGGTCGACCAGGCGCTGGATCGACATTCCGGCGGTAAAGCCTGCCGTTCCATAGGCCATGGCCTCTTTGAGCGTCAATCCTGCCGGAAGGGGCACCACCCAACCGGCCGGCACCCGGATGTACTGGCCGAAACCACCGTCTGTGTTCATCCCCAGGTCGTAGCTGGTGACGATCACCTCGTCACCGGGGGAAAGGTCGCCGCCGCGGGCCTCCTCCACCACGCCGGAAGCGTCGATACCCGGGGTGTGGGGGTATTTTCGGGTGACACCCTTGTTGCCGGTTGCCGATAGCAGATCCTTGTAATTGAGCGAGGAGTATCGAACGCGGATGAGAACTTCGCCCTCGGGAAGGTCACCGATCGACCGTTCCGCGATCCGACGGGTGTACCGACCGTCGCCGCTTTCCTCCACCACCATTGCCTTGAAGGTGTTTCCCGCCGTCATCATCTCCTCCTCTTGTCATTTTCTTACTTGCCGTCTGGCGCGGATTTACCGCATCGGTTCAAACTTCCAGGGTGTTGCGAATCTCCTGCCATCGCACCTGGGAAATCGGCTTCAGATCTCGAAGGTCGTTGATGGGGATAAACCCCACCGTGGAACTGGGGACATAAAAGCAGTTCTTGCCTTTGAGCGGCCCATCATTGAGGATGCCGCCGTCGCAGACGGCAACTTTCTTGCCGGCCAGTTTCTTGGCCTCGTCGCTGTAAACAAATTCCTCGGAGGGTTCGAAAATCGCTTCGTAAAACATTCCGTACTCCCCTTTGCGTACGATCGCTGCGCTTTCGGTTCCCGCGCCGGCGCGCGATCGATAGAAAAGGCGTTGCCCGAACCGATTGCAGCGTTTCGGTCGGGCAAGCCGCAGCGGGATTACAACCAATCCCCAAAACGGAAACGGCCCGCCTTGGATGCGGACCGAGTAAGTGAGAATAGTATAAGCGGTTTTGCACAGAAGTCAACCTAACCGCCGACGGCGGCAGCGGCCATTTTTCCATTGAACTTTTCGCCACAAATCATACTATAATGGGATCTTGCTTGCCGCCCGACCGAATCCGTTGCAAGGACGGGGGGTTTTCGGGGGGCTGAACCGCATCAGCCGGTGCAGCCCTCGGCGTTGGGCCGCCGCAGCGCCCCTGGCGCATCGGCCTCATGCCGAAGGAAGCGTCAAATCGATCAGCGAAAGGAGTTGGAGATGGCCATTTTTAGAACGGTTGTCGCGGTGTCGGTCCTTTTCCTGATGGTCGGCTGCGCCGGAAGCGCCGGGAAAATGAGGGGCCTGGAGCTGGGGATGAACCGAAACGGCGTGGTTTCCGTCATGGGCGAACCGGACAGCATCAGTGAAACCGAAGGCGTCCTTTACTTGCGCTACTACCTGAGTGCCAGTGGTTTCTTTTCAGAGGAGTATTTTGTCCGGCTGACCGGGGGCCTCGTCGACGCGTACGGAAGACGCGGGGATTTCGGCCTCGGCTACTGATCCGAGATGCCGGCAGATCCGACCTTTTTCCGGGAACCTGTCGGAGAACCAGGGTCAGAATCCACCTTTAGGCAGAGGAAAGGCCGATGATTGCCCACAACATCCCCACGCGTCCGGCGGCAGTCCTTGCGGCCGTTTTTTTGCTGCTGGTATCCGCACCGGCGACAGCCGGCTCCATGGAGGAACTGAAAAAGGGATTTGAGGATCTGAAGACCTCTATTCGCAAAGCCCCCGGGGAGATGAAGGCCGACGGGGAAAAAACCTGGGAGGGCATCAGAAAAGATGCCGGGAAAGCCGCAAAAAAGAGCAAGGAAGCGGTCAAAGAAGCCCCCGAGGACGCGGAAAAGGGGTGGGAAGAGGTAACGGATGCGGTCAAATCGCAGGAATAAACGATGCGGCGACCGCGCCGCCGGAAAGCACACGACCCGATGAGCGGCCGTCCCCTTCCGAGTATCGAAATCCCCATGCGTGTCGCGTTTTCCGATCTCGACCCGATGCACGTGGTCTGGCACGGCAATTACCTGAAGTACTTCGATGCGGCCCGGTTTGCCCTGTTCGATTCGGCGGGGGTGGACCTGTACCGGTATTCCATCGAAAAACGAATCGCCTTTCCGGTGACCCGCCAGTCGACCAAACACATCGTCGCCCTTCGCCACAACGACGCGTTCGTCTGCAAGGCCACGGTCACCGAGGCCCAGTACAAGATCGCGATGGACTTCACGATTCGCCGGGCCGACGACCATGAGCTGTGCGCGCGGGGCAGCAGCGAACAGGTGGCGGTCCAGGTCCCGGAAATGGAGCTTCTGTTTGCGGTCCCGGACGACATCCGGATGGCCCTTGGTTTTATTTGATGACGGTCGGAAAAGCTCCAAGACCCGATTCTTCGGTTGATCTTCTGAAAAATTTTCCCTTTTCCGTTCATTTTCTTTGCTCGCCCATAGAAAACGAACCAAAAGAAAGGGCGCCCTGCGCCCCGCTTTTCCCCAGCCTTAATTTGCCTGCTCCCTTTATCAAAACGCCAGAAGATCCCTGTGGGTGCATAAGAATATGGCCGCCCGGCCTGGAGCTTGAAAAATGAAATTGCAATCCTCCAAGCTCACTTTCGCCCTTTGCGCCGGCTACGAGCGGCTCGCCGCCTGGTCCGATCTTCTCGACCAGATCAACGTCTTTCCCATCGCCGACGACGACACAGGCCGAAACCTGCGGATCAGTCTTGCCCCTCTTCGTCTTTTCGAGGGGGACCGGTCCCGCACCGCAGACCGCCTGCTGGCAGCGGCCACAGGAAACTCCGGCAACATCGCCGCCGGCTTCTTCTCCGGCTTTCTGTCGGTCGAACCGGAAACGGATTTTGCAGAGGCCGCCCGCACCGGGAGGAAGCGAGCCTGGGAGGCAGTGACCCGGCCGCGTGCCGGAACCATGCTGAGCGCTTTCGACGCCCTGGCCGAGGCGGCGCCGTCGAACGAATCCGGGGCACTGCTCGGCGCCCTTCAAAAGGCGGTGCGCTCTACGGCCGAGACCCTTCCGGCCATGAGGAGGGCCGGCGTCGTCGATTCCGGCGCCCTGGGGGTCTACCTGTTTTTCGAAGGCTTCCTGGCGGGGGCAGTCGGATCCGAAGCGCACTTTCCCCCGCTGACCGAGACCTTCGCCGGGTTGCTGAGGATCGCAGATGGCTTTTATGCGGATCCGTCCCCCCGCTACTGCGTCGATACGGTGGTCATGACCGAAGGGGGCGGGCCGGATCCAAAAGCGGTGTTCGCCGATCTGGGTGAAAGCGTGGTCGTTCTGCCGGGCAGGGCGGGGGTCAAGATCCACCTGCACACCGACCGGCGCAGGGAGGTTCGGCGCCGGCTCGAATCGATGGGCCGGGTGCTCCGATGGTCGGATGAAGCCATCATCGCCGATTTGCCGGCGTCCCGCCGCCGGCCGCCGGACGGGCCGGTCCACGTCATGACCGACGCGGCCGGCTCGGTCTCCCGGTCTGTGGCCCGGGATCTGAGCATAACCCTGCTCGACAGCTATCTCGTTTTCGACGATGCAACGGCCCCGGAAACCCTTGTGGATCCGGAAACGCTCTACAGCGCGATGCGAAGCGGACGGAGGGTCACCACCGCACAGGCCTCGGTGTTTGAGCGCCGCCAGTGCTACCAGAGCGTCCTTTGCCGCCACCGCCGGGTGCTCTATCTGTGCGTCGGCTCGGTATACACCGGCAACTTTCAGACCGCGTCGGACTGGAAGCGATCCCATGACCCCGAAGACCGCTTCACGGTGGTGGACACCGGTGCGGCCTCCGGACGGCTGGCTGTGGCAACCCTTGCCACCGCGCGGCACGCCGAAGGAAAATGCACGCCCGGGGAGGTGTCCGATTTCGCCCGGCAGGCGATTGAGAGAAGCCGAGAGTACCTTTTTCTCGACCGTCTCAAGTATCTGGCGGCCGGCGGACGCCTCTCCAAGACCAGCGGGTTTTTCGGGGATCTTCTCGGGAAAAAGCCGATCATCACCCCGACCGCGGAGGGGGCGGTCAAGGCCGGCATCGTGGGCGGCGCAAAGGAGCAGCTGGCTTTCGCCCTCGACCGGCTCGGGAGCGAATTCGGGGATCCGTCGACCGGATTGATCCTGATCGAGCACACCGACAACCGGGCATGGCTCGAAGCCACCGTCCAGCCGGCCGTCGCCGCCCGATTTGCCGGGGCGGAAATTCGGCTGGTGCCCCTTTCCCTCACCGCCGGTGCCCACATGGGCCCGGGGACCTGGGGGGTTGCATTTTTGCCCGACGCCGCCGGTTCCGCGACGGCTCGCCCCGGAGAAGGGCGATGACGCCGGCGGCATCCTCCAGCGCCGGAAAAGGCCGGTTTGCCGTCGTCATTCCCGTGTTCAACCACGGCCAAACGGCTCCCGTCGTGGCCCGCAAAGCGCTGTCCCTCGGCTGCCCCGTCTTTGCGGTGGACGACGGCTCCACCGACGGCGGCCATGCCCGGCTCGGAAAGGTGCCGGGACTGACGGTGCTTCGCCATCGACACAACCAGGGAAAGGGCGCGGCCCTGCTCACCGGCATGCGCGCAGCGGCCCCGGTGGCGGACTGGGCGATCACCCTCGACGCCGACGGCCAGCACGATCCGGCCGAAGCGCAAAGACTGATGGGTGCAATCCAGCAGGGGCAACGGCCGCTGGTAATCGGCTGCCGGCAGGACATGCGGGCCGCACGGGCACCGTGGACGAGCCGATTCGGTCGTGAATTTTCCAATTTCTGGGTCCGGATCTCCGGCGGGCCGAAGGTGACCGACTCCCAGAGCGGTTTTCGAATCTACCCGCTTCCGGAGGCCCTGCACCTTCCGGTCAAAGCCCGTCGTTTCGCCTTTGAAGTCGAGATTCTGGTCAAGGCCTGCTGGCAAGGGCTGCCGGTGGTGGAGCAGCCGGTGGGCGTCGACTACCGGCCCGGCGGCGGGCGGATCTCCCACTTCCACCCCTTTTTCGATTTTATGCGAAATTTCGGATTGTTTGCCCGGCTGATCACCACCCGGGTGCTGGTGCACCCCTTTGTCCGGCGGAGCCGGCCGTGAAAGGCGTCTTTTACCGGAACCTGGTCCGCGCCGCGCGCCGCTGGGGCCCGGGGGTCTTCGCCCTGGCGGCCCGGGGGATCGCGGCCGGCTATTTTTTCCTGTTTCCAGCCCGCGTGGCGGCCAGCGTTCGATTCTACCGAACAGCGTTTCCCGAAAAAGGCGGCCTTTTCCCCCTCTGGTCGGCCTGGCGACAGTTTCAAAATTTCACCACCGTCTATCTGGATCGGTTTCTGCTCCGGGAAACCGGGGACATCCGTTACACCTTTTCCGGCTGGGAGCTGCTCGAAAAGGCAGCCGACAGCGGCACCGGGGGAGTGCTGCTCATGTCCCACCAGGGAAACTGGGAAGTGGCGGCTGCGCTGATGATCCAGCGACGGCCGGGTCTGAAGATTCTGCTCTACATGGGCCGGGATGACAAAGAAGAGATCGAGCAGATCCACCGGGCCGACGCAGCCGGGGACGATATCCGAATTCTGGCCGTCGAAAAAGAGGGGGGCTCGCCTTTTGACATCCTGGAGGGGATACGGTTCATCCAGGAGGGGGGGCTGGTCGCGCTGACCGGAGACCGGCTCTGGCGGCCGGACCAGCGGGCGGTGTCGGCGTCATTTTTCGGCCACCGGGTGCTGCTGCCGGAAACGCCCTACCTGTTCGCCCATATGGCCGGAGCGCCGCTGTTCGTCTTTTTCTCCAGCCGGTCGGGGCCCCGGCGTTACCACTTCCGGATCGCCGGAGTTATCAGCCTGCCGCCGGCAAACCGCCGCCAGCGGGCGGCGGTCGTCGCCACGGCGGCCCAGCAGTATGCCGATCTGCTCGCCGAGGAAATCCGGCGCCACCCGTCCCAATGGTATCATTTCGGCCCATTTCTGGGCCCGAGGCGGCCCCGGACCGGTCCTCTTTGATCTTGGCCCGGATTTATAGTATGAGCGGGATTTACCCTAAGGGCCGGTTGGACCGGAAAAAATGCGGCCAGAAGACAGAACCGGCCCGCTCGACAACAACGGGAGTCCGGAAACCGACGAAAGGACCGGGTTCACGCCTTTGCGGGGGCAATCCGACGGGATGGGGCCGAACTTCGGCGAATCGATCCTTTTGGAAGACCGGACAGGCGCCCAGGGAACAGCGACAAACAAACGATTGAGATGACGCGAGAAGAGATCCAAACCGCACTGCTGACGCTTTTCCGGGACCGGTTCGAGATCGAGGATCCGGACCCGGATGCCGATCTGCGAGAAGAATATGAATTCGACAGCATCGACGCCATCGAGATGCTCCGGGAGATCGAATTGATGATCGGCGCCGAATTGAGCCGGACCGAGAAAAAGCGGGCGATGGAGATCCGAACGATCAACCAGATTCTCGACTATATCGAGTCTCTTTCAACCGGGGCGGAAAAAGAGACCGCACAATGAATCCGAGACGGGTCGTGATCACCGGCCGCGGGGTCATCACCCCCATCGGCCGGAGCAAAGAGCAGATCCTGGAGCACCTCACCCAGGGGATCTCCGGGGTAAAAGCCCTCCGCGCCGACGGGCTGCTCACCGACCATATCGAATCGGGGGTGTTCGGCACCGTCGATTATCCCATCGCGTACGATTTTGCGCGGCGGTCGACCAAGACCATGGGTCCGGTCTCCTTTTATGCCTGCCAGGTCGCCAAGGAGGCGCTGGCCGAATCGGGCCTGACCGAGTCTTTCATCACATCGGGTCGGCTCGGGGTTGCCTTCGGTTCGACCCACGGAAGCCCTACGGTCCAGCGGGAGATCTACCGCACGTTTTTCGGGGAAAACGCAAAGCAGTACGCGGCCATCGGTGCAGTGGACTATCTCAAGTCGATGGTCCACACCACGGCGGTGAACATCACCAAGATGTTCGGCATCACGGGGCGGGTGCTCTCTTCCTGCACGGCCTGCACGACCAGCAGCCAGTCCATCGGCTTCGGCTACGAAATGGTCAAGTTCGGCGTTCAGGACGCCATGCTCTGCGGCGGGGCCGACGAATACGACACCACCACCGTCGCGGTCTTCGATAACCTGCTGGCCTGCTCGGTGGATTTCAACGACACGCCGGAAAAGACCCCCCGACCCTTTGACCGTCGGCGCGACGGACTGGTGGTGGGAGAAGGCGCAGGGGCCCTGGTGCTGGAGGAATACGAACATGCCAGAAAACGGGGGGCGCCCATTTACGGAGAAGTCATCGGCTTTTCGTGCAACAACAACGGCGGCGACCTGATTCTGCCCAATATCGACGGCATCACCGAAACCATCCGCCTCGTCCTCCAGGACGCCGGCATCGGTCCCGACCAGGTGGATCTGGTCAGCGCCCATGCGACGGCCACCAAGATGGGGGATGTAATAGAAGCAAAAGCGATCGCATCCATCTACGGGGACCGGCCCCGGGTAACGGCGCTGAAAAGCTACATGGGCCACACCATGGGATCCTGCGGGGCCATCGAATCGATCATCTCCCTGTTCATGATGCAGGAAGGGCTGGTTGCTCCCACGCTGAACCTGGACGAGGTCGATCCGAGATGCGCCATGATCCGCCACGTGCGCAAGCCGGAGCAGGCGAACATTCATATCGCCGCCATTCAGAATTTCGCCTTCGGCGGGGTCAACACCTGCCTGCTGCTGCGACAGGTGGAAGGTTGAGTGAAACTCATGGCCGGCATCAATCGATCCGACCGTTTGCCGTTTGCCGGCGCCCTGCGCGATTTGGCGGTAACGGTGCTGCTATGGTCCTATTTCACCGTCGGCTTCGTGATCCTGTTTTCCCCTTTTTACTTGCTGGCCCTGGTGTTGGGAAAGCACCGGGAACGGGCCTTCCAGCGTCTGAACTGCCGCTTCTACCGGGGATTTTTCTTCCTGCTCCGCCGCCTGATCCCCGCATGCCGATGGCGGATCGACCCGGCGGCGGCAGCGGTTCGCGGGTCGGTGGTTGTCAGCAACCACGTCTCGTATCTTGATCCGATCCTTCTCATCTCGCTGTTTCCCCGGCATCGTACGATCGTCAAAAATCGCCTCTTTCAAATCCCGCTGTTCGGGAGGATGCTCGCCCTGTCCGGGTACCTTCCGGCCGCAGCCGGGGGCCGATTCGGTCACCTGACCATCGAGGGCATCGCTTCGATGCCCGATTTTCTGGCCGCCGGCGGGAATCTGTTCGTCTTTCCGGAGGGGACCCGCAGTCGGAACAGCCGAATCGGGCGGTTCAACCCCGGCGCCTTCAAGGTGGCCCGCAACTGCAAGGCACCGATCGTGGTGCTTCGCATTCGAAACTCCGACCGGCTCTTCACCCCGGGACGGTTCTCCTTCAACGCCGGACGGCCGAACACGATCTTCCTGGACGTCGTGGACCGAATCGCCCCGGACGACCCGCGCTATACCCTGCCCCTGGCCGAATTGACCGATGAAGTCCGGAAACAGGGTTTTGCAAGGGAAATGGCCGCTTTGCCGGCGGCGCAGCCGCCTTTATAAAATCGCGGCAGCGGTTTTATCGTAAAGGAGCCCCATGAAAATTGCCCTGATCTCCATGCCCGACGTGGCCCCGGTCATCATGCACGAATCGGCGTTTCACATGCCCAACTGCGGCATCGCCAGCATCGGCGCCAACGTCGACCCGGGCCACTCGGTCTATGTCGTCGACTTGGTCCGCCGGCGCCGCCATGTCCGACAATATCTGCAAAAGACCCTGGCAAAGATCCGGCCGGACGTGGTGGGCCTTTCCACCATGACGTGGCAGTACGGCACCTGCGTCAAAATCGTGCGGCAACTGCGCCGGTGGCTGCCGAACGCCAAGATCGCGCTGGGCGGCTACCACCCCACCTTGATGTACGAGGAGATCGGCCAGTCCGAAGAAGGTCAGATGATCGACTTTCTTGTCCGCGGCGAGGGCGAGGAGACCTTCCGGCGCCTGGTCAACGCCCTGGACGGAAAGGACCGCCTCCACGAGATCCCGGGCCTTTCTTTCAAAGACGGTGGGCAGTTTGTCCACAACCCGCCCGGCGATCTTCTCGACCTGTCCCGGGTTCGCCTTCCGATTCGGGACGAAAGGAGGCTCACCGACGGCTACCACGTCATGAACTTCAAGTGCGAAGTCATGGAAACCTCCCGGGGCTGCACCCGGACATGCAACTTTTGCAGCATCCGCCACATGTACGGCCGCAGCTACCGCACCTATCCGATCCGCCGGGTCCTGGCCGACCTGGACGACATCTACTTCGGGCGAAGGACCCGGTGGGTGTTTGTCAGCGACGACAACTTCGTGCTCGACGTGGAGCGGGCCCTGAAGGTTTGCGACGCCATCGCCCGGCGCGGATACCCCAGGCTGCAGCTCATCGTCCAGGCCGACTGTGTGACGATGGCCCGGAACGAACACCTGGTCGCAGCAATGGCCCGCGCCGGCTTCCGGTCGGTTTTTCTGGGAATGGAGAGTGCATCGCGCCGGAATCTGGCCGCTGCAAAAAAGGGGGACATCATCGACGCCTCCCGTCAGGCGGTCGAGAACTGCCACAAGCACGGCATCATGGTGGTGGCAGGGATGATCTTCGGTTTTCCCGACGACGAGGAGCAGGACATTGAGGCCAACTACCGATTTTTAAAAGAGGTCGACGCCGACACCGACTACTGCCAGATCCTGACCCCCTACCCGAAGACCGGCATCCGGAAAGTGCTCATGGATGAGGGGCTGGTCACCAACGCCGAAAACTACGCCCGGTACAACGGGATGTGGGCAAACGTAAAGACCCGGCACCTGAACGACGGGCAGCTCCAGTTTCTGGTCTGGTACCACCGGGAGACAACCATGGGCTGGTGGACGCCGTCAGCCCGGATCCGGGCCCAGGGCCCGCTGTGGACCGGCATCTGGCTTTACGTCATGCGCCCCTTGATGAAAAAGATCCTCGACCGCAAGCAGCAGCGGATCGGCTGGAAGGGTCGGTTCAAGAACCACCTCCGGCGACTGGTGGAGATGAACCGGTTTCCGGATCTGGAATGACAAGAAAAAGTTTCAGGTTTCACGTAACAGGTTTCAGGTAAACAATGCCGGCTCTCTTGGAACTTGAAACCTGAAACTTGAAACGATCGCTGCCCCTAAGCCGCCAACTCGATTCGACCCTACTCCTTTAGGCTTTTTCCAAAAGCCATATTTGCCAGTTTCCGGTCCCTCGGCCGGTAGGTGCCGGCCGCCTTTTCTTTGCGCACCACCTTTTCCATGAGACGGAACATCTTCACTTCCTGGGATTCGTCGGCATAGAAGGTGTC
>JASFPT010000089.1:0-13606 GCA_050115795.1 Desulfobacterales bacterium
AGGCCGAAAGCTTGAACACCCGAAAAATGCGCAGCAGCCGGAGAATCCGAATCGACAGCAGGTAATGGCTGCCGGGGACCAGCAGGCTCGCATAGGTCGGCACCACGGCCATCAGGTCGACCACCCCGAAGAAACTGGTGGCATAGCGCATCGGCCGATCCACACTGACCAGGCGCAGCCCATATTCGACGGTGAACAGGATCGTGAAAAACCACTCGATGCCGAAAAGCAATCGCCCGTGGGCCGCGCGGATGCCGGCCACGCTCTCGAGCATCACGGCCGCCACACTGGCCAAAATGCTGGCGATCAGCAGGACATCGAAGGCCTTGCCCGCAGGCGTGTCGGCCTCGAAAATGATCTCATGCAGCCGCTGGCGCCATCGGGCGCGGGGCGAAGTGGCGTTGGACTCGGGCATCGATTTATGGACAGACAGGTTGCGGGGCCGGAGAGCAAGGCCGCCTGGTTTCACGGAAGCCGGCCGCGGCGTCCATCGGTTTCAAGACCCGGCCGAGGCCGCCAGCAACAGGGCGAAGTAGATCTCCGCCGCGCCGATGACCTGGGAAAAGGAGACCGCCTCTTCCGGAATATGGGCCATCTCCAAGCGACCGGGCCCGAGCAGGACCGGCTTGATGCCGGCCGCCCAGATCCGGTTGGCGTCAGAATGGCTCCGGAACACGCCCGGCTGCCATTTCATTCCCCGCTGCCGGTAGACTTCCTGGAGGGCCTCGATCATCGGTCCCTTCTCCGGCAATTCGTATCCGGCATCGATGGTGGTCATCCGGAAGTCTCCCTCCCCGCAGGGATGAGAACGGCAGTAGTCGGAGAAAATCTCCTCCAGATCGGTTGCGATTTCCCCCACCGGCGCGGTGGGGGGCAGGTGGAGATCGAGCCATGCCTCGCAGCGGTCGGGTACCACAAATCCGGCCCGGGCGCTGAACATGTCCCGGATGTTGCAGACCACTTCCGGCCGACGCTCCTCCAGGTATCGTGTCATTTCCAGAATCGCATGGAGCATGATCTCCACGGCGTTTTCCTGCCGGTTCGCCAGGGACGCGTGGCGCCGGCGCCCCCGGGTGCGCACCTGAAGTTCCAGATACCCCGAATGACTCAGGCACAGGTCCAGGTTCGTCGGCTCGCCGATCACCGCCCAGGGAAAGTGGTGCTCTTCGACGAGCGCTTCGGCGCCGTCGCCTTCTTCTTCTTCCCCCACCACAAGCGCCAGCGCCGCCGGTATCCTGCCCTCGCAGGCCGCGAAAGCCGCGAGGTACGCTTCGATCATGGCCGAACAGCCGCCTTTCATGTCTGCTGCGCCGAGACCCCGGATCTGGTCGTCGTTTTCCTCTGCAGCGTACCGGTCCAGATCGTACGCCGCGATGGTATCCACATGCCCGATCAGCGCAAGGCGGACGTCCAGGTCCTCGGGCATCACCAGAAGATTGTAGCGGCGTTCGTCCACCGCCTGCCGGACCACAGGAATCCCTTGCCGCTTCAAATATCCATACAGATACTCGAGAAGCTCCACTTCCTTTCCCGAGGGGCTGTAGATGTCGATCATCCGGCAAAGCAGCTTTTTGAGCCGTGCCGGCTGTATCGCCGTGGTTCGATCAGCCATCTTCTTTTGACAATCCGTTGCGCCGAAGCGGAGGCTTTTTCCGGGCCTGAAGCTTTTCGGCGGCCAGGTTCAGGGACAGGTAGATGTGCTGCTGAGGGCTCCCGAATCCCATCTTGCGGAAAAACCGGAGCGCAGAAAGGTTTTCGGCCTCGGTGTCGACGATGAGCATTCGCACGCCCTGGCCGAGCATCACGGAGCGGAAGCGTTGAAAGAGCCGTTCGGCCACCCCGAAGCGCTGATAGGCCTCGTGAACGCCGAGCCAGATCAGATGGCCGTATTTCCACGCAGAGCGGCTCTTGGTCACGGTCGTGCCCAAAGCGAAACCGACGATCTCTTCTCCGGCTTCGGCCACGAGGCAGTTCTCCGTGTCTCCGTTGAACAGCTCGATCACCTCGAACTCGTCCCAGGTCCGGTAGAGATTCGGCATGCTTTCCGCCTCAAAGAGTCGTTCTCCCAGGTGAAAGACCTGGGCCACGTCGTCGATATCCATCTGCCGGATTTTCACCGGCTGGGGTTTGATGCCGTTTTTCTGAATACTCTTGGGTTCCACACGCCATTCCGATTCGTACGATGTCGCACATTGCGGGTTTGAGGGGCGATTGCCGGATCGGGTCCAAAAGGGCCGGCATTCCAATTTGAGGCTCTTTTGCAACCGTTCCGCAGAATGAAACCAGGATACAATCGCGGAGGCGACTCTATCCAAGAATCTCCCGGATTTTCCGGGAGAACACCTCGATCCGGAAGGGCTTTTGAATAAATCCGTCGCAGCCCCGGTCGAGAATTTCGGTGGCCTCTCCGTTGATGCTGTAGCCGCTGGAAAGCAGTATCCGGGCCTCGGGATCGATCTTGCGGAGTCGGTCGAAAACCTGCCCGCCGGTCACTCCCGGCATGATCATGTCGAGCACCACCAGATCGATATCTTCATGCTGTTTTTCGAAAATTTCAATGGCCTTGGGCCCGTTTTCCGCTGTGATGACGCGGTAGCCCAGCTCCTTGAGCAGATCCTGGGCCGATTCGAGCACGAACTGCTCATCATCGACCAGCAGAATGGTCTCGCTGCCGCTGGCCGTCTCCTCGCCGGCCATCTCCACGCCTTGAATCTGCTCGTTGGTTGCCGGAAGCCGAATGATAAAGGTTGCGCCTCGCCCGGCTTCGCTGTCCACGGTGATGCTCCCCCCGTGGCTTCGGATGATGCCGTAGGCCGACGCGAGGCCAAGGCCGGTCCCACGGCCCCTGGCCTTGGTGGTGAAAAACGGGTCGAAAATGCGTTCCTGTATCGAGGGGTTCATCCCCGGCCCGTTGTCGGCCACCCGGATTTCCACGTATCGCCCCGGATCCAGGTCACCCGCGTCCGCGGTGCCCTGCCTTACCGTGGTCTCTCCGGTGGTCAGGGTCAGATCCCCGATACCGTCCATGGCCTGCCACGCATTCACATAGAGATTGAGCAGGACCTGCTGGATCTGGGAGCGGTCGATCATCACTGCAGGAATGTTGTCGGCCAGCTTCTGGTGAATAGTGATCTCCTTTTTCGTCCTTCCAAACATCTCGGCGCTCTGGCGCACGATGTCGTTCATGTCCGTGGCCTGCACGTGGTATTTTCCGCGGCGGGCAAACCCGAGTACCTGTTTGGTCAGTCCGGCGCCACTTTCGATGTACTGCTCGACGGCCTTCAGGTGGCGGTGGTGGGGATGGGAAGGATCGATCTGCAAAAGCATGAGGCTGATCCGCGCCTGGATCCCCATGAGCAGGTTGTTGAAATCATGGGCAATGCCCCCTGCCAGGGTGCCCAGCGCCTCCAGCTTCTGCGCCTGCTGGAGCTGGGCCTCCAGGCGCTGTTTTTCCTCCTCCACCTTTCGAAGTTGGGTGACGTCCTGAACGACGCAGGTGGAACCGACGATCTTCCCGTCTTCGTAAGTGTAGTTGGCGCTGAGTTGAAACAGGACCTGCTCGCCGTTTTTGCGCACGCCCTCGTACTCGACCGTGTCGGTCACCAGCTGACTTTCAGCGATCTTCTCGAGCCGCTCCTGGTAGTGCCGCCGGCTTTCTTCGGTGAGCAGATCGAGGGGATTCATGGAAAGCAGTTCCTCCCGGCTGTAGCCGCTGTATTCGCAAAGGAGGTCGTTGACGCTGATGAGCTTTGGAATCCGATAATCGATTTCGTAAATGCCGGCCGGCGCCACGTTGACCAGATGCCGATAGCGGGATTCGCTGTCTGCCAGTGCCTTCTGGGAGGCGAGGTGATCGGTGACGTCGGAAAAAAAGTTGAGGGTTGCGGGCGTGCCGTTCCAAGTGATCAACACACAGGAGACGTCCACCCAGCGCGTTTTTCCCTCGGCGTCGAACACCCGGAAGGAGTATCGGCTGGCGACCATCTCTCCCTTGAGTCGGCGTATGTGGCGGTCCAGCACCAAGGGCCGGTCTTCGGGGTGGATAAAGTCAAAGGGGTCTTGGACGTCGGTGAGCTCTTCCGCCCTTTTGCCGAGAAAGCCGGCAATCGCCTGATTGGCAAAAACCACCCGGCCGCCCTGGGCCACCAGGATGCCGACACCGACGTTTTCGACGACGTTTCTGTATTTTTCCTCGCTTTCGGCAAGGGCCTTCTGCGCCCGGTGCTGGGCGCTGATGTCTGTCAGGATCACCAGGGCCCCGCTGGCTTGATCGAGGAGAAGCATTTTCATCGCAAAAAGGCGCTCTTTGACGCGGATGTCGGCTCCGATTTCACCGCCGCCGCCCTCGACGCCGAGCCGGGTCGTCGCCTGCACGACGGCATCCGGGGTGTCTGGCCCGAAAATATCGACGAAACGGGCGCCGAGCAGGTTCTTCTCTTCGAGACCGCAAAAAGCGATTGCAGAGGGGTTTGCGTAGACGATCCGCCCTTCGCCGTTGATCTCCAGAATCCCTTCCGACATCCGGTTCAGGATCGTCTCAAAGTGCCGCTTGGCCGCCAGCAACTCCAGGGTGATCCCCCGCGGGACCACGTCGGAAAGCCCGATCACCTCCCCTTTGGCGCATTGCTGCGCCGCCTTCTCGGGGGCGGAAAGCAGATCGAGGATATGGCCGAGCATCTTGTCGAAGGGCCCTTTGGCAATACAGGCATCCGCCCCGAGCCGCTGGATGTCCAGCTCCGATTCGGCGGCAACGGCTGACAGAACGGCCACAAAACATCCGCCCAGACGGGGGATCTCCCGGATGATCGTGCAAAAGGCACGCCCGTCCACGTTGGGCATGATGTAGTCGACCAGAATGAAGTCGGGCGTCATGTCTGCCAGAATGTCCAGCGCCCTGAGCCCGTCTGCGGCCGTGGTCACCTCAAACCCTTTCTGCTCCAGCCGGGGGGCCAGGAACTTGAGCAGGGTCGGGTCGTTGTCCACCAGCAAAATTTTCATGCAAACCCCTTCCGTTGCGCTTACTCAAACGGATTGAGATATCAAAGGGTTGAAATAACTGCAAACAAATTTGGCACGCCGCGGCCCGGCGGGCCTGCACAAGGCCATCCCCCCTGGAAACAGAAGGCCCGACACCCGGCGCCTCGGTCGGCAGGACCGCACCGCCGCTTAAGAGGCGATCATGGCTTTTCAACCACGACCCGGTCGAAGGTCTCCACCGTCACCGCCGGACAGGTGGTAAACGAGATGCCGCTCAGCCGCGTCAGGGCCACCGAGGCTTTCATGGCCGCCTCCACGTCCGGCAGCTTTACGCAAAAGCACAGATCGAAGGGGCCCAGCAGGGCGTGCATGGCGATGACATTGCCGCCGAGCTTCTCGATTTCGGCCACGACCTGATGGGTCCGTTCGATGCTCATCTTCCGGATCGATTCGACATCGTACTTTCCGAACATCAAAAAGGTCGCCATCACAGGTGCTCCTTTCCCCCCGGCTTTGCGGGGGTCTGTTGGTGTCCGGTTGCCGGCGAAGGCCCGCACGAAAAGAGCGACAACCGGAAAGGCGGACGGCCGGGGGTCGGGCCGTTTCAGGATACCCGACGCGGGGCGGTTGCCCCGCAACGCCGTCACTGTTATACAAAACGGAGCCGAAAAAGATGCGCCATCAATCAGCGGTCGGCTCTTTCTTCGACCCTCTCAGGAGGCTGCAGCAACCGTCATGCACCTGAACCGAATCCGTATGCACAAGGACCGCTATCCGACCCTGGATCACTACCCGTTTAACCTGTCCGTATTTCAGGAGACCGATTCGATTCCCTTAACGGCGCCGGTGACGTTTTTCGTGGGTGAAAACGGGACCGGCAAATCGACCCTTCTAGAGGCGATCGCCCGCAAATGCGGCATCCACATATGGGAGCAGGGCGGCAATAGAAGCCCGACCCGCAATCCTTACGAGAAACGGCTTCCGGCTTACGTCTCGGCCGATTGGGACAAGGGGCCGGTACCGGGCTCGTTCTTCGGCTCTGCCGTATTTCGGGATTTTGCCCGGATGCTGGACCAGTGGGCGGTGGAGGAACCGGCGCAGCTTTCGCTGTTCGGTGGAAAATCGCTGACCGCCCAGTCCCACGGCCAGTCGATCATGTCCTTTTTCCGGTCCCGATACCGGATCAAGGGGCTCTATCTCATGGACGAGCCGGAGACCGCCCTGTCGCCCCGGACCCAGATCGAGTTGCTCGGGCTGCTGGCTCGGATGTCCGCCCGGGGACACGCCCAGTTCGTCATCGCCTCCCATTCCCCGATTCTGATGGCCTGCCCGGGGGCGGTGCTGTATAGCTTCGACCGCGCCCCGATTCGCCCCGTCGCCTACGAGGAAACCGACCACTACCAACTCTACAAGCGCTTCATGGAAGAACCGCACCGGTATTCGGGCAGCGGCTGAGCCCGCCCCCTCGGGCAGCCGATCACCGGGGCGGCCGGGGGGTTTCCGGCGGGAACGGGACGGCACCTCCCCGGCCGGCCGCACACGGGCGAAAAGCAACTGGGGACAAGGGTTCATGTCGGTTTTCATCATAGCACGTCCGGTCGGGAAAACCCATCGCCGGGCCGCCGACACAGACCGGCACCGGGCCGGTCAACCCGTTACCAGGCGGCGGTACAGGCGAGGATCGGTATCCCCTTCCGTGGAGAGCAGCAGGATCTTCGAGCCGGCATCGAGGCCCATCTGCCGGGCGGTTTCCTTCAGGGACGGATTGCCGCACAACTCTGCGAGCAGGCCTGCGGTGACCGCCCCGGATTCTCCGGCTACCACTGGGGGATCGCCGGCAACGGGTGTTGCAAGCCTCCGCATCCCCTCGACCGCCACTTCATCCCCACAAGCGACAAAGCCATCTGCGTTTTTGCGGAGAATCGGCCAGGCGAGCCGGCTCGGCTCGCCACAGGCAAGTCCCGCCATGAGCGTGTCCAGGTCTCCGAAGACCGGATGAGGCTTTCCGTCATCGATGGATGCCGACCGGTGGAAACACGCCGCGACATGGGGCTCCACCACGGTGAAATAGGGCCGGTGTTCGGCATGATGCCGGCAGACGAAGGCCATCATCGCCGCCGCGAGCGATCCGACCCCCGCCTGCACGAAGAGATGGGTCGGTCGATCGTCTCCCATCTGCCGATACGCCTCTGAAAGAAGCGTGGTGTACCCCTGCATGATCGCAAGGGGAACCGCCTCATATCCCGGCCAGGCGGTGTCCTGCATCAGGACCCACCCGTTTTGGCGCGCGCTGCGGGCCGCGAAACGGACGGCGGCGTCAAAATTGCCCGCGATGATGTCGGCCTCCGCCCCCAATCGGCGGATTGCATCGAGCCGGTATCGGGAGGATCCGGCGGGCAGGTAGACCACCGCCCGGCAGCCGAGTTTTTTTGCGGTCCAGGCCACCGCCCGACCGTGGTTTCCGTCGGTGGCCGTCACAAACGTCAAATCGCCGAGCCCGTCCGCAGCCGAAGCGATCCGGTCGAAGGTGACCCCTGCCGGATCGATCCCCGCTTGCTCGGCCACTTCCCGGGCGATGGCATAGCTTGCCCCCAACACCTTGAAGGCCTTCAAGTCAAAGCGGTTGCTTTCGTCCTTGACGCGGATGTCGGCCACACCCAGGCACCGGGCCAGCCCGGGCAATGCAACCAGGGGGGTCGGCCTGTATCCGGGCAGGCTCTCATGAAACCGGAGCACACGGGCTGCCGTGTCCGGCAATACCGCCGCCAGGGCTTCGGCGCTCGGGAAAGGCTCCCGGTTTCGGTTTGGGAGAAATTCGATGTCCATGGCGCGTAACGCTTTTCGCCTTGAAAACGCCGCATTTGAAATCGTCACCCGGCGGTCCGGATCCGGATTCGGACGTGAACCTGATGACTGCCGGAAGAGCGGCCCCGGTGACGCGGACGTCCATGATGCCGGGTGGTTTTTTTGCTCCGGCGGCCTGCCCAAAAACAGCGAAACGTCTCGTTCATCCGAAATTATTCGCCAACCCCTTTTTTCGCTACCGCCTTGAAAAAAGTGTAGCAAAACACCCCGTCGGAGGCCGCAGTACGATAAAGATCGACAACCCCCCGATCGAAATCGGCCGCGCTGGTGAGGCCGGAGCCGATGGCGGCTTCACGGACCCCTTCGATCATGGCGGTGAAGGTCTTTCGGGTGAAGCCGTCCACCAGCGCCGGACGGCTCGAATCGACGTAGACCATTCGCGGCGAAACACGCACCGCCTCGAAACCGGCCTCCTGAAGCAACGGATACAGCTGCCTTCCGATCATGGCATTGCCGCCGGCGCGGCGCTGCAGCTCCACCTGGCATCGGATCGCCCGAAGAGCCGCCTCGCTGTGCGGGTGAAAAAAGGTCGAGCCGTGGTCCCCCTCGATGGCCGTGATCGTACCGCCCGTTTTGAGAAGCGCCTTGAGCCGGCGGAGGGCGGCGGCCGGCTCTGAAAGGTGCTCCAGGACGAAGCAGAGAAAGACATGGTCGAAGGTGCCCGGCCGGAAGGGAAGATCGAAAATGTTCCCCTGGATGAGGCCGATTTCGGGCGATCCGGCCGACCGCAACCGTTTTCGGGCTTCGACCAGGGAAGCCCATGCGATGTCGACGGCGAGAATCCGGGCGCCGGGGCTGTTTCGGGCCAGGGAGACCGTCTGGCCGCCGACCCCGCACCCGGCTTCCAGCACCCGGCTGCCCGGCGGATAGGCGGTGTCGCAGTGAAGCAGTTCGGCCAGGGTGGATGCCTGGTCCCGTAAGCGGATCGCCTCTCGAGGATCGTAGCCGTGGACGTAGCGCCCTGTCATTGGACCGTTTCCCCGTCAACTGGATTTATCGGATCGTCTTTCTGGTGGGTGAACGTCGCCCATCGGCCCGACCTGCAGACCGTGGCACAATAGCAGACCTCGCCGGGGCTGCAAAGAAGATCCAAGAACCACCAAAGGCCGGTTGACGCCGCTGCGGACGGCAGACTAGTTGTCCCAGTCTGCCGTCCGGGGGCCGGCCTCGTATTGGCTGAAGTGCCGCTGCAGATTGCCGAACAGCTCTTCGGGCTCGATTCGGTGGGCGATGAAAAACGGAAATCGAACAAGGTGATGCGGAGATATTACCCGTTGGGCCTGCGCCCGCACAAGGGACAGGCGCTCTTCCAGAAAATGCACGCGAATCTCATAGGCCTTGATCCAGGTGAAAAACAGAAACCGGGAGGGCATGCTCGTCAGGTTGACAACGATGCGGAGCCTTTCTTTGTCCAGCTTCCGGATGGAAAAGGCGAGTGCGAACTCCGAGGCCACCGCAAATGCATCGGCGATGTTCAAGGCCAGCTTGGTTTCGTAGATGGGGTAAGTCCAGAACGCCATGTCGTTACCGCCCCGGGATTCGAGCACCCAAAATTGCGACACATAGATCAAGATTCATGCCAGATTTGACATGACTCGTCATCACGGGCCCTATCAGTGGAGGAAAAGACCCCAATTTTTCGAAATCGTTTCACATTTATCCTGGAAACCGAAAAACGGCGTCCGAAAAAAACAAGGCTGTCCTTGCAGTCGAAGGCATTCCGGGAGAAAAAACTGCACGAAAAACTGTGCAGCGGTGCACAGAAAAATGGGCAATTCCATCGTCGGCATGAGGGTCGCATCGATACGCGAGAAAGGGTGTTTGACAATGGAGAGCGCTTGGCTCCGACCCTGGCTGCGACACCAAGCCGCGGATGGGTATCGACCCCGAGGTGATATCGGGACGGCATTCTGGCAAGCGCTCTACCCGATGACGCCAAAAACGTTCAACAGCCAGTATCCCAAAAGACTCGCCAACAAAAGCCAGATCACCAGCACCACGATGGCGGCCACCTTGCTGATCGGCTTTTTATCGGTGTAGATCTCCCTTGCCACGAGCCGGTATTCGGCAAAAACGTCGGCCGGCACCATCTTTACGGCCAGATAAATCCCAAGGGGGAGAATCAGGACATCGTCCAGGTATCCGAGCACCGGGATGAAATCGGGAATCAGATCCAGAGGGCTGAAAGCATAGGCGACCACACAGAGGATGAACACCCTGGAATAGCTCGGAACGCGGGGATCCCGGTAGGCCAGAAACAGCGCGAGGGCGTCCTGTCTCATCCGCTGAGCCCGCTGCATCATGCGGTCGAAAACGCCGTCACTTTCCAAGATCGATGCCCCCCGGTGGCAATGGAAAAACAGGGTCTCAGCTATATACCCCTGAAAAAGAGAATGCAAGGATGCGGCCGACTTTTACGGGAGGGGTCTTGACCTCTGCTACACGTGAAGCGGTTTGACGTTCCAGATCTTTTCAGCGTATTCGCGGATGGCGCGGTCGCTGGAGAATTTTCCCATGTTGGCGGTGTTCAGGATCGACATTTTCGTCCAACGTTCCGGGTCGCGGTAGCACCGGGACACGTTTTGCTGCATGTCCGCATAGGGCCGAAAATCGGCCAGGACAAGGTAATAGTCCCCCATGGACAGGAGGCTGTCGACAATGGGCGCAAAGAGGTCCCTTCGGCCCGGAGAAAACGCTCCGGCGGAGATCATGTCCAGGGCGGCTCTCAGCTCCTCGTCTCGACTGTAGACATCCCGCGAATTGTATCCCCGGCTTCTGAGCGCCTCCACCTCGTCGGCCTTCAGCCCGAAGATGAAGATGTTTTCGGCACCGACCTCCTGGGCGATTTCCACGTTCGCCCCGTCCAGGGTGCCGATGGTGAGCGCGCCGTTTAAAGCAAACTTCATGTTGCCGGTGCCGGAGGCCTCCATGCCCGCCGTTGAGATCTGCTCGGAAAGATCAGCCGCCGGGATGACCTTTTCAGCCTGGGACACGCAGTAGTTGGGCAGGTAAACCACCTTCAACAGCCGGTTCACGTCCGTGTCGGCGTTGACGACGTCGGCCACCGAGTGAATCAGCTTGATGATCAATTTGGCCATGACATAGCCGGGGGCCGCCTTGCCGGCGAAAAAAACCGTCCGGGGGACAAATTCATCGACCGGGCCCGCCTTGATTCGACGGTACAGGCAGATCGTGTGCAGCACATTGAGCAACTGCCGCTTGTATTCGTGCATCCGCTTGACCTGCACGTCGAAGAGCGTGTCGGCGTCGACTGCCATGGCCAGTTTCCGCTTGACGTAGTGCACGAGCCGCTCCTTGTTGGTCTGCTTGCTTTTGCGCCAGGCCTCGCGAAAGGCCGGATCTTCGGCATGGGGGATCAACTCCCGGAGCTTTTCCAGGTCCAGTACCCAACCGTCTCCGATGGTTTCGCTGATCAGCGCGGCCAGCGACGGATTGGCCTGCAACAGCCACCTTCGGGGCGTGATGCCGTTGGTGATGTTGAGGAACCGGCCCGGGAAGTGTCGATGGTAATCGTCAAAGATCCGCTCCTTCAGGATGCGGGTGTGAAGTTCTGAAACCCCGTTGACCGCGTGGCTGCCGATCACGGCCAGATGGGCCATTTTCACCCGGCCGTCGGAGACGATCGCCATTCGTTTGCGCCGCTCCGGATCGTCCGGGTCGGCCGCTTTCACCTCTTCTCCGAAGCGCCGGTCGATCTCGTAGATGATCTCCATGTGACGCGGCAGGACGCGGCCGACCAGGTCGACGGGCCAGGTTTCCAGCGCCTCGGGCAAAACGGTGTGGTTGGTATAGGAAAACACCCGGGTGCAGATATCCCAGGCCTTCTGCCAGGCAAGGTCGTGCTCGTCGAGCAGAATCCGCATCAGCTCGGGGATGGCAATGCACGGATGGGTGTCGTTGATCTGGATCGCCACGGCGTCGGGCAGATCGGCAAAATCGCTGTGAAACCGGAAAAAGCGTCGAAGCAGGTCCCGGAAACTGGCGGCCACGAAAAAATACTGCTGCTTGAGGCGAAGCTCCTTTCCGGCCGTGCTTTCATCCCGGGGATAGAGCACCTTGGAGATGTTCTCACTGATCACCTTCTGTTCCACGGCACCGATGTAGTCGCCCTCGTTGAACTCCTCCAGGTTGAATTCGCGGCTGGCCTGGGCAGCCCACAGCCGCATGTTGTTCACGTTTTCGTTGCCATAGCCGGGGATAAGAAAGTCGCAGGCCAGGGCCATCACCTTGTCGGTGTCGACCCATCGATAGCGGGTCAGACCGTCGTCCTCGTCGACGTACGGTTCGCTCCTGCCGTAGAGGTTCACCTCGTAGTTGAAGCCCCGCCGCTTGATTTCCCAGGCGCTGCCGTGGCGAACCCAGTTGTCGCTGCGCTCGACCTGGTAACCGTCGACGATGGTCTGGTAGAAAATGCCATAGTCGTAACGGATTCCGCAGCCGTAGCCGGCAATGCCCAGTGTCGCCATGGAGTCGAGGAAGCAGGAGGCCAGCCGCCCCAGACCTCCGTTCCCCAGGCCCGGGTCCCATTCCTCCTCTTCCAAATCGCCCAGATTCAGGCCGGCGCCCAAAAGGGTGTCCCGGCAGGTGTCATGCACGCCGAGGCTCAGGATGTTGCTGACCAGGAAGCGTCCGGGCAGAAACTCCATCGACAGGTAGTAGACCCGCTTTGCGCCATTTTCGTAAAGAGTCCGCTGGGTCTTGAGCCAGCGTTCCACGAGGCGGTCCCGTAAGCTCAATGACAGACCATAGTAGTAGGTATCCCTGCGGGGCGGGTGGCTGTCGTTCCCCAGGTAGGAGACGACATGGTGCTGGATGTCCTGAAGCAGACTGTCGGAATAGCAGGTTTCTTTGCAGTCTTCGTCGGTGATCATGGCGGCTCCGTGCCGGCGCCGGCCGGCGGAAGGGGAGTTCGGATGGAAGTGACAACGGTCATTTTATAGACGAAAGCGGCGCGTTGCAAGGGGAAGGGTGCTGGCGCACCGGCTGGGAGGCGATAAGGCTGGGAGGCCGGGAGGCCAGGAGGCCAGGAGGCCAGGAAGCTGGAAAGCATGCGGCAAAAAGGATCCATTGGACGTTTTTTGGGTTCTCGTCTCCCGGGCCCGGGGCAACATCAAAAGGCGTCTTCCTTAAAAACGGTGGGCATTTTCATCCACGAAAATGCCCACCGTTTTTCCGGTCTTGAAATCGACCAGCCCTTCTTCACAGATTCGGATAAAGGGAATCGCCGCCCCGGTGAGGGTCACCAGGCTCAGCAGCGGATCGGGAAACGGGCAGCCCAGGGCGGACACCGCCCGGTTCATGGCCTCGAGCCGACCGGCGAGTTCGGCCATGGGAAGCGCCGACACGATCCCGAACACCGGCAGGGGAAGTTCTTCGCGCACCTGTCCGTCCACGCACAGAACCACCCCGCCCTGGAGATCGGCGATTCGGTTGACGGCCGCGGCGATATCTTCATCTGAGGCCCCCACCGCGATGATGTCGGCGGTGTCCCAGGCGGAGCTGGCCGCAAAGGCGCCCTGTTGAAGCCCGAAGCCCCGGATCAGGCCGGTGAAGGTCTTTCCCGGAGAGAAGCGCCGGTCCACGGCCGCCACTTTGAGCAGATCGGCTGCCGGGTCGGCGGCAATCTCTCCTTCGGAGGTCGGGACTTCCAGGTGAACCTCTCTGGTGACCAGATCGGTCACCATGTCGATGACGCGCACCTTTACGCTCCCCTCTTTTCCGGATGCGCCGATGGCGAATCGAT
>JASFPT010000090.1:0-13592 GCA_050115795.1 Desulfobacterales bacterium
AAGGAACGCCCTTTTCTGGATGGAAAGCCGACTTAGATCACCGTGACATTGGCAGCAGAAGGACCTTTTTGTCCTTCTTGCATGTCAAAGGAAACCCGGTCGCCCTCATTGAGAGACTTAAAGCCGGTAGCGTTGATCGCTGAATGGTGGACGAATACATCCGGTCCGTCTTCTTGTTCAATGAATCCATAACCCTTATGGTCACTGAACCACTTCACAGTTCCATTGCTCATGGGAACATCCTCCTTTCGTATAATTTCAACGTCGCAAACTGGAGGATATCGATGGTACGGACGGATGGGTCCTTCAGAGAGAGACTGTCCGGCAAAAGAAAGGCGGGACTTGGTTGATGTTTCTATTATAAGGTCCGTTTGACCGGAAAGCAAGATAATAATTTGAAATATTTAAAAAAAACCAGATCGATCTCCTTTAGACGTATCATAACAGCCGATTAGCGGACCGTTTCCCGGGGCCCGAATCCGGCCGTCGGGGAAAAGCGATAGAGGGCCGTTTGCGCCGCTGCGGTCAGCCGAGCGGTACATGATCCGGCATCTTTTTGGGCAAAAGGCGGCTTTCTCGGGGCCCTGTTCCCCGGACGGGACGGGAATTCCGGAGCGTCACATGCGGAGGGGATCGTAGCCTTCTTCAAACCGCGCGATATCGGATTCATATTTCAGGGTCTGATCGATATCGTCCAGGCCCTTGATCAGTCGCTCCTTGGCCCCGGGCTCGATATCGAAACGAAACACCGTCGGGGTTGCGCCCTGAAAAACGACCTGCTGCTTTTTCAGGTCGACGGTGGCCTGCAAGCCTTCGCTACCGGAAACCAGATCGAAGATGGTGTCGATCTCGTCTTCCGACAGTTCGATCGCCAGCAACCCGTTTTGGATGGCGTTGATTCTGAAAATGTCGGCAAAGGCCGGTATTCGCCGGCCGGCGGTCTCTTTGAAGGGGGCGAGAATCACCCGGTAGCCGTCCTGCATCAGTGCCCAGACGGCGTGCTCCCGGCTGGAACCGCATCCGAAATTGTTGCGGGTCACCAGTATGGAACGACCTTCAAACCGCGGTGCGTTGAGTTCAAAACCCGGATCGGGCTCGCCTTCGGCTGTGTAGCGCCAGTCATAGAAGGCATTCGGCCCGTATCCGGTGCGCTTGATCGATTTTAAGAACTGCTTGGGGATAATCGCATCGGTGTCCACATTGGCCCGGTTCAGGGTCGCAACAATGCCGGTGTGGGAAATAAACGGTTCCATTTTGCTCCTCTCGTGGGGTCGCCGATAGTTTGTCGCCCTTGTCCGGGGGCTTTCGAGATCACAGATCCGGCCATCTGCGGATATCGACAAATTTTCCGACCACAGCTGCTGCCGCTGCCATTTCGGGATTGACCAGGTGGGTGCGGCCGCCTTTTCCCTGCCGCCCCTCGAAATTCCGATTCGACGTCGATGCGCAACGCTGCTGCGGGCGAAGCTGATCGGGGTTCATCCCCAGGCACATGCTGCATCCGGCATAACGCCATTCGGCCCCTGCCGCCTTGAAAACCTTGTCCAGGCCCTCGGCCTCGGCCTGCTGTCGAACCGGATGCGAACCCGGAACCACCAGCAATTGAACATGGTCGGCCTTTTTGCGGCCCTCCAGAATGGCTGCCGCCTGTCGCAGATCCTCGATTCGGGAATTGGTACAGCTGCCGATAAAGATGACGTCGACCTCGACGTCGGTCAGTCGGGTTCCCGGAGCTAAACCCATATAGGCCAGCGCGTTTTCGACATCCGTCCGGCTGTAGCCCGCAGCCGAATCCGGCTCGGGCACGGGCTGATCGATGTCCATGACCATCCCGGGATTGGTTCCCCAGGTGATCTGGGGGGCGATCCTGCCGGCGTCAATGGTCAGGGTCCGGTCGAACTCCGCCTCCCCATCGCTGGCAAGCGTCTGCCAGTAGGCCCGGGCGCGTTCCAGCTCTTTTCCCTTCGGCGCATGGGGGCGATCCTGCCGGGTAATGTATTCGAAGGTGGTTTCATCCGGGGCGATCATGCCGGCCCGGGCGCCGGCCTCGATGCTCATGTTGCAGATGGACATTCGGGCTTCCATGGAAAGGGAGCGAACGGCATCGCCGCAGTATTCGAAGATGTGTCCGGAACCCCCGGCGGTACCGATGGTACCGATCAATTTCAAGACCATATCCTTGGAAAAGACATGGGGCGCCGGCCGGCCGGCAAACTCCACCTTGTATGTCCGCGGCTTCCGGGTCACCAGCGTCTGGGTCACCAAAACGTGCTCCACTTCCGAGGTCCCGATCCCGAATGCCAGGGCGCCGAAGGCGCCGTGGGTGGAGGTGTGGGAATCGCCGCATACAATGGTAAGCCCGGGAAGCGTAATCCCCAGTTCCGGCCCGATCACGTGCACGATCCCCTGGTGAGGATCCCCCAGGCCGAAGAGCCTGACTCCGAAGTCTTCACAGTTCTTTTGTAACGCCGCCACCTGGTCTCTGGAGATCGGATCCTTTATTTCCAGGCGATCTTCGGTGGTGGGAACATTGTGGTCCATGGTGGCAAACGTCCGCTCGGGAGCGCGGATTTTTCTGCCCGCCAGCCGCAAGCCCTCGAAGGCCTGGGGGCTGGTCACCTCATGGACGAGATGGCGGTCGATGTATAGAAGGGTCGAACCGTCGGGCAGCTCTCGCACCACGTGCTTGGCCCAGATTTTTTCAAAGAGGGTCTTTCCCATGATGAATTCTCTTCCATTTTGAGATTGACAAGGGGCGTTGACGGTGATGACTCAACTTTCGGGGGTTCAAATTTATCATTGTAGATTTTACCCAGCTCGGATGCCCTCTGCCGGAACACAGAATAGCATTTTGTATAACTTATTATAATCTTTCTATTTTTATTGATACTTTTCTTTACTCGCCTAAAGAAAAGTATCCAAAAGAAACGGCGCCCTGCGTCCCGCTTCTTTCTGCGATGCTCGGCGCGGGACGATGGGGATCATCCCCCTTTTGGCTGTTCTTTTCACCTGCTTTCGGGTTCTGACATAAAGGGATCGAATGCCGAGCAACCGGCCGCTCGCAGACCGGCGCCTTATTGAAACTCGTGCTCGGAGAATACCGTCGCCTGGAACGTCATCAGCTTTGCCCCCTCTTTCCAGGCGCCGGCGGGCAGGCCCGCCTTGCGGCACAGGTGATCGAGCATCTCTTCCCGGCCCCACCCCTGCTCCACGGCAACCTGGGGCAGAAACACCGCGCTCTTGCCCGTTTTTTGGATGACCACCCCGTCGGTTCCGATCCGGATTGCCGCGGGCCCTGCCACGATCTCATAAGGAGTCAGCACCGATATTTCGATCTCCAGTCGATCGAGTTCGTCGACGGAGACCGGCGGAAAGCGCCGGTCGTTGAAAGCGGCCTGAAGAGCCATGGCCCCGACGGTTTTCTGCAGGGACCAGTCGGCGGTCATGTGGCCGATACACCCGCGAAGCCGGCCCTTCTTTTTCAGTGTCACGAAAGCGCCCCGATGCGCATTGAGCGCGGGGTCGGCTGACCGCGGCAGCGGTAGGACGTCTGCCAGGAGTACCTCGGTGACGGTGGAACGGGCCAGGGAAAGAAGGGCTCGCTTTTGCGGCCCGGCAAGGGTCGACTCTCCGTCTGCCGGGGGCGCCTGCGGGAAAGACGGCGCTTCGGTATAGGCGTCGGAAAATGCCACCGCACCGTATCCGACGACCCGTTCCGGGCGGCCCACGACGGCGTCGCCGGAATTGGCGTAGCTGACGATCCGGCCCCCCCGGGCTCCCAGGTGCTTTGCGGCGCTCATGGCGGCCATCATGGGCGCTTCGCCGCAGGCACAGGTGGACAGGTTGGCGACGTGCTGCGCCATCTGGGCCTCGATGCACCGATGCAGCTCTGACGGATTCATCGTTGCGGCCGCCTCAAGCACGGACCGATCGATCCGGCAGGCGTCTTTGTAGGACGGATAGTGGGACAGGTCGGTGCTGGCAACAATCAGTGCGCTGCGGCCGTTGACCGCAGCGGCCAGGGCCTGACCGAAACGATCGCAAAGGGCCGGGTCCGGCGCACCGACAACGGCCGCGACAATCGGCGTCTTCGGGAAAAGAACCTGGGCAAAGGGGACCTGCACCTCGACGGAATGCTCCCTGCGGTGAACATCGGCCCGAAAGGAGAACGCCGGGTCTGCGGCGGCCAGCGCTGCGGAGATGCCCTCGTCGATTTTCGCATCCCCCAGCGGCGTTCGGTACACGCCTCCGGGGATGATGGAAACGCCGGTAAAGCCGGGGGCTGTGTGGTTGGTTCCCAAAATGACCACCACGTCGTACCGGTGGCCCTGGGCCTGCCGCCAGGCGTCGGCACAGATCTGGCCCGAGTAGACATAGCCGGCGTGGGGGGCGACGATGGCCAGCGGCTTGTGACCGTCGGGCTCGACGGCACGATCCAGGTAGAAGTCGACCGCACGCTTCAGCTTTGCCGGATCAGCCGGGTAGAATTTTCCGGCCACCGCCGGTTCGCGCACCTCGACGGCTCCGGCCGTGGTCGAAACCATACCCATCAAAACGACAAGGACAAAAAGTTGCCGCATCGTTCGGACCGTCACGGCGCCGCATTTTATCCTGGGGGTCATGTCAAGAAGTCCCCTTTCAGCGCGTAGGTTCAATCCTGGCGCCTTGGCGGTTTAATGGTCTTTCCCCTGAGGCGTCGGGTTCATCCGCTCCCGTAGACTGGCTTGAAGACGCCGGCGATGGCATGCCCGCAGAAGGCGCAGGCCCCGTTTTTGATGTCGATTCCCGTGACGAAAAACCCCGTTCGCCGGATCACCGCCCTGCCGCAGCCCGGGCAATAGGTATTGTTTCCCGGATGGCCGGGCACGTTGCCCACGTAGGGGTAGTTCATTCCGTGCTTCTTGGCCGTCTCGTAGGCCCGCTCCAACGTGGACACCGGGGTCGGCGGCAGATTTCGCAGCTGGTAGTCCGGGTGGAACCGGGTGAAGTGAACCGGCACATCGGGCCCGACCTCGCCGACGATCCATCGGACCAGCGCCTCGATCATCGGATCCGAATCGTTGAGGGTCGGCACTACCAGGTTGACGATTTCCAGGTGCACCCCCCGGCGGGCGACCAATCGGATGTTGGAGAGCACCGGGTCGAGCTCGCCGCCGCAGACCGTCCGGTAGAATTCCCGGCTGAATCCCTTCAGATCGATCTTGACCGCATCCAAAAGATCGCACAAATCGGCCATCGGCCCCGGATTGGCAAACCCGCAGCTGACCATCACGCTGGAGAGATGCTGCTCCCGACCGCTCCGGGCAATGTCCATCAAGTATTCGGCAAAAACGGTGGGCTCGTTGTAGGTATAGGCAATGACCGGCACCTGCCGGTCGCTTGCGGCCCGGACCACCGCCTCGGGGGGCGTATACCGGATTTGGTAGTCTTCCGGTTGCGCCTGGGAGATCTGCCAGTTCTGGCAGAACTTGCACGACAGCGGACAGCCGGTGGTGGCCAGCGACAGGGCCTGGCTGCCGGGCAGAAAATGATAGAACGGCTTTTTCTCGATGGGATCGATGTGAACCGACACGGGCCGGCCGTAGACCAGACTCAACAGCCTGCCGTCGAGATTTATCCGGGTCCGGCACCGGCCCCGTTCGCCTTCGCCGATCATGCACTTTTGGGCGCAGAGTTCACAGCGGATGAACACCTGACCGTGGTCGTGGGCCGGCTCAGAGAAAAGCTCCGACCCGTGGCAGCGGCTGCAGTCGACACCGGCGGCGGCGGTGGAGACCCAGTACCGGGCCGGGTGGGCCCGATCCAGGAGACGCCAGGCCGCCTCTTCTTCCCCCTGTCGCGCGGCCCCCCTGGAGGCAGACGCCGCCAGGGAGGCCGGGGCCAGGAGCGCCAGCGCCGTCCATCCCAGGGACCTGCTCAGAAATCGGCGGCGGGTGACAGTGGCGGCAGGGGCTGTCTTGAGGACTCGATCGGGCATGATTCGCTCCCGCCGGACGCGGTAGGCCCAGCAGCCGGCAGATTCACGGACCCTTTCACTATGGACAAAAGCAGCAGATCTGTCAACCGACAAGGAGATCTTACAACCTACTGATATATTACATTTTTTCCTTCTCTTTCCCCCCACGCAACGTCATCTTCACGCCTTGCCAAACACGAAGGCCGCTCCCCAAAAAGGGGGGGTATTTGCCATTCCGAAAAGAATTGTTATAAAATCGGCGAACTATTTGACAGGCCCCTTGACGCACTGTCTCCGATGCGAACCGATGTAGACCGCCACGCCAAGAGGCAACGATGAAAAAACATTCTACCACCGTTGGACGCAGCGGCCTATCCCTTTGCCTGGGCATCCTGCTGTTGCTGTGCGCGGCGTCGGTGCTGCCGGCGCCTGCAATTTCCGCAGACACCGGGTCGTTATTTCCCTTTTCTCCCGGGGAAAAGCTGACTTTTCTGCTTCGCTGGGGGGTGATTCCCGCCGGAGAGGCCACCCTGGAGGTTCATCCGCCGGAGATCGTCGATGGAAAGCCGGCCAACCACTTCGTTCTAACGGCTCGCACCAACGATTTTGTGGACATCTTTTACAAGGTCCGGCAGCGGATCGACGCCTACGCAGATCTGTCCATGAATCGCTCTCTGCTCTACCGCGAAGTGCACACCGTTCACGGCACCCGCCGCGATGCAGAGATTCGTTTCGACTGGGAAGGACAAAAGGCCCAGTATGTCAACTTCGGCAAAGCGGAAAAACCGATCCCCATCAGCCCCGGCGCTTTTGATCCGCTCTCGATTTTTTACTTCAGCCGCCTGTTCGACCCCGCCCACCGGAACCTGCTGGCGAGACCGGTCACCGATGGGAAAAAATGCGTCATCGGCCGGGCGACCATCGTGGGAAAAGAGACGATCGACGTGGAGGGCAAGACCTATGACACGTACCTCGTCGAACCCGAGCTCCAGGAGGTCGGCGGCGTTTTCAAAAAAAGCAGGGATGCAAAGATCCAGATCTGGGTGACCGCCGACCAGCGACGGATTCCGGTACGAATCCGAAGCAAAGTGGTGGTCGGCAGCTTTACAGGGAATCTGGTTTCGGTGGAGTCGATTCCCTTCGAAAATCGGATGCACTCCGGGTTGCAGCATCCGATCGAACCATAGCGCATCTGGCGGCAACCGCTTCCGGACGCAGAACAAAAGGAGGAGGTCATGGACACCCGGCGCTCGATTCTTACGCCGCTTCTGGCGGCGGTGTTGACCCTTTTTCTGGCAGTGGTGCCTTCTGCCGGTGCCCAGCAGGATTCTGCCCTCGATCTGACGGTGAAAATCAGCCGCCTGGAGCAGATCCTCGGCCAGATCGACGAAATGGCCGCCAAGACCAATCCGAGCAGCCAACCCCCTTCCATGATCCTGCGGGGGATGCTTCAGGGAACCGACTGGATCGATTCGCAGCGACCCATCGTCATCGGGGCCGAACTGGTGGGCGGGCAGACCGTCGCCGCGGCCCTGATCCCTTTCAACCGCCCCAACGACGATTTTGCCGCCGCATTCAACGCCAAGACCGCACCGGACCATTACATCGTCTCATTGCCGCCGGGCCGGCCGCTGGCCCTCTCGGACGCCGCCCTGGCCTCTCTGGTGTCTGCCTCCGGGATTCCGTCAGCGTCGGCGCTTTTCTTCGAAGTCTCCGCAAAACAGCTGCTGAAGAAGGCCGAGCCGACGATCCGGCAACGGATCGCCGCCGTGGAGATCCCTCCGCAAAGGGGCACGGCTGGACCGGACATCACCACCAAAGACGTCCGCTCCATGATCGAGGCCATGTTGAACCTGGGACGCCAGGTCGAAACCTTCTCCGTCGGCCTCGACCTGCAGGCCGAGCAGTTCCGATTTGTCGCGGAAACCCAGGCGGCTGCAGGATCAGAGATGGCAGCGCTGTTTTCCTCCGGCGCCTCCATTGCGCGACTTGGAGAAATCGGCGACGAACACCAGATCCGCATCAAAACGCTCGCCTACGACCTGAAGGGCGCCGTCGATCTGTTTGCCGATGTCTTCGGCCCGCTGTATCAGAAAATCGGCATCGACTTCGGCGGGCTTACCGAAATGGCGGGAAATTTCACCGGGGAGGCCGTCGGGGGCATGTCCTACGGCACGGACGGTGTCCAATTCGAAATGATCGCAGTGCTTGAGGACGCAGCGGCCAAAACCAATTTTCTCGATGACGTCTATCTTCCCTGGATGGAAACCTACAGCCGTCTGCTGGCCGCCACCTATGCCGATATTCTCGGCACCGACATCCGAAAGGTCTACCAGCGAACACCGGACAGCACGGTTTCCGGCATCCGGGTGGCGGGCGGGCGCCACTGGCAGCCGATGCCTCCGGCCGACCCATACAGCGCCGGCGAGCCGACCATGATCACCACCGACGTGCGGATCGCGCAAATCAAAGAGTTGGTTCTCTTTGCCCCCAACGACGCGCGAATGGCATCGCTGATCGACGCGGCCGAGACCATGGCGCCATCGCCTGCGGGGCAAAGCCCGCAAATGCGGGTCCGGATCGACCTGGCCGCCTATTTTCAGGGGCTGATGTCCCTGATGCCGGAGTTGGGGAAACCATCGGTCCAGATTCCGAACGCCGCCAGCATGGAAACCGCCGTCACCTTCGCTGCAAACCGGGCCATTGCCCGGACCACGATGAACACCGCCGGTTTTGCGGATCTGGTTGCCGCAGCCCAGGCGGCCCGCCCGGCGGTTCCGGTCGGGGTCGCTTCAGGGGAAAGGGCGGCGGCAGAACCGGCCAAACCGTCCCCGCAGCTGCCCCCGGAAAAGGACCCGGATTATTGGTATGAAAGAGGGGCCCTGGCCGCCACCTACGGGGCGGACCGCTATGCGGTCAAGTATTTCGAGAAGGTGATCGCCCTCGACCCGAGCCGCAGCGATGCCTGGTTCGAAATGGGGGTCAGCTACGGCGAACTGCGCTGGTTCGACAAGGCGGTGCAGGCCGTGGACCGCGCCATCGAGCTGCGACCCGATTCGGGGCTGTATTACTACGGCAGGGGGAGAATCTACCTGATGCTCGGCGCCGAAGGCCAGGCCATGGACGATTTCCAGCGGGCAGCAGAACTGGGCAGCGACGATGCCCAACGGTACCTGCAGCGGCGGAAGGAAAATACATCGATATAATGGGCACCTTCACCCTGTTTGGACAGACGGCCCGCTTCATCGGACCGGCGGTCGCCGCTGGGTCGGTTCCTTGACGGCGGGCCGCTTTTCTGTGAGGATGCCGCCATCGCTTCACCGGAAGATTTTCGGAGGACCGTGGCAGAAACGGACTTTCAATCCCTATTTTCCGACGAGGTGCTCGCCTCGCTATTTCCCAAGCAGCGGGCCGACGCCTTTTTCGAGGCCCTCCTGGGAGATCCGGACGAAGGCGCCTACGACATCCAGCTTCGCTTCAGGGAGCACCGGAACGACGTTCTCGCCTTCGAACTGGCCCTTCCGGCCCGACCGGGCCGCTGCCTGGCATGCAACCTCACCTGGGGGCTTCCCGAGGTCCTGGCCCGGCACCCTGTCATCGACATCGAAGGACTGGTGAAACGGATCGGCGAGATGCTCGACGGCCGCAGCTGTCCGGATGGATGGAAGCTGGGTCACACTCGCCAGATCTCCCGCGACCTTCACGTCATTCCGCTGCTCGTCCGCCTGAAGCCCCGATAACCCCGCTCAAGAAAATGGAACCGCCACGGCGCAAAGATCGCAAAGAGGACGTTTTTCTGTATCCAAGATTGTCGTTCTTCGCGCCCCTGGCGTCTTCGCGGGTCCTTCGTTTTATCGCTCCATCCCGGTGGGCCGGCCGCGGGGGGGTGGGGGGTCACCGGACGATCGGCAGATGATTCCTCCACCAGTCGACGATGCCGTAGCGGATATTGTAGACCCGCTCAAATCCGGCATCGAGCAGGATCTTGGCGGCCACCGTGCTCCGGTTGCCCGTGGCGCAGTAAATGACAACATCCCGGTTCCGATAGTCGTTCAATTCCGTCAATCGCTGCTGAAGCTCCTGGACGGGGATCAGGATCGAACCGGCCAGGTGCCCCTGGTTGTATTCCCGCCGGGTCCGGACATCGAGCACGACCGGATCGGCGCTGCGGATCAGGTCGGCGGCCTGCCGGGAGGTAAGTTCCCGGTAGCGGGAGCTTTCGTAGGCGACCACCTCCAGAACCCCCGTGGCCTTTCCCACCGAAATTCCGAAGCGACCGGTATCCTTCATCTTGAAGTATGGGGCCTCATCGGACGCCGTAGAGAGGTTCAGCGCCACTCCCAGGCCGGGAATCGACAGGGGCAGCCCCGCTGTGCCGCGACTTCCCAGGAACTGGACGTAGTCCCCGCGGTACACCTTCAGGTGAAGCTGATCCGGCAGGGAGAAAATCCGAATCACCCGAAGGCCGTCTACCAGCTCCCCGGAAACCGAACCGGCAGCCGGGGATGCTGCCGATGCGGCCTTTCCGGGGCCCGCAACGGCAAGAAGAATCAGTACAAGGATGGTAAGCGATATCGTTTCCCGTCGAAGTATCATCGGGTATCCTCCTGAAAACAAATCGATCGTCTGCGGATTGAGGTGCCTGCGCGACGGCCATGTCCCCTCGAGGGATCGCAGGTTTTGCAAGGAGACCTGAGTTATAGAGATGGCGGAACCGGGAAGGTTACTGCCCGTTGGCTCGGTCCGGACAGGGCTTTGCAGCGGCGAGGCAAAAAAGAATCCCCCCGGGCTGAAGCGCCGGGGGGATTCGAAGATTCAAAAGGATGGCGGCCGGGTTTACCGGCCGGGAATGATGATGCCCGAATCGGTCCTTCCCTTCTGCTGCTGTTGCTGGGCCCTCTGGGCCTGCTGGGCTTCCTCGACGATCCGCTCCACTTCGCGGGTGATGGCCCGGGGAAAGCGCTCCATGGCCTGGGGAAGGGTGTCGGCTTCGATTTCGCAACTGACCGGTACCGGACCGTTGGGAGACATGAGCTGGGTATGTCCGAGGAACATCGGCTGCCGGTTTTCATCCGGGGAGCCGTCGGACATCACCGGCGTCAAGCGTCGAATCGTGCCGACTTTCATATCGGTAAAGGACTCTTCGACGTACAGATTCTCCGAATCCATGGTCAGATCGATACCCAAATCCTTCATAAAACCTCCTTTGCAAGCCCGTATATCGAAAAACCGGTTCGCCCCGCATGGCCGGTTCAAAGAACCCGAACGCGCACCGCCTGCCGACCCCTGGGGGTATCCTTGATTTCAAAGGTGACCTTTTCCAGCTTCTGAATCCCGAAAAAGCCGGGGTCTTCCACGCCGTTGCGGTGGAAAAAGATGTCGCCCTCAGCGTCGGTTTCGATGAAACCGTACCCTTTTTTTTCGTTGTACCATTTGATCACGCCTTCTACCATGAACATCCTCCTCGGGTGGAATTTCATTGTTTTTGCGGTGCACATCGACGGCAGGTGACCCGGGTCGATCACGAAGCGGGGTCCGGAGGAGGGAAAGTCGGAGGGACTTCGACGCCCAAATACGTCCGGAAAGATGCACGAGAAAACTCAGGTGGCGCTCCAACCTGTCGATAGCCCAAAATAGACGTAACCGGCCCGGAAGTCAAGGAAAGCCCTTTCGACCCCCGAGCCCTACGCCTCGATCCGAAGGCCAAGCAGTTCGATGAGCCGCTTGGGGTCCCGAACCCACAGCAGCCAGCCGAAGGGGACGGGCTGCGGTGGATGAACCGATATCCGAAGGGTGTCGGGATCGGAGAGAAATTCGGCAAGGGGCGCCAGGGTCCGGTCCAGAAGGCCTTTCGGCTCTCCCTCTCCCCGGAGCCGCAGCATCTTCACCAGAAGGCGGGCATAGCGCTCGGGGGGCATCCCCCGGCGCTGCGCCCGCCGCCGGATGGTCTCCCGGACCAGGTCGTGGTCCTGGTAAGTGAAGGCGGCATCGCGGATCCGGGCGCCGGTGACCGCACCGATCATTTCCGCAAACTGGACCGGCCCTTTCATGGTCCGCTCCAGGTCGAGGTTGTCGAACCGCCCGGCGATACTGATCTCCCCGAGCTTCTCCGACCCCAGAAAAAGCCGCTGCAAATCCAGTTGCCTTGAATCGGCCCGGTATCGATAAACCGCTTCCAGATTTACGATCAGCGGTTCGGGGGCCACCCCGGACGGAATCAGCGCGCTTACCTCCGGAAGATGTATTGCGGGATGAAGTTCGATACCGTGCAGTGCCACATGCATCCACCGGGGAACCGGATGGCGCCGGTCCGCATCCAGAATCTCGGCTGAGGCGATCCGGATCGGTTCTTTACCGGAGGCCAGCCGGACGGTCAGCTGCTCGAGTTGAATCCCCCCCCCGAACAGATCGGTGTGGACACCGCCCACGTCGATGGAGGCCACCCCGGGAACCCCCCCGGCGATTGCGTCCACCATGGCAAAAACGCGGTGGCGGGCGTGCCAGAGAAAAAGCCCGCATCCTGCCGCGGCAATCAGGACGGCGGCCGTAAAGGCGAGAAGCGCTTTGGTCGCGGCGGGTTTCATTTCCCTTGAAGGATCCGGATCATGTGATTTTCAGACAGCGGTCTTTTTCCTTTGCAACCGGCCGGGAAACGGCAGTCGGGTTTGCTTTTGTTATCCGAGGGATTATGATTAGGGCGATTTGGAGGGGAAGTCAACGCCGACCGGCAGAGGCCGCCGCCTGCGAGGGCCTTCGGCGGTGAAAAGGGGTTCCGGTGCCGCTTTTTCATTCCAAAATGAAGCCTTACTGGTGGGGAATCGCGCTGTTCGGGGCGGTTTTTTTGGTCCTCTTTGCCGACCGCCTCGGCTTGATCGACCGCTACCGGTTCCAGCGAGCCCTGCCGAGCGCCAGCGCCGATGCGGTCGCCGAACGCGACACCTGGATGAATGTCTACCAGAACAATCGTAAAATCGGCTTTTCCCATGCCACGCTGGTCCGGGAAAAAGGCGGTCTCGTGACGAAACAGACCTTGTTCATGCGGATCAACACCATGGGAATGATCCAGGAGATCCAGCTCAACACCCAGGGCTGGCTGAATTCCGACATGACGCTTTCCCGGTTTCGCTTTTCGCTGAGCTCCGGTCGGTTCGATTTTACCGCCAGCGGTGCGGTGAAAGGCAACCGCTTGGTGGTCCAAACAAAAAGCGTCGAGGCTGCCCGCACCCTGTCCGTCCCGCTCAACGCTCGGCCTTATCTGGCGGAAGGGGTCTACGACGCCATCTGGGCTGCCGGGGCAGAAGTCGGAACACGGCGCGTGGTGCCGGTGTTCGATCCGGCCAGCATGGGGCAGGAGCCGGTCACGGTGGAGGTTCTCGGCACAGAGCCGCTGACCGTCATGGGAAAGACGGTGCAGGCGCGCAAGGTGGCCCTCGAATTCAGGGGGGTCCAGCAGCAGGCCTGGCTCGGGGAGGGCGGAGAAGTGCTTCGTCAGGAGGGGTTCCTCGGAATCTCCATGGAAAAGACCGACCGGCAGGGCGCCCTGTACGGCGTCCCGGTGGAAGCCAGCCAGGACTTGACCGAGGCGGTCTCCATCGCCTCCAATGTGGTTTTCGAACATCCTGCGGACCTGAAGCGG
>JASFPT010000091.1:0-13339 GCA_050115795.1 Desulfobacterales bacterium
ACCGTCTGCCGGATGTTTTATCTCCACAAATCCCTTGCTGTTTTTCGCTCCTGTCATTCCGGCGGTTTCTGCGGCGGTCTGGTTTCCGGTGGTTGAAAGTCGCGGATTCTCCGAAGTCGTTCTTGTCAGGAAAAAAACGGCCCCTGCCGCGGCAATGATGAGGACGCCGACGATGGCGGCAATCAATCCCATCGGTTTCTTTTTGCCCGGGGCTTTCGCCGGCGCTGCCGCGGAGGGAGATTCGGCCGAAGCCTCTTGTGCGGCGTCCATGAGCACGGTCATGTCGTCGTCTGTCAGGACGGTGGCGTCTGAATCGTCTCTGGCTTCCGGGTCCATGGCCCGGCTGAACTCGGCAAAATCGTGAAACCGGTCCTCCGGATCCTTTTCCAGTGCCCTGAGAATCGCCCCGCTGACCGGGGCCGGCAGGTCTTTGACGAAGCTGGATGGCGGGTCCGGAATTTCATTCATGTGCGAAAACATGATCTGGGAAGTTTCGGTGGCCGTAAACGGTCTTCTTCCGGCAAACATCTCGTAAAAGACCAGGCCCAGCGAGTAGATGTCGGAACGCGCATCGATCTCCCGGCTCTGGTCGAAGCGCTCCGGGGCCGTGTAATGAACGGAGAGCATACTGGCCGCCGTATCGTGGGAGGCGGTCGAAGACATTTTGGCGATACCGAAATCCATGATTTTGGCATTGCCGCTGTTGTCGATCATGATGTTGCCCGGCTTGATGTCCCGGTGCATGATTCCGTTTTCCAGGGCGTATTGGAATGCATCGAGGGTCTGTTTGGCGATTTTCATGGCGATCTCGAGGGGAAGGACGCCTTCTTGCTTCTGAAGGATTTTTTTGAGTTCGACCCCCTCCACGTATTCCATGACAATGGCGTAGTTGTTGCCGTCGGGGAAAAATTCCAGAAGTCGAGTGATGCCGGGATGGTCGAGTTTGGCCAGAATCATCGCCTCGTGGAAGAATTTCTTGACGACCTTTTGGTTGTCAAGCACCTGCGGATTGAGAACCTTGATTGCAACAGGGGTTCCGTTGCCGTCAACCGCCTTCCACACGCTGCCAAATCCCCCCTTTCCCAAGGAGGCGACGATTTCGTAGTCCCCCAGTTTTTCGCCGATCATAGAATACTACCTCGCATGAAATATTCGCCGCAGCCGGCTGCCGAAGCCGCCTATGCCGCTCACGCGCGCCAAAACGGCGGTGATGTTATCCGTCCCGCCGCGGTCGTTGGCCAGGGCCACCAGCTTTTGGCAGGCTTCGGTGGGATCGGGCGTGCTGCGAATCGCACCCAGGATCTCGCTGTCTGAAAGATCCTTGTACAGACCGTCGCAACAGAGCAAAACCATACTGCCGTCTTCGAGCGCATGCGGACGGGACGGCAGATCGATTCGAAGGGTCTTAGATGCGCCGACGGCTTGGGTGACCAGGTTTCGTTGGGGATGGGTTTTGGCCTGCTCTTCGGTGATCGCTCCGGCCCGGACCAGGCTGGCCACATAGGAATGGTCCTTGGTGATGGACCGAAGTCCCCTGGTGTCGGCGATATAGGCGCGGCTGTCGCCAACATGGGCGTGATAGAGCCGGTCGCCGAGCAGCACCGTCGCCGTGAGGGTCGTGGCCATCCCCTGCAGTTTCAGATCCTGATCACCGGTTTTGATGACCGCTTTGTGGGCCGCGGCAAAGGCCCGCTGCAACGATCCGACAACATCCCCTGCCGGATCATCGTAAAACCATTTCATGAGCGTGTCCACCGCAATTTTAGACGCCTGGGCGCCGCCGGCCCGGCCCCCCAGGCCGTCGGCCACGGCCATGAGCAGGCCTTTGGGATGGTTCCGCCCCTTTTCCGGCGGGAAAAAGGCGAACGCATCCTCGTTGACGGTCTTCCGTTTTCCCACATCGGTGGCGGCTCCGATGGTGACATTCGGCGTCAATTTTTGATCTCCACATAACGAACAGGCCAGACGATGGCGTATTCGTCCTTGTCCAGGTAAGCTTCTTTGCCCGACCACAGACCCATCTGATAGACATAGCGGGGGCCGAAGTGGTGCCGGGTTTTGGACCAGTAGCCGACGTGGGTGATGACATTGGAAAAGGGATGATCGGTGGGCAGGGCCGGGTTCTTATGGTTTTTGTCGACCAGCTTTTCCAACTCGCCGATGGTCGGCAGCCGCCAGCCCGAATAGCCTTGAAAATTCAGCGAGCGGCAGTACTCCACGGCGTCATCCCACTTCAGGGCGATCTGCTTTGGCTGTTTCAACCACATCAGGCTCGTGGCCCGATCGGTCACGGTGCCATCGCCGTTGTCGACGAACCGCGAACGGATTTCTCCGGTGATGACGTCGGTCAGCGTGCCGTCGGAATTGAGACGGTAGCGCTCCTGAAAGACCGAGATTTCCCCGGTGTAGGCCGGCCCCGGATTGCCGTCTTCGTTTCGGGCGGTGATCGAATAGGCCATCCTGCCGATGTCTTCGACGGACCTTTCCAAAATCCATTCGGTCCCCGACCCTTCCATCTCGTACCGGCCTTTTCCGATTTGAATCGCCACCGCCTTGGAGGGCCGATCGGTAAGCGCTCGAAAGACAAAATTCTGACCCGCAATTCCCTTGTCGGGAGTAACTTCGGCGACCAGCACGTTGACCGGCATGGCCGGTCTTTTCTCGGCTTGAATCGCCCCTTCTTTCGAGCGCCCCTGCATCCCGTCCGGATTCCGGGCCACCACCCGGAACTCGGTGCTGCCGGCCTTTTCGATGCGGGTCACGGCCCGCCATTTTGTCCCGGAGCCCTCCATGGGAATGCGGACATCCCCGATCTCCAAAAATACGGCCTCCGACGGGGCGCTGGTCTGCGCTGTGACCGTAAACTCGTCTCCCGCGTAACCGTTGCCGGGTGCCACCACCGTCGCCTGCACCTTGGTGACATCCGGGATGGGCAGCGGCGTTTTCCGGGCGATCAACACGCCGCTCTGGGGATTTCCCATTTCTCCTTTCGGGTTCCGGGCGATGACGGAAAACCGCTTCTCCCCGACGTCGCTGATTTTTTTCTTCAGCCGCCAGATCCGGTCAGCCCCTGTCATTTCGAACTGCTGGCCGTCCATGAGGAGGATGGCGCCAGCGGCGGGGCGGTCGGTGCGGGCCACGACTGTAAATTCCTCCCCTGCGTAGCCGCTTTTCGGGGAGGCTTCCACGGCCACCACGTTCGTCTGGCCGGCCATGACGACGAATCGGCCCGAGCCGGCTTTGCCCTGGACACCGTCGACGTTTACTGCGGCGGCGGAATAGTCGATCTGACCGAGGTCGTCGATCACCCGGGTGAGGTGCCATTGGGTCCCACCGCCCTGCATGGCATACTGCTCGGCGCCGATGGTCAGCACGACGCGCTCTGCCGGGGTGCTGGTGACCGTCGAAAAGGTGAAGGGATCTCCGGACAGTCCCCGGTCTGGGCTGACGGCCAGTTTTACCACATCCGAAGTCTCAGCCCGCGGTTTGACGGTAAAAAAGCGCCCCCGAACCGCCTTGCCCTCCTCTGCATTTCGGTTGAGCGCTGCGATCCGGAATGGAAAGCTGCCCAGCTTTTCCACCGAGAGTCGGTGGGTCCACTCGGTGTTTTTACCGGACATCTGGAACTTCTGCCCTTGGACTTCCAGGACCACTTCGTCGGCGGGTGATGCGGTGGTGGCCCTTATGGTGAATTCTTCCCCGGGATATCCCTTCTGGGGATAGACCTCTGCGCTCAACACGTCGATGACCGGCGCCGGGGCCACCTTTTGGATCACGAATTGTCCGCCCTGGTCCATGGCGCTTTGAAGGCGGCCCCGGACCAAACGGGTTCCGGCGATCTTCGTGATCGGAAACAGAATGTTTTCGTCAAAGAGAAGGTTTTCGAAGTCGATCACGTCCAGGGGGTTTTCGGCCAGCGCCTTGAGGACGTAAAATGCGAACAGGCCCATGCCATCGGTTTCGGCGGTGCCGGGCCAGTGGTCGTCACCGAAAGAGATGACCTCCCGGGAGGGGGCGCCGGCTTTTTCGACGATCTTTTCCTGGTATCGAAGATCATAGGGGGTCAGAGAAACCGACCGCTTTCTGAGCAGTTTTTCGGAAAAAACCGAATCGGTCAAAATGCAAAGGTTTTTGACCTTGAAGTTTTCCACGGCGAAGACTTCTTCAACTATGGCCTTGTGGGAAAGCCAGGTCAGCTTGCTGTTCTTCTTTCCGTCCACCGGGATCCAGTACGTCCATCCCTCCTCGTCCTCCGTGCCGTGTCCGGAAAAGAAAATCAGCAGGTTGTCTTTCTCGGTCAGTTCCCGTTGATAACGGTCGAGCTGCGTCAGGATATTGACGAGGGTCGGCTTTTCGCGGGTCTTGTCGGTCAGCATCTTGACCCGGCTTTTGGGGAAGTTGTAGCGCTGGATGAGCATGTCGGCGATTTTTTCGGCGTCCCGGACGGGGCTCTCCAACTTCGGCCAGTTTTGGTACGCGCCGATTCCGATGATCAGTGCATTGTTCCGACCGGTAAAAGGGGCGGGCTTTTCGGTGGGCGCGGAGATGCCGTAATGGGCGGGGGTCGCCCACAGCAGCATGAGGGTCGAAATCAACACGGCAGTAAACGGCTTTCGGAAGGACATGGCCTGTGCCGGAAATTAAAATCGCTGTCGCGATTTTTTGAAAGTTTCGCGTACCCGCCGAGGGCGAAATGAATGCGGGCAACCCCTTGTATTAGCGGGAGACAGGCAATGCGCGCAGCATGCCGAAGAGCAGTTTGATTGTAAGAGCGCGGAAGCAGCGGACGGGTCGTCTCCGCGGGCGGCGCTGGTCGCAGGCCGCCCTGAACCCATCCCCGATAAAGATTCCGCCTTTTTGGAAAGCTGGACTTTAATTTGCTGATATGTATAAGCAAATTGATACTCTGTCAAGGGGCCATCCCGGGGGTGTGCAGCTCCATCCCTCGGTGGGCAGGGGGCTTTTTCGCGGCCAAGCCCTTCGGCCGTGAACGTGACGCTGCGTCGCGGCTGTTGTCGATGGACTGCGACAGGCCGACAGGCCCGTTCCAATTCGACGGCCGCCGCGGTCTTCAGTAAATGGTTGACACCCCAGTACAACTTTGTATATGTAAATCATTCTGCAATTTTCTATAGTTAGAAACGGTTCCCCCATGAATTCCCTCCAGCGCACGCAGATGCAGATTACAAATGAGATCATGGAAGCGGTTGGCGTATCGGACCTCGGGCGCGTTCGATCCGAAAACCAGGATTCCATTTTCCTCGATCCTGCGGGCTCTTTTTTACTCGTCGCCGACGGCATGGGTGGCCATGAAAGAGGGTTGGAGGCCAGCAGCCGGGCGGTGGACATCATCCAGTCCCACCTTCAGCCGGATGTGATCAATTCCGAGTTGTGCGACATCACCGAGGGCAGCGGCATCCCGGCGGAAGTCGTCTGCCTGACCTCCCTGATCGACGAGGCGGTCCGCAGCGCCAACGAGACGCTCTTTTCCATCAATCAGGCCGAAAAGCTCAGTCGGTACATGGGAACGACCGTGGTCGGGCTCATCTTTGCCGGCAGGGAGTACATCCTCTGGTTTCACATCGGAGACAGCCGCCTCTACCGATGGCGGGAGGGCGAGCTGACCCAGTTGACCACCGACCACTCGGCCCGGAAGGAGTGGGAGCGCAAAGGACGCCAGGGAGACGCCCCGAACAAGAATATCATCACCCGGGCCATCGGTCCGACGGCGGGCGTGTCTGCCGAAACCGCATGGGAGGCGTTCCGGACCGACGATGTTTACATCCTCTGCAGCGACGGGTTGTCTGACATGGTCCCGAAAAAAGAGATGGCCCGTATTCTCGAAGAAGAAAAACAGATGACCGCGCTTGCCAACCGTCTGGTCGACACGGCCAATGATGCCGGTGGAAAGGACAACTCCAGTGTCGTGGTCTGCCGTATTCTCTCCGATTCTCACGGCGCTGGGAACAGTCGATGACCGAGCGACGAAGCGATATGCTGGCGATTCTTTTTGCGGATATCGCAAAAAGCACATCGCTGTATGAAACGCTCGGGGACAGGGTCGCCCAGAATCTGATCGGAAGGTGCATCCTGCTTCTTTCGGAGGTGACCATCCGCCACCAGGGCCGCGTCATCAAGACCATCGGCGATGAGATCATGTGCACCTTTCCAACGGCCAACGATGCGGTGGAGGCGGCCGTGGAGATGCAGCAGTCTCTGGAGGACATGACCATCGACGAAAAGCCGGAGATAATGCCCCCCAACATTTACGTGGGCTTTCATTTCGGACCGGTCATCAGCGAAGCCGGAGACGTTTTCGGTGATGCCGTGAACGTGGCCGCCCGGATGGTGCAGCTGGCCAAGGAGCGGCAGATTTTCACCACCGAAGAGACCGTGAAGATGCTCTCTGCCGAGCAACGGGAGAGCACCCGGTGTGTCGACAAGACGACCATCAAAGGAAAAAGCGGGGAGGTCAGCATATTCGAGGTGGTCTGGGAGCGCCAGGATGTGACGGTCATGCTCGACAATTCGGTCGAATCGGTGACGCTCCGCTATCGACTGGAACTGAGTTACGGCAGCCAGCGCCTGACCGTAGACCAAACGAAGCCCGCCGCCACCCTCGGCCGGCAGCCCCACAACGATATCGTCGTCAACGACCGCCGTGTCTCCCGTTCCCACGCCCGGATCGAATACCGACGGGGGAAGTTCTTCTTGGTTGACCAGAGCACGAACGGCACCTTCGCCCTGGTTCAGGGCAAGAAGAGCATCAGCCTGAAGCGGGACGAAACCCAGCTTCTCGGAGACGGCCTCATCGGTCTGGGAAGGGAGGTCATCGCCGAGGATCCCGACCTGATCCACTATTCGATCAAAATGTAGCTCGAACCCCTATCGGCTCTTGGATGGACCGGCTGGGAGCCTCGGCCGACCGACGGTTCCCCCGTCCTCGACTCCCTTTGTGATGACCAGCCTTCGGCCGCGGCGCCTCCCGTCTTCGATGACGCCTGGATCCTGTTGGCTTTCGGTGCGCTGGAAGCTGCGAATCCGAGGATACCGCTGCCTCACGTACCGGGTCAAAAGCGGGTCCGTCAACGGCACCAGCGCCCGGCTTTCGACCCGGGACGATCCCGCCTGATCGGCGGCGAGCTTTTCACGAAACCCTTCGACCACCCCCACGGCGAAATCCGTTTTCCGGTATCGGTTCAATGCCCCTGACCGATTGTAGCGACGCCATTCCGCCTCGATGAACCGATGGACAAAATCGTGGACGTACTCGGCCATCTGGACATTGGCACAGGTGCCGCTGATCTCCAGGACCCGCCCCATCCTCTCTTTTTCCAGGACCCAGGCCGACACCCAGATTCCCTGGACGAAGTAGTATTCCTGCAGGAGGCCGGCCATGTGGTAGACTTCCCGGAAGTGTCGCAAAGCGGGGCTGCCGAGAAAAATGCTGACGAATGAACGGGTGTCATCGTTTCGCTGAAGATCGACGTTGTATTTGCGGATCAGGGCGTGGGCCTTTTTCATGGCCGCCTCGGCCTCAAATCGATTTTTGCTGGTGGCCAACGCCAGCAGCTTGCGAATCCGCAGAAGAAGACGGTCGTTTTCCTGCACAGAGCCAGCGGAGATTCGCTCCTGTAAGATCGGATAGCTGCCGGAGGCGCGGGGATCGGCGCGGAGAAGCCGGCAGGCCCGGTGAAATACGCGCCCATGGGGAGGCTCCCCGACTCCATCGGGCATCTGGTGTGCCAGTTGATGCGCCATCTCGTGAAGAAGAACATCCTTGACCGCATCCCACGGGTGTTGTTCCACGAGCCGCCGGCTGACGGCAATTTCAGTGCGGCCGGGATGCCATTGACCCAGGCGGGCGCCCATATCCCTGATGGAGAACAGTGGGATCCGCATCAGGCGGCGCCACCGGTCGGGGAGTTCTTCGGCGGCGGCCTTCCATTCCGCAGCCAGACCCAGGAGGATGGCGCGCTCCAGAGAAGCATTCAGGGACCGGGGGTCGGGGGTGTTCATCGCGGGCGCAAAGTCGGATGGAGAGACAAAATTCGAATAGCGAATAGCGACATTCGTGCTTCTGATTTCGAATGTATGGCGGCCATGGGTGATCGCCCCTTTTCAAAGGGGCCGCCTGATGCCTTCCGCCCTGTTGGGGGAAGGCTCAGACTTTGCCCCGCTTTTTCAGCTCGTCATAGGCGGCCTGGATTTGCTTGAATTTCTCTTCGGCCAATTTTCTGAACTCTTCTCCCAGGTGCTGGACCTTGTCCGGATGGTACTGGGCGGCAAGACGCCTGTAGGCGCGGGTGATTTCCTCGGGCGTGGCGTCCGGAGCGACGCCGAGCGTTTCGGTTGGATCCTTTGCCGCGGCGCCGCCTTCACCGGGCACCCGGTCGGAACCGGCCGGCCCGCGCCTGGCTTCACCGGGCCTTCCGGACCGAAAATAGCGCCTGTAAAGGTACCAGGCCAGATAGATCACCGCTGCGTCGTCGAGCCATCCCCAGCCGGGAAGCAGATCGGTGACCAGGTCAAAGGGCCACAGGGCATACAATACCGCCAGCACGATCAGAAGAATTTGTTTCATTTCGGCGCCGCCCTACAGGAAAAAGGCCTGCTTTTCGCGCGGGGCGATGCACTGGACCCGGGATTTCAGCTTGCGGAGAAACGTGCGGGCGGCCTTGAGTTTTTGATCGATATCCCTGTCGGTCTGGTCCGGGTCGTGGTGAAAGAGAAAAAGCCGGCGCACGCCGGCATCATGGGCCAGTTGGGCCACCCGGGACACCGCAGAGTGCCCCCAGAACATTTTTCCATGGTATTCGGTGTCGGTGTAGGTGGTGTCGGTGATCATGGCGTCGGCATTGCGGACGAACCGGCTCAACTTGTCGACATAGGTCGCATCGAAGTGCGGGCTTTCGTCGGGCAGAAGTTCGTTGTCGGTGATATAGCAAACGGCCCGGTCTTTATACTGTATCCGGTACCCGAGGCAGTGGCCGGGATGGTTGAGGAGCATCGTTTCGACGCGGATGTCGTCGAATTGAAACGTTCCCTCTGAAAGGTCGCGGAAGCGGATTCTGGATCCGAACTCTTTGATCTGGATCGGAAAGTGAATGCCGTCCATCTGTCCGGCAAGGATATCGCCAATGCTGACATGGCTCTGGGCCGGGCCGCAGATTTCAAACTCGTTTCCCTGCACGTAAAGCGGTGCAAAAAAGGGAAGCGCGTTGATGTGATCCCAGTGGGGATGGGAGATGAAAATCTTGGCCGTGAGCATCTTGGGGCTTCCGGTCATCAGGTGGTCGGAGAGTTCTTTGATCCCGGTCCCTGCATCGAAGACAAACAGCTGGCCCCGGGCAAATGAAAGGCTCACGCAGCTCGTGTTGCCGCCGTAGCGGGCGGCGCGCTTGCCTGGAACCGGCAGCGTTCCCCGAATGCCCCAGAAGGTCAGCTCGAGGCTGTCTTCGATGATTCGATGCAGCTGGCCCTCAAGCCGGTCCGGGTCGACCGGTTTGAGGATGTACCCGTCGGCGCCCTCGCCGAAGGCCCGACTGCGGTCGGATTCGAAAAACTTGCCGGTGACCATGACGATCCGACTCTCGGACAGGGACTCGATCTTACGAAGGCGGCTGCAAAGCCGGATACCGTCGATTTCGGGCATCATGATGTCCAGCAGAATGCAGTCCGGATTGACGGAAGGGATCTCCTCGAGGGCCGCTGCACTGGATGTGCTTGAAAACACCGTGTGTTTTTCCGCCGTGAGAATTCGGGTCATTAACTGTATGCTGACCGGATCGTCGTCCACCAGGTAAAATCGGTACGATTTCTTCATCAATTGTCTCCCGCCGGAATTTCCGGAAGCGGTCTGAGATGAGCGGGTATCGGATCACCGATGACCCACGGAGCGGTGCCGTCCAACTCCTATCGATCCGCCTGAAAGGTGTCGTTTCCTTCTCCGCCACCGGAGAAGTTTACCTGGGTTGCGTCGTCCGGGCCGGGTGTAAACCGGAGCGTAAATTCCAATGTGCTTCTCGGACCGAGCTTGATCTGGGCGCCGTCAAAAAGGGGGGCTGCGTCAAGAGAGATCCGATGGCGGTTGAGCACAGTGCCGTAGCGGCTTCCCAGATCCCGCAGAAAATAGCTCAAGCCATCGAAGTAAATCTCCGCGTGCTTCCGCGACACCGATTTGTCCGCCAGCCGAACGTCGCTTTTTTCGTGCCTTCCGACGCTGACCGCCCCCTGGATCGTGAAAGTCGTTCCCGGCTCCAGGCCCGGGCTTTCCACAATCGTGAGAACCGCCTCGGGACCGGTCTTCGGATCGATCGATCCGTCAAAGAAGACGGTTTCATCGTCGTCGGGCTCCTTCCCCGGCGCAGGCGGTTGCCGCCCGGTCGGCAGCGGTCGCGCCGCAGAAGCTTCCGCAAGGGGCGTCTTGTCGGCCCTTTTGCGATAGATCAGGTAGCCCAGCAGCAAAAACCCGAAAAAGACCGCGACGGCGACCGGCACCAGGAGCCGGGTCCAGGGGCTGGGTTCGACCTGGAAAATCGCTTCGGCCATTCCGGGGCGCCCGTAAGCATCGATCGCCTCGATCTGTATGGTATGTCCCCCTGTCGAAAGTGCGGATGTGTCCCAGGAAAAGGGTTTAAAGGGGGGCTGGTTTTGCTCTTCTTTGACGATGCCGTCCACCCGGAGCCGAAGCGTCTTGACCGGTGCCTTGGAATCGACCCGGAAATCGAGCGACACTTTCCCCCGGAGCGGCCTCTTTGCATCCGGGGCGCTGATGGACACCACCGGCGTCGGAATGGTGAAGGTGATTTCCGCAGCACCCGGTGCACCTGCTGCATTGAGGGCCTCGACCCGCAACAGGTGGCGTCCGGGTGCGAGTCGATCCGTGGGCAGCAGAAACCGGTCCAGGGGGGGTTGATCCTTTTCCAGGATCAGGCGGCCGTCCACATATGCGCGGATCCGCACCACCTGATTTTCCGGCGACATCGTCAGCGTGACGGTCGCATCTGCCAGCAGCGGCTCTTCGTTTTCCGGTGCGGCGATGGTCACCACCGGCGGCCGCAGCACCGGAAGCGGAGGGGCCCAGAACCGGCGTTCATCCTGCGCGGTTTTCCCCTCGAGGTGAACCTTGACCACGAGACTGTGCTCTCCGCTCGGCGCCCTGGAAAAATAAAGGAGCCGATAGGGGTGCTTGAGCTGGTCCGCCACGGTTCGGTACAGGGCGGCGACTTCGGCGGCCGAGCCGGCGATCAGGTTTCTGCCGCCGGTCAATCCCGAGATTCGGCTCAGTGCCTCTCGATCGACCTTCGGGCCCGCCCCGATCGTGTAGATTGGGACACGGACCGTCCGGGTTGCCGCTTCGTCGATGACGTCCCGCACCTGATGAATGCTGAAGGGCCGGCCCCCGCTTTTTTCGTCTTTGCCGTCGGTGAGCAGGATGACGGCTCTCCTGCCCCTTGGGAATTCGGCCGCCTTTTTTACGGCCGCCAGTGCCGTGTCGTAGAGGCGGGTAAACGCCTGGGGGGTGGCGGCGATCTGCCGAACAGCGTTGATTGCCGCCTGGTGGTCGCCGGTGAAATCGAGTCTCAGCTCGGTCTCGTTGTCGAACGTAAACAGGGCGATCTGGTCTTCTTTCGAGAGCAGGGAGATAAAGTCGACCGCCGCTTCTTTGACCGCATCGATCGACCGGACCCCCGAAGGCGCCCGGGCCAGCATGCTCCCGCTGGTGTCGATGGCCAAAACGACGGCCATCGGGTCGCTGGATAGGGAGATCTTCTCGAATTGGACTGCTGCGCCGTCTTCGAGGACATCAAACCGGTCCGGGGAAAGATCCAGCAGGGGACGACCCGATTCGTCCAAAACGGTGAAATAGGCCAGCGTCCGGTTGGCTGTGCGCTGCAAATCCGGCGCAGCCTCGATGTAGTGAACGGTCAGCGATGCAGGAGCGGCTGCCGCCGAACCCGACGCGGCACAAAAAGGGGAAACCACCGGCCACAGCAATCCAGCGATCACAGCAAAAAGGAACCGGCGGCGTGTGAATCGCAACTTCATGTTTCCCTCACCGGACGGATTGTAAGCCTAATTCCGGGGGATGCCGGAAGGGGCAGCCGGGATCGGATCAGTCGTCGATTGCCAGGCGGCGGATGGTCTTTTCACCGCCCGGGGTGTGGGAATAAGGCGTTCTGCCCGGTGAAGCCTCTGGGGGTATACCCCTTCACGTGCGCCATGGTCAGACAGCGGTCTTTCCGATAGAGGTCCATCTCCGCCGGGGAGACAGGGAGCTTGGGGTCGGCGGCAAAAACCAAAGCCCCTTGCCCGATATCCCCGTGCGGACCTTTTATGGATGTGCCGTGCCGCCGGCCGGGACCGCGGCCCGACACTGCGAGGTGAAATCGATCATACGATTTTCCTAGACCAGAGTCAAGTCCAAATGCCCATAACCTACGAATATATTTATTGAAAAAAGCTGCCACGGCGCTTGTGGCCCCCTGGCGGCACAATGCTTTTCCGAATCCACCGTTCCGGGGGAACCGAACCTGTCCGGGCACCGTCGAAGGGAGCCTGCCGAAGGGCCTTTTGCGCCCGCTCCATTGTACCTCCGCCGCCGGCCACCCGCTTCATGTCCTTTTACCGTCACGCGTTGCGCTGTTTTTCCGAACGATACCGGCGATGCACTTCTGCGATTTCTTCGGCGATCTCCCGCTTCAGCTTTTCGGGGGACAGCACCTCTGCGTGGCGACCCCAGCCCAGGACCCAGAATTTGATCTCATCGGTGCCGGCCACGGTGGCCTCGAAGTCGACCCCGCCGTCTCTCCGGGCCGTGATGATCTGGTCTTCGTGCCAGATCCGTTCGGTAATATATCCGGCGATCTCCTTGGAAAAGCGGATTCGCACCTTGACCGGTACGCCGAGAAATACCCCGAAGCTGCTCTCCATGAGCCTGTCGGGATCGAAGGCTTCGACCGGCTCGAAGTCGGACCCTGTGGCGTTGACCTGGCGAATGCGGTCCAGGGCGAAGATCCGGATGCCTTTGCGCATGTGGCAGTATCCGATCAGGTAAAATGCACCGTCGAAAAACAAGAGTTTGTAAGGATCCACCCGTCTCTTGTCTTCCTGGTTTCGGCTCATCGTATAGTAGACGATGTCGAGGGAATGCCGTTGCAGGATCGCCTCGTGGATCTGGTTCACGGCGACGCTGCCTGCCCCGGCGCGCCGGTATCCCCGGGAGCGGACCCGGAAGGTTTCCGCCATCCGGTCGATGTAGGAAACGGTCGGAGGCGGGAGGGTGGTGCGGATCTTGTCGAAGAGGCTTTCCAGGGCGTCTGAAAAGACCGTGTCC
>JASFPT010000092.1:0-13331 GCA_050115795.1 Desulfobacterales bacterium
CTCTCATTGTTCAACCTGCCATTTGCAGCCTCCTCCGCTTTTGCCCGGATCCGTCCGAAAACCGCCCATCTGCATGAATTTGGAAGCGACCGCGGGAAACGGGCTTCTCATTCCATCCTAGTCAACGGTTAACACAGCTCTATATAATGACAGCAGACAAAGCCGAGATACGGTTCGACCGATGCGGGTCCGGCGCGGAGCTCAAAAAGGAGACAACGTCGCCGTCGGCCTATGGCGAGGAGTTGATGATGTCCATGAAATATTTCTGTAAAGACGATGTGCCGGTCGTGTTCGACCCGGATACCTTCAAGATTTACATGTTTATCGGCGATCGGTGGATCGAGGTCGGAGACGAGAAGCTTCGGGATATGATCCGCTTCCATGCCCGGGAGATCTCCCGGAGCGAAGCCCTGACGCTTGCCTCTCGCCGCCTCTGCAGCCTGAATTCTTCCGACAGGTGCCCGGCGGCCCCTGCATGTGCGGACCCGCCGGCCCCGTGAGACACAGCCTGAGGATCTTCTCCGTCCTTTCCGGGAGAAGCTGATGTCCGCAGAAGCCTTGCTGGCCGCCTACGGTTATGCCGCGCTGTATGTCGGTGCGATCGTGGAGGGCGAAAGCTTCATGATGGCCGGCGCGCTGCTCGCTGCACAGGGGATTCTGGATTTTCCCGGTGTGCTGGCGGCCGGCTTTTTCGGCGCCCTCACCGGCGACCAGTTCTTTTTCTACCTGGGAAGATACCAGGGCAGCCGGTTTCTCCGGTCCCGCCCCGGCTGGCAGCGGCGCACGGAAAGCGCAGTCCGTTTTCTGGAACGGTTTCAGGGTCTGGTGGTGCCGGGGTTGCGCTTCTTCTATGGCCTTCGGGCCGCGATCCCCTTTGCCCTGGGCATGGGCGGATACCGGCGCGCTCGTTTCCTGCTCCTGAACACGACGGGGGCCGTGCTGTGGACGGCTGCGATGGCCGCTGCCGGGGTCGGGGTTCAAACCCTCTGGACCCGCATGGGAGCCACACCCCTGATCGCGGTCTTCCTGGGCCTCGGGGCACTTGCCTGCACCTGCGCCGCCGTCATCCGGAGGCGGCGTCCTGTCTCGCCACCAGAAAAAGGCGAATGAACCGGGGATCCAGATCGCCTGCGGCAACCGCCGCCAGCTCTTCTTCCAGCTCGCAAAAAAGGGCCTCCAGAACCGGGCCGATCTGCTCGCCGAGATCCACCGGATCGATGCCGGTCCGACCGGACAGCCACCGGATAAAATCGGCTTTGACCGAATCGGCGATCCGTCGGATGTGGCCGGCGTCGGCGGGGGGGCCTTTGGGAAACAGGCGCCGGTGAAAGCGCTTCAGGGCTTCCAGCGGCACGCCGGGAACCAGGGATGAAGGGCTGTCGGGCAAACCGGCCCCGGTCTCGTCCGAGGCCCAGAGGGTAAACAGCAGGTTCTTGTAAGTCAGGTTCCGGGGCCGCGGGCCTGCCGTGTCCAGGGAAAGGTGCGACAGCACCTGGTCGGTTCGGATGACCTGATCCAGGACCTGTTCGGTCTCCCGGACGTCTTGTAAAGACGCAAACTCCCGGTAGGCGTTGTCGACGGTGCGGTAGTCGTCGAAAAACCGGGGCCGGGAAAGCAGCAGACCGCCGATCACCCCGACCCATTTTTCATCCCAGAATGTGAGCGGCAGATTCGCTTCGGCCTCAAACCAGCTCTGTTTTCGCCACCGGCCGGCCCGCCACTTGAGCTCCATGGCCAGGCCGTGGCCGACCCGGAACAGCTCGATGAGCGGATAGGCCTCGATGAGTCGGGCGGCCAGCACGGCGGGGGGGCCCTTTTTTGCCCCGGTCAGGTGCTCCAACCCGACAGACAGGTAGCCGGCGGTCTTTTCCACCACCGCCCGCAGAGACTCCCGCTCCCGGACCGGGGTCTGATCCGCCGCGATGACCCGGTTGCAGAGACCGGCAAACTCCTGCTGGAGTTGAAGCAGCGCCGTTGAGGAACCCACGGCGGAAAGCGCGCGGGCAAAAAGCCCCTGAGCATCGAACATCCCGTCTGCAAAGAGGGGCGCCGGCAGCTGTCGATCCGGCCCCGGCTCCCGGAGAAGGTGCTTGCGGCCCTTTTGAAACAGTGCCTCGGGGGCCAGGCGCTGATAAATGCCGACCGCCTCCTCCGGCGGTGCGAACCCCTTTTCGGCCAGCCGGACGTTACGAAGCCGGTAGGCCTCCTCTTCGACCTCGGCCGGCAGCAGCCCCGCAGCGTCGAGCAGTTCGTGCTGGTAGATGAAGTGATCCAGATCGGCAATGGCCTCCAGCAGCCGGCGAACCAGCGCCTCTTTGCCATCGACGGGTTTTTCGGCGGCTTCTGAAAGCGCTTCCGGGGAAGATTTCACCCGGATGTAGTAGACATCGTCGAGGGTGAAAAAGTCATCCCCGAATTCAGAAGGGTCCTGGTCGTGCTCCCGGACCCGCACTTCGATACCGTGGAAGAGAAACAGATCGAGCAGGTCCTTCTTTTCGGCCAGCAGCCATCGTACCATCGGAGGGCCGGCCGCTTTTTCCAGCTGCCGCAGCCAGTGCTCGGCGGCCACCGGGTCGAATCGGTCCCGCTGCCAGGCCTCCAGGTCCAGCAGGTATTCCCACTGGGAGGGGGAGGCGGCGGCCAAAAGCGGCAGATTGTCCTCGGGTCCGATTTCGTGGACCAGAAAGTAAAAATCCTCTTCGGCAAACGAGCGGACCAGGGCCTCGGTGTCCGGTGCGTCGAGAATCGTCTCCAGCGCCTTTTCCGGCGGCAGCGCCAGAATCTCCCGGCGGGCCGCGTCGGCTCGAAGCATCTCCCGATGTCCGGGAGGATGGTCGATGTCTTTTCGCGTCATTTCTTTTTTCCTCGTGCCACCGGCGCCGAATCGCCCAAGGCGGTCCCGCCTCGATTCTCAGCAAGCGGGACGCCCGTCCGTCGACAGGTCGCGTCCGAGGTCTGCTCAGGAAGTGTTGCTGTCTCGGAGCGCCGGGGCGAATCTTTGCAGCAGCAGCAGTCCCGGAATGGCGGCCAGGGCACAGCACACGAAAAACCAGGGCCATCCCAGGTGCTTGGCCAAAAAGCCGGTGGGGGCGGACGCCAGCACCCTCGGCATCCCCATCAGACTGCTCAGCAGGGCGTACTGGGTGGCGGTAAACCGCTTGTGGGTAATGCTCGCCATAAAGGCCGCATAGGCCGCCGTCCCCATGCCGCTGCTCAGGTTTTCAAACGCGATGACCCCGGACAGCAGCGGTATACTGTATCCCACCCGGGCCAGAAGGGCGAAACCGGCAGTGGATAGCGCCTGGAGAATGCCGAAAATCCAAAGGCTCCTGTAGATGCCGAGCCGAACCATGGCAAGACCGCCGGCCAGGGCCCCGCCGATGGTGGCCCAGAAGCCGAACAGCTTGACCACGGCACCGATCTCCGTCATGCTGAACCCCACCTCCAGATAAAACGGGGTGGTAATGGCGGTGGCCATCGAATCGCCGATTTTATAGAGCAGAATAAAGGCCAGGACCGTCAGCGCCCCGTTTCTTTGGAAATACTCCACCAGCGGATCGACGACCGCCTCGCGCAAAGTGGTCGGCGTGCCCGCCGGCAGCTGCGGCTCCGGGGCCAGTATCGTGGTGAAAACACCCGGAATCAGGCAGGCCGCCATAATCAGGTAGACCCCGGAAAAGGGGATCCGATCGGCGAGGATCAGACCGCCGCCCGATGCCAGCAGCATCCCGATTCGGTAGCCGTTGATGTACAGGGACGATCCGAGACCCAGTTCTGCGTCGGGCAGATCCTCCCGCCGATAGGCATCGATGACGATGTCTTGGGAAGCGCTGAAAAAGGTCACCAGAAAGGCGACCGCGGCCACCAGCCAGGGATACTGTTGCGGGTCTGTCTGCCCCAGACCTGCGACCGAAACCATCAGGGAGAGCTGAATGACGAGCAGCCACCCTCTTCTTCGTCCCAGAAAGGGAAGGGTGAACCGGTCCAGCACCGGCGCCCAGAGAAATTTGAGGGTGTAGGGCAGCCCCACCAGGGTAACGGCCCCGATCACCGTCAGATCGACCCCCTCCTCCTTCATCCAGGCCTGGAGAACGGTCAGGGTCAGCAACAGGGGCAGACCGCTGGAAAAGCCCATCACAAAGGCGACCAGCATGCGCCCGGTGAAAAGGACCCGAAGAATCGATGGTTTTGGAGAGTCCGGCACGGATTCGCGCAAGGGTCAATCGCCGCCGGAGGCCTCGATTAGCTGATCCGGTGTGACCACCGACCCGTAGGTCCCCTTCAGGGCGATCAGCGCCTCTTTCTGTTCGGAAAGAATCCCAAACAACCGCTCGGGCGTACTCGGATTCTTACCGTAGGCCTCCATCTGAAGATCGATGCGGGCGACGATGTTGTCGACATAAAGGGAGAACTGCTTTTCATACAGCGACCGAGGGTAGTCCTTGTCGATGATGTCGGCGAACAGCTTCTTGAGGTCATCGTATCGCGGCAGGTTTCCGATGGGCGAGTCGATTACCGGAACATCGCCGTGGGCGTGCCTTTCCAGCCAACCGAGCCAGGCTTTGACGTCCTTTTTTTCGCCGAGCAGCTTTTTGGAGGTCCCGCCCCGGGCTTCGTCGGTCAAAAAATAGTTGAGGCCGGCCAGAATGGGCCGTTTGCCGTCTGCGATATCGGCGCTGCCCCAGAACTGAAATTGCGCCTCCATGTAGTCGGCCAGTGCGCCCGGAATGAAGGGGGCGTTGGCCCAGGGGGCCCGTTTGACCCCGGTGGCGCCGACTTCGGTGGCCGTGGCCGCCGAAACGATGCAGGCGCCGATGACCACCCCCTGCTCCGAGCTTTTCGCCGCCCAGACCGGAGGCATGGTGTCGCTGTCCCGGCCGCTGTAGGTGATCACCCGGGTTTCGACGCCCTCGGCAGCTTCGGCCAGATCCGAATAGTTGGCCAGCGCCGAGGAAGAGACCGTGCAGCGGGCATTGGGGTGGGATATCGGGACCGGCTTGCCGTTGGCGTCGGTCATGCCCCTGTGCCAATCGCCCTGAAAGTTGACTCCTTTTTCCGGTGCCGGATCACCATCCCCGGTCCAGCGGGGCACACCGGCTTCGTCGATGAGGACGTTGGACCAGATCACCTCGCGGCCGGGCTTGCGAAGGATCTCCATCAGCTTCGGGTCGCCTCCCCAGTTGACGTCCTCAACGATGCCGAAAATGCCGCATTCCGGGTTCACGGAGCGGACGGTGCCGTCTTCGGCGATCCACATCTGCGCCAGATCGTCCCCGATGAAGTGGTTGCCGGCCATGGCCGTGGTGGTTTTGCCGCATCCGCTCGGAGCGGCCCCGGCCATCCAGGTGACGCGGCCGCCGGGCCCATCGATCCCCGTGATGAACATGTGCTCGGCAAGCTCCCGGGCGCGATGCTCATAAACGGCTTTGTCCACGGCAAACCGGTGGTTTCCTTTTTTCATCAGCAGGGTGTTGCCCGCGTATGTACACTTGAAGCTGTAGGTGGTCCAGTAGCTCCGATCCATGAGGACCCGGGCGTCGGGAAGGTCTTCGGACCGGTTGAGTCCCTCGCTGTGGATGTTGGTGAAAAAATGGCCCAGCCGCTTCACTTCCCGGTCGAAAACCGAGTAGGCGTTGCGATAGAGGATCTCCGCGCTGTGGGATACGTAAGCCGAACTGGTGATCTCCAGGGCGGGGTTGGCCACGGGTGACCCGATGGGGCCCCGCAGATAGAAGCCAACGACCATGGTGTGACCTTCCATGATCCCGGCCATGTTCTGTCGAACGCAGCCAAGGGCCTCTTCCCGCCCCATCCGGTTGGCCAGAGAGCTGACCTTTTCCTGTTCGTTGGCGATATAGTAGGTCCGGTCGATGATCCTTCCCTGCTCTTCCTTGAGGTCGAAATGGATCGTGTGGCCATCCAGGGGGAGCGTGTCCTCCTCGCCTTTTTTCAGCGCCAAATCGCGGATGAACTGCCGGTCCTCGGCCGTACCGGCGTTGATATAGACCCGGTCGGGCCGGCACATGGCGATCGCGTTTGCAATCTTTGTCAACACACCCGGATGGTCGATGGTCCGGATCCGCGACAGATGCTGCTCGTCGAGCGCTTCGGAAAAGATCCGGCCGGCGCCCTCCACGTCGGTGACGCCGCCGATTTCCTGAACGATGTCGATCCCCTGGTTTCTGGAAAACATGGCAAATGATCCTTTCTACGTACAGGGAGAAAAACGAAAAAAATCCAACCGCCCGCAGGAGCAGCCCTCCAAAGGGGGCGGCGTCAGTCGTATGTTTCAACGATAATTTCGCTCAGGCTCCGTTTCGGAACATGGTGGATGCGGTTTTCATCACACCAACTCCTCGATCACGACGGCTCTCCTGCGCAGGGAGACGGCACCGGCATCGGAAGATGCAACCGGATCCACTGGAGCACCTTGTCAAACTCGTCACGAAGTTCGGCGAGCGCCTGCCCCCGGTGGCTGACCCGGCTTTTTTCGGCCATGGTCATCTGGGCGAATGTCTTTTCCAAGGGGGGATAGAAAAAAATCGGGTCGTAGCCGAACCCCTTGCTGCCGGCCGGCTTTTCGGCAATGAGCCCCTCGCATCTGGCTTCGTAGGTCAACGCCTCTCCGGTGGGGACCGCCACCGAGATGACACACTCAAAAGCGGCACGCCGATCGCTTTTGGCGGCCATTTCAGCAAGCAGTTTTTCGCAGCGCTGGGCATCGGTTGCCCCTTGACCGGCGTACCGTGCCGAAAGAACCCCCGGCCGGCCGGCCAGAGCCTCGACGATGAGTCCCGAATCGTCGGCAAGGGCGGGAAAACCGAGAACCCGGGCCGTGAAGCTGGCCTTTTTGTAAGCGTTTTCCTCGAAGGTGTCGCCGTCTTCGGCCACCTCCGGGATCGGGCCGAAATCGTCAAGGCTCTTGATCTGAACAGGATGTCCCGTCAGCAGGTCTTTGATCTCGGCGATTTTTCCGGAATTGCGTGTCGCAATGACAATGCAGAGGGGATCTTGCAAAACAGGGCCTTTCCGTGCTTCGAATGAATCGGCGGCCGGTTCAACCGCCCGAAAACTGAGTCGAAACCATAATTCATGGCGGATGGTTTGTAAAGCCGGAAAAGTCTTTACACTCCGGCGGTTGCTGATGTAGAACAGGTCCGGTACCGATCGGTTCTTCGATTGCGCCGAACGCCTTTGATCCCCTATCGCCCGCTCCCCAAGCGACCATGAACGACCGGATTCAAGATCTCGAAAATCATTACATTGTCTGTGGCGGCGGAGAAACCGGACGCCACATCATCGGCGAACTGTTGGGAAGCGAGCTGCCGGTGGTGCTCATCGAACAGGACGAAGCGCTCGTTGCCCAACACCTCACCGAAGAGGGGTTGTTCTGCATCGCCGGGGACGCCACCGACGATGCAAACCTGGTCCGGGCCGGCATCGAGCGGGCGGCCGGTCTGATCGTCAGTCTTCCTTCGGACAAAGACACGCTCTATGTCACCATGGCCGCGCGCATGCTCAACAAAAACCTCCGGATCGTCAGCAGCATGACCGATCCGAAGCTGGAGCCAAAACTGAAACAAGCCGGCGCCAACCGGGTGGTTTCTCCCAATTTTATCGGGGCCCTGCGGATCGCCTCGGAGATGATCCGTCCGACGGTGGTCGAATTTCTCGACAGCATGCTTCGTGCCAGCCAGGGCAACCTGCGCATCAGCCAAATCGTGATCACGGCGCACTGCCCGATGATCGGGAAATCGATCTCCGAAAGCGGCCTGGACCGCCACTACGCCCTGTTGGTGCTCGGCCTCAAGGAGCCGACGCAGGAGCTCGTGTTCAACCCGAGCCCGACATCCCAGCTCAACGCCGGCACCACGCTGATTGTCATGGGAGACAGCAGCGACATCGCACGGGCAAAAAAGGACTTCTAACCGTCGATCGGCGCGGCCGCCCCGTTTCACAGACCGCGCCCAAGATAGAGGCGTTTGACACCGCCATGCTTCGCGAACTTTCCATCCGCAATTTTGCCATTATCGACGACCTGCAGATCCGATTTTCACCGGGGTTGACGATCCTCAGCGGTGAAACCGGTGCCGGAAAGTCGATCATCATCAATGCCGTCAACCTGCTGCTGGGAAGCCGGGCATCGGGCAAGCTGATCCGAACGGGCGCCGAATCGGCCGAACTCGAAGCGCTGTTTGAAATCGATCCCGAAAGCCCGGCCGCCGCTGTGCTCGTCGCCCAGGGATACGAGCCCACCGAAGAGCTGCTTTTGCGGCGTATCATCTCCCGCTCCGGCCAGAACCGGGTCTACGTCAACGGCCGGCTGTCGACGATGCAGCTGCTGGCAGACCTTACCGAGCACCAGGCCAGCATTTCCGGCCAGCACGCGCACCAGGGCCTCCTCAAAGAAGAAGAACACCTGAACATCCTTGACCGTTTTGCCGACCTGACGGCCCTCCGGGCGGAAACCGGAAAGCGCTTTCACGAGCTGCTGCCGCTCATCCGGGAGCGCCGGTTGCTCGAACAGCGAAAGGCAAAGCAGGCCGAACGGATCGAGCTTCTCCGCTTCCAGGAGATGGAAATCCGCCGGGCCGCCATCGTATCGGGAGAAGACGAGGACCTCGAAGGGGAAAAAAACCGCATGAAAAACGCCGAGGCCCTGTATTCCCTGGTTCACGGCAGCGTGGAAGATCTTTACAACAGCAGCGGCGCCGTGGTGGAGCGGCTTGCCGAAGTGCGCAAACGACTTGAAAAGGCTGCCGCCGTGGACGCCGGATTGTCATCCAAGGCGGAAGAGATCGCCGCCGCCGCATTCCGTCTGGAAGATGTCGCCCGGGACTTGGACGCCTACCTGGGCACCGTTCGAATCGACGAGCACCGGCTGGAGCAGGTCGAAGAACGCCTGGACGCGCTTCACAAACTCAAACGAAAATACGGCGGGAGCCTCGAAGCGGTTTTCGACCGTCTGGACGACATCGAACGGGAGCTGAGCCAAGAAGAGCGCCTGACGGAGCTGATCGCCGACACCGAGCACCGAATCGAGACGCTCCGCGGCCGTCTGCTCCATGCTGCCGAAGACCTTTCGGCCCGCCGGCGTCGTGCTGCCGAAGCGCTGTCCGGAATCGTGGAGAGGGAGCTGGCCTCCTTGAAGATGGAAAAATCGCGATTTTCCGTCGCCGTCGACACGGCACCCGCCGGCGAAGATGCAGATCCCTTGCTGAACTTCAACGGCCGCCAGTTGTCCGAATCCGGTTTTGACCGGGTCTTTTTCCAGATCGCTCCGAATGTGGGCGAAGAGATGAAGCCGCTGGCCGCCATCGCCTCCGGCGGGGAATTGTCCCGGGTGGTGCTGGCCCTGAAGATCATCCTGTCATCGAGCCGGTTTGTGGAAACGGTCGTCTTCGACGAGGTGGACGCCGGCATCGGAGGAAGTGCTGCAGAAACGGTGGGGAAAAAGCTGGCGAAGCTGGCCCACACCCACCAGGTGCTGTGCATCACCCATCTGCCCCAGATCGCCAAGTTCGGTGAGCACCATTTCCGGATTTCCAAGCAGGTGGTCTCCGGGCGGACCGTAACCCGAATCACCGCTCTGAATCGAGACGAGCGAATCGAAGAACTCGCCCGGATGCTCGGTGGCGAGAACATCACCCGGACGACCCTGGAGCACGCCCGCGAGCTGATTCGAAAATCCGCCTGAAGCGCCGCTTCCTGACCCTTTGCCGTTTGCGCCACACAGACGTTCCCGTGCGGTCCGGTTCGAAACAAACCCGAGGCTTTCTTCTTTGGTCGAAAAAGAAAAACGGAAAATCCGTGCCACCGTTGCAGCACGCCGAAAGACGGCTGCCGTCGCTGGAGGCCGACGGCAGCAGGCGGCGATGCCGCCGTTTTGACCCTTGGCCGGACATCGGGGCGGGGCCGATGCCGGTAAAAAGGAGGGGACATGAACGGTTTCAACCCTTACAGCATCCCCGCGATACTGACGCTGAGCTGTTTTATGGTCCTGGCCGCGGTGACGGTTCCCCGCGCATCCCGCAGCCGGGGCAACCGGCTGTTTCTGGTCATCTGCCTGCTCGGGGTGATTCTGAACCTCGACATCGTCTATGCCTTTCACAGTCGGTCGGCGGCTGCCGCCCTGTCCGTCAGCCGGGCCGACCACTTGCTGCTCGTCTTTTCCCTTCCGCTGTACATCCAGTTTTTTCACACCTACCTGGATATTCGAAACCGGAAGTGGCTCGAATGGTCTGCCTACGGACTTTCCGCCGCCCTGATGTTCCTTGTCCCGACCAAATGGTACATCGCCTCGATGGAACTGCACTTTTACGGATACTTTGCCCGGGCCGGGCTGCTCTATCCGATCTTCGGCTTCGGCGGCCTGTGGGTCACCGTCTATGTTCTGTCGCTGCTGTATCGGGCGATGAAAGCAGAACCGGGACCGGAGAAAAAAAACCGCCTCCAGTACCTCCTTCTGGGATTTGGCGTGATGGGTTTTTTAAATGGGCTGAATGTCTTGCCGATCCTCGGGCTGGAGGTCTATCCGCCGGGGAATTTGAGCTTTATCCCCTTGATCGTATTTGCCGTGGGGTTGTTCCGGCACGATCTTTTGGACATGGGTTTTCTGATCGAAAAGGGGCTGCTTCATTCTCTGGTCTCGGTTCTGCTGACGGCGGGCTTTGCTCTGCTGCTGGTGGTCACCGACGCCCTGCTGAACGGGCGGGCGGATCCCGGCCGGGTCTGGTTCCCGATCGTTTTGTTTTTTTCCGCCGCCCTGGTCATCGGCCCTGTACGGGACCGGGTCCGCAGAGCCGTGGACCGTCGCTTTTTCCGCAAAAGTTACGACTTTCGTCGAACCTTGAAATCGGTCAGCCGGAAAATCGTTGCGGTGCTCGATGCCGATCGGATCGGCCGCACCATCGGCGATGTTCTTCAACACGCCCTTCAGGTGGAGACCTGGGCCTTGCTGGACCGGGAGGCGTCTTCGGCGGCACTTTGCCCTGTGACCGTGCAGGCGGGAAAAACGCATCCGATGCAACGGCCCGCCCCGGCGGCCATCTCGATTCTGGTCCGGTGCGCATCGGCAAGCCGTCGGCCGATTCTTCGCAGTCGGATCGCCGGAACCGCCTCCGGCGGCGCCCGTTGCAAACTGCGGCAGGCAATGGATGCCGTCGGCGCCGAAGTCGCCCTCCCCCTGTCGTTTGGCAGCGGTCCGGCGGGGCTGCTGCTGTTGGGGCCAAGAACCTCCGGGCGGCTCTATTCACCGGAGGATGTGGACCTGCTGGAAACCCTGGCCGGGCAGACAGCCCTGGCCCTGGAAAACGCACGCTCCTGCCGACGACTGAAGACACTCAACCGCGAGTTGGAGCAAAAGGTCGACGAACGGACCCGGGAGCTGGAATCGGCCCTTGCCGAAAAAGAGCGCACCCTGGATCAACTCATCCGTTCCGAGAGCCTGGCCGCCCTGGGCCAGTTGGTGGCCGGTGTCGCCCACGAGCTGAACAATCCGCTGGCCAGCGCCAAGAGCCTGGTGCAGTCCGTTTGCGAAGATCTGACCGGCACTGCCGCCTGCGATCCGGAGGGAGACCTGGCCGACGACCTGGCGTTTGTCGACCGGGAGCTGGGACGTGCCCGGGACATTGTCAGAAGCCTTCTGGGGCTGTCCCGCCAGAACCAGGCCTACACCGAGACGGTCGACCTGAATGCGGTTATCGAAGATACGTTGCGGCTGCTTTTCAACCACCACAAGCATCTGCAGATCGACATCGAGCGGCTTCTGGCCCCGGATCTGCCCCCCATCGTGGGAAACGCTTCGAACCTGGGCCAAGTCGTCCTCAACCTTGTAAAAAACGCCATCCAGGCAGTGGGACCGGGCCGGGGTCGAATCCGGCTGCAAACCGCAGGCCGCCCGGCCACCGGCGAGGTTGAATTTACCTGCACCGATACGGGCCCCGGCATCGAGCCTCGTCACCACAACGACATCTTCAAACCGTTTTTCACGACCAAACCGCCGGGGCAGGGCACCGGGCTTGGGCTCTATCTCAGCCACGAAATCGTCAGGCGCCACGGCGGGAATCTGATGGTGATACCCATTGACGGCCCGGGCGCCTGTTTTGCGATGCGGCTGCCGGCCGGCCGGCGCCCTGAAGCGGAGAAACCGACCATTGACGCACAGTCAAAAATTTGATTTGCTAAAATGTTATTTCAAAGCGACAGGACGGATCGGAATCCTGTCGGCTGCCTTGCATTACCGAATCCCACAAAGGAGATCCAAATGCCGATTTATGAATTTAAATGCTCGAAATGCAACGATATTTTCGAGATTCTGGTTCGAAATTCCCAGGAAAAAGACGACATCTGCTGCCCCCGCTGCCAGTCGGACCAGTTCGAACGGGTGATCAGTGCCACCCGGCATGCGATGGGAGATTCCGGGGGCTCGGGCGCAGCGCAGGCGACCACGAGAAACTGCTCCTCCGGCTCATGCACCACATACACGATTCCGGGCCACAGCCGCTGACCGATCGTTTGACACCCGCAAACCGGGGCCTTATCTTGACGCGCGAACAGGAGACGGAATCAGGCCGATATGAAGCAGATCCACAAACACGAAAAAGATCAGTTCAAGAAGCTTTTCCAGCAGGAGCAGGTCGACCGGTTCGAGGACCGGTTCCGGATTCTGGAGGGGTTTCTTCAGACCGAACGGCACGTGACGGTCAGTGGGCTGGCCCGTATTCTGGAAAAGCAGGGAACGAACTTTGAGCCGGATTTTATCCTCGACACGCTCAAATTGATGTGCCGTTTCGGTTTCGCCCAGAAAAACACCTTTGACAACGGTGAAGTCTACTACGAGCACCGCCATCTGGGTCAGCACCACGACCACATGGTCTGCACCAAGTGTCGAAACATCATCGAATTTGAAGACGACACGCTGGAGGCTTTGCAGCTGCAAATCGCCCGAAACCACGGCTTTCACATGCTTCAGCATCGTATGGAAATCTACGGAATCTGTGCCGACTGCCTCAAGGAACGCGTCCAGGGAATGACGCTGTCTGCAGCCCGCGCCGGGGAGCGTCTGCAGATCGAGGAGTTCACCGGTGGTGCCAGCGCCAGGATGCGGTTGATGACCATGGGGCTGCGGGTGGGAGACACCATCGAGGTGATCACCAACCACAGTTCCGGCCAGGTGGTGGTGGCCAGCGATTTCCACCGATTCGTGCTCGGCAGGGGCCTGGCCCAAAAGGTGGTGGTGCGGCCCATCGACCCCGATGAAGATTCCGGCGCCCTTCGACACCGGACCAGTACCGGATGAGCTCATGAAACTGAGTGAAATCCGGGAGGGA